>NZ_LRRB01000061.1 GCF_001646865.1 Aldersonia kunmingensis | reverse complement strand
CGACCCACGGTCACTGTGATGCACCAAAGGCCCATCTAACTGGCCTTTCGCTGAATGAATGGCCTGCGACAACGCTTCCATCGGCAGCGCCACGGCTGACAGCGAAGACTTCGTCGACCACCCGACGATCTTGCGACTAAACGCATCGGTGACAAATGCCGTGTACACGAACCCACTACGGGTACGGACGTAGGTAATATCAGCGACCCACAAGCGGCTCGGCGCATCAGCAGTGAAGTTGCGCTTGACCAGGTCAGGGCGCGAATCGGGCTGCTTGGCAGGCTTGGTGGTCACGGGGTTGCGGCCACGACGCACACCCTTGAGGCCTGCGATTTTCATCAGCCTGCCGACCTGGTCGCAGCCGATGTCGTGACCTTCGTCAACCATGGCCTGGTGCAGCTTACGGATGCCGTAGACCCCGAAATTGTCGGCGTGTAGGCGCTTGAGCTCTTCAATGAGTTCCTCGTCGCGAAGCGCCCTGGCCGATGGTGGGCGGGACTTAAACGCCCGGTAGCCGCGTGAGGTGTAGAAATCTTCGCAGAAGTCCTCGCGGAGCACCCGGCAGATGGCCTCGACCCCGTAATGATCCTTGTGCTCGTCGATGAAGCGGATCATTAGCGTCCGGGATGGTCGAGTTCCCGTGCGAAAAAAGCCGATGCGGCCTTGAGGATCTCGTTTGCCCTGCGTAACTCGAGGTTTTCGCTGCGTAGCTGCTGCATTTCTTCGCGTACTTCAAATGGCAAATCGTCACCTGGTGGGGTCTTTTCCAAGCTCTTTTGCATCCACCCGCGGATGGTGTGGAGGCTAACTCCGAGGCGTTCGCCGACTACCGTGGCGGCCTGCCATGCGGAGCAATCGTGGGCCTTGCGGTGCTCGTCGGTTAGGCGGACGGCGCGCTCCTTGAAATCTTGTGGGAACTTCCTACCCATGGATGATGATCCTTCCTCAAACTAGGTCGGAACAAAACCCAGGACGGTTCAGGTGCTCGGATGGTGGTTAAAAGCTCGCCGCGTAGAACTAGATGCAGTGCAGCAGAGCGAGGCCACACCAGACGAACTCAAAGCCGAGATCCGCAAGCTGCGTCGGGATATCGCCACGTTGAAGATGGAAAACGAGTTCCTGGGAAAAGCAAGCGCCTTCTTCGCAGCCAAGCAACAAAACAAGAACTGTTTGAGCTAATGGCAGCGCAGAAGGCACAGTTTCCCATCGCGCTGATGGCGCGCCTGCTCGAGGTCAGCCGGGCTGGGTTCTATCAGTGGTTCGCACGGCGGCTGGCAGCATCGGACAAACAAACTGCCCGAGTACGGTTTGACCGGATGGTTCGGCAACTATTTTTCGACTATGCACAAACCCACGGATCCCCACGCCTGGCCGCGGCCTTACAGCGTGACTACGGCATCCAGGTGGATAAAAAGCGCGTCGCTGCCAGCCTAAAACGCCAAGGTCTAGAGGCTATATCCACTAGACAGTTTCGCCTGCCACCACGGGTTCGGCACGGTGGCGATGGCCCACCTTGATCATTGCGAACGCGTGTGGGACCGGGGTGCGATCGACAAGGTGTGGATCACGGATTTTACGTATTTAAGGTCTGGTGAGGGCTGGGGGTATCTCATCGCTATTCGAGATGCGCATTCCAAGCGGGTGCTGGGTTACGCCATGGGAGATGAGCAGAATACTGACTTGGTTACACAGGCCCTGGCCATGGCGATGGACAACCGTGGCAACGCCAGGCCAGAGGCGGTGGTACTGCACGCGGATCGTGGATGTCAGTTCACCTCTACACAGCTGTCGCGATTTGCAACGAACATTGGCGCGACGTTGTCGATGGGTCGGACCGGGGTGTGCTGGGATAATGCAATGGCGGAGTCGTTCTGGGCGAGTTTGAAGATCGAGAAGTTCTACCGCCGTGCTTACGCCACTAGGCGACAAGTTTACAGCGATATCTCCGCCTGGATCGAGGGGTTTTATAACCACAAAAGAATCCACTCATCCATCGGGATGCAAAGCCCTATCGAGTACGAGCTTGCCCTCCAACAGCACACCGCCCAGGCGGCCTAGACACCTAACTCAACTGTCAACAATTTGCGGGCAACCCCAGTCGGGTGGTACAACCAGACCCGGTTGCCCTCATCGGTGGGCTACCGCCCACCGAACCAGGTCCACACCGAATGGGCCACCACCACCGCTGTCGCATCCTCTGTGGCGTAGAAAACCAAGAAAAACAGCCTCTACGAAACCCGGAGCTTGATACCTGCACAAGTTCATGGTCAGGGCCCTAGGTGGCTGGATGGACTGTGTGATAACGACCATCTTGCACCGTCTAGGGCCTCTTGCTATGCCACGACACCACCAAAACACCCCCTGCCTATCCTTTTGACCCGGCCCAACGACCCCTACCCCCAGCCAGGTAGCTATGTTGCTACGCACTCTAGATCGGGAAGAGCCGTTTTACCCTCTATCTATTGCAACTCATTGCCGCGCAGGGTAGCCTAACCTAAACCGGCGCTATCTGGCGTTATGTGCTCGCTAAGAAAAGGACATTGAGTGGTTCGCACAGGAGAGACGGCAAGAGTGGGGGTTCTCGGTTCGCATGGCGAAGTAGGCCGCCAAGTAGCCGCACTGTTGCGCGCTAGCGGACATGTGGTGAACTGCGGGAATCGGTCTCACCACACATCAGATGAGCGCACCGCTATCGTTGACGCTCACGACGAGGAATCTGTCAACAAATTTTCCCGTGACCTTGATGTCGTCGTCAACTGCGCCGGACCGTCATGTCTTCTCAAGACCTCAGTAGCGTCGGCACTACCAGACTCAGTGGGCTATATAGACCCGTTCGGAGCCAACTCATTCGACAACTATCCCACCAACCGTCCGTGCGTGGTCAACGCCGGCGCTACCCCCGGTCTCAGCGGTCTATTACTACGCCACCTGGCGGGCCTAATCGACGACTGTCAATCGGTAACTCTCTGCACTGGTGGACGCGACCGGGGCGGGCTGTCGGGTCTGGTCGATGTGGTGCTAAGTACCCACAACTCCTACGGACATCCCGGGAAGATGATTGTCGACGGCGACCTCGTGGCTTACCAACCTGGGAGCATCCACGCTGAAGATCTGGAACCTTTCCCAAGCGATGACGGACTCATAGCAAGCCCGTTCGTCACCAACGAGCTACGCAAGGTGGCCCAAGATTTCTCTATTCCGCGCCTCATAGGGGTCACGGCCATACCGGACCGGGACACCCAGCAGTTACTTTTACGTGCGCTCTCACAAACCGACATATCAGACCCAACCACGCTCATGAATTTGTGCGCAGACATAGCTGCAGCGAAGACCAAACTCGATGCCGGAAAGAACCACTGGTTTGCCATCCAAGCCACTGTCCACGGCACCCTACGGGGCCGCCCTGTTCGCGTCTCAGGCAGTGTCCACGCACCGGACTCCACCTTCATCACCGCTCTTTTTGTTGCGGAAGCGACAAAAAGCGTTATCCGCGACGAACTACTAACCGGGCCGAAATGGGGCTATGAGCTGCCGGCCCCTCAAACTGTCCTCTCGTCACTGGCCTCTTACAACGTCGACATTAAAATCGTCGGCCCTACAGCAACTACCGACGCACCTCAATGGAGTGATGACGACGATGCAGGCTTCATTTAAAAACCCCGGTATTTCGGCTCAGAACCTAGAAAGGCCCGTCGCATGAACACTGTACGCGTCGTCGTATGCGGCACAACATTTGGCCGTATATACATCAACGGGATAAAAAAGCTTGCGGATAAATTTTCGCTGGTAGCAATCCTATCTCAGGGCAGCGAACAGTCGCGCCGGCTGGCAGAGCAGCTAGGCGTACCTCTGTGTACCAAGATCGAAGATCTCCCCGCTTTTGATCTTGCCTGTGTGGTGGTCAGATCTAGCGTCGTTGGCGGTTCCGGCACGCAGCTCGCCCTAGAGTTTTTAAGCCGTGGCAAGCATGTAGTGATGGAGCACCCGATCCACAAGAAAGACTCTGTAGATTGCTACCGGATGGCAGCGAAAAATAACGTGCAGTTCAAGCTCAACACCTTCTACCGCTGGAATCCAACCATATCCCGGTACTTGGAAATCGCAACAACACTAACCAGGCAGTTCAAAATCATCCACATAGACGCCGAATGTAGCATTCACTTTCTATTCTCAACGCTCGATATCATCGGAAGGATTACCGGCGGTTTTACCCCATGGAGCTTTGATGACGACACCCAAGTTACCGGAATATTCACTACGCTCACCGGTTCGATACGCAAAACCCCGCTCTGCTTGCGCGTGGTTAATCACAACGACCCAGAAAAGCCAGACGATTTCGCTCACGTGGGGCATCGAATAACTGTTTTCACGCACGCCGGAAATCTGGTGCTCACCGAGACTGACGGAACCATCATCTGGCACCCAAACACCCCAATCCCACGAGATCAAGCTGGCTTGCTAAGCACTGCTGCCGATGATCGTTTGAGCACTCTACAGTTGCATGAGAATCTCCTTATCGAGCCGTGCGTTACCCGTGTCGCCCTCTACGACCATACCTGGCCTGCAGGCATTGCGGAGTTTCTGAACGAAGTATATGACAAGTTGGCGTGCTCCAAGAACGAAGCGCAAGAAGCCGAATACCTCCTGGCATTGTGCGCAGTCTGGGCGCGCACCGGACAATTACTGGGTCCCACATGTACCGTCCAAGCAGCTATGCATGCCGAACCACTCAGTCTCGAGAGTCTGATGTGGCCGCTGGGGGAGTCTCATACCTCCCCCATTGAGCGAAACAACCCCAACCACCGGAACACAGGAGAGATAACATGGATGTCACAGCGCTGATTAACGACCTTGAATCCCGCGGTATAGCGCTATGGGTGAACGGCGATCGACTCAACTACCGTTCACCCAAGGGTTCCTTGCGCGAGGAAGACCTCGCGGCCTTAAGGTCAAATAAGGAAAAGGTTTTGGCATGGTTGCGTGAGCGGGAGGCCGTTCCGCATGATGAGCAAGCACGGTTCGCCCCCTTCCCCATGACCGATATTCAGCGCGCATACGCAACCGGTCAGAACGAAGGCTATGATCTGGGTGGCACCGGGTGCCACAGCTACGCCGAAATACGAACGGAACGCCTTGATCGCAGCCGCCTTGAACAGGCTTGGCACGAACTCATCCAGCGCCATGACATGCTCTCTGCAGTGGTCGTTCCACCGGATTCGCTGCAGGTGGTTAAATCTCGCAGTTTGCCGGTGCTACAAGCTGTAGACCTCGCGGGCCACAACCCAGATGTCCCGGACGCCGAGTATCTTCGTCACCGCGCAAAATTGGAAAACCGTAGCTACCCGTTGGGCACCTGGCCACTGCACGAATTCCAGCTTTTGCAATTTGACGAATGCAGCATCCTA
>NZ_LRRB01000099.1 GCF_001646865.1 Aldersonia kunmingensis | reverse complement strand
GCGAATGTGCCAGCTGCAGCATGCCATTGGTGTCGGCGATGGTGCGGAAGCCGAACACGCCGCGGCCGAGGCGGCCGTCCGGCTCGCGCAGCCCGTCCATGTTCGGAAAGAAGGTGTTGGAGCCGGTGGCGATGATCAGCACGTCGTAGTCGACGACGCGGCCGCTCTCGCAGGTGACCTGCTTGGCGAAGCGGTCCAGGGTCAGCGCGCGGTCACCGGAGAACAGGGTGACGCCCTGCTCGCGGTACCAGCTCATCGGGTTGAGCATGAGGTCGTCGTCGTCGGTGTCGGTCTCCCCGGCGAGTACATGCGACAGCATGATGCGGTTGTAATTGCCGTAGGGCTCGTCGCCGATCATCGTGATCGAGAACTTCTCGGACCCGCCGCGCTCGAGAATCTCCTCGACCGTGCGTGCGCCCGCCATGCCATTGCCGACAACCAGTAACTTCATCAAACCTCCATGAGCCCGAAGTCGATGACGACCTCGCCCGTGCAGCCCGCCGGAGCGGCCACCACGAGTTCGAGCACGGTGTCGGGATCAACGTCCTCGACCACGCGCAACGGCACGTTCACCGACGATCGAGCGCCCATCGGGAACACCCGCATCGACGCCCCGTCGCGCCAAAGGGTGACCACGATCAGTTCGCCCGAGGAATTGCCGCCGCGGAAGTACAGCGGCTGGGCAGTGACACCACTCGGTACCTGGTAGCGCGTTGCCGCGTCGATCAGCTGGGGATCGTCGAGACCAGTGCCTATGAATGCAAAGACGCCCTGGAGGAAACGAGGAGTGCTGCCCATGGCCATGACTGTGAGGTGGGGACGTCACGCAGTGGCTGCCGCGACGTAACACGGGAGTCAGGAATACCTCTCACGGACGTTCGGGACGCTGACAGCTTTTTCGTGACATGGCGTAACGCAGTAAACGGCGGCGCTTCGACCAACTGGTTCAACCAGTTGACAAGTAGGCCAGTTGGCGGCACTCTCGTCGTGTGGCTATCGCTCCCGTCTCGCGCATCGCACTCTCCGACGCGGTGTATGCCCAGCTCGTCGAGGAGATCCTGGCGGGCCGGTTCGTGCCCGGCGAGGGACTGCCGGCCGAGCGGGAACTGGCGGAATCGTTCCAGGTCAGCAGGCACGTTCTGCGTGAAGCGCTCAAACGCCTGCAGCAGAGCGGGCTGGTGCAGATCAGTCAGGGCGGCGCCTCACGAGTGCTCGACTGGCGTAGCAGCGCGGGCCTGGACGTACTCGTCGACATCGTGCGTATCGCGCCGCTGCATCCCGTACGGATCCTGCGCGATATGGCCCGGATGCGGCAGTCGATCGGTGCCGACGCCGCCCGCTTGTGCGCCAATGTGGCGGACGAGACCGCGATTAGGCATATCACCGAACTGGCCCACGCGTATCCCGGGCCGGACACCGACCCAGTCGATCTGATCGCCGCGAATGTGGAGTTCTGGACGGCCGTGGTCGACGGCAGCGCGAACATCGCCTACCGCCTCGGCCTCAACACCCTCGTCGCCGCGATCGAGGCCATCGGTGTCGAGGCCATCGCGGGTCTACTCGACGAGTATTCCGACGGCGATGCCCTGATCGTGCTTGCCGAGCTCATCGCCAGCCGCAACGCCGACAAGGCGCACGAGGTGGCCACCGAACTTCTCGACGGCATCGTCGTCCAGCTCGACCGCATCATCGCCGCGACAGACGCTGCTGGCGCAGCGAAATAGGAGACCAGGCCTGTGTTCGACCTGATTGCCCACGCGATCCCGGTGTTCGTGATCTGCCTGATCATCGAAGCCGCGTCCTACCGTTTCCTGCGCGACGACGAACGGAATGTCCCGGACGGACAGCGCGGGTACAACATGCGCGACTCCGCCACGAGCATCGGGATGGGCCTGGGCAACGTGGTGATCAACATCGGCTGGAAGCTGGTTGTGATCGCGGTGTACTCGGCGGTGTATCTCGTTGCACCGATACACCTTTCGCCGACCAATCCGCTCACCTGGATCGCGCTGTTCTTCCTCGATGACTTTGCCTACTACTGGTTCCACCGGTTGCACCACACCGTGCGGGTGCTGTGGGCGAGCCATGTCGTGCACCACTCGAGCACGTACTTCAACCTGTCCACCGCGCTGCGGCAGACGTGGACGCCGATGACGTCGCTACCGTTCTGGCTGCCGCTCGCCCTGCTCGGTTTCTCGCCGTGGATGATCCTGCTCCAGCAGTCCGTGAGCCTGCTCTATCAATTCTTCGTGCACACCGAGCGTGTCGGAAAGCTCTGGCGCCCCATCGAATTCATCTGGAACACGCCGTCACATCATCGTGTTCACCACGCGTCGAACGCTGATTACCTGGACCGGAACTACGCCGGCATCCTTATCATCTGGGACCGCATGTTCGGCACCTTCGCACCCGAACGCGAACGCGCCGTCTACGGGCTCACCAAGAACATCGACACGTTCAATCCCGTGCGCGTGGCCTTTGGTGAATACGCCAACATCTTGCGCGATGTCCGCACGGCCCGGCGCTGGCGTGATCGGTTCGGGCACATGTTCCGCGGTCCGGGCTGGCAGCCGGTTGAGGTGCCAGTCGAGGTGCCCGCGCTGGCCCGGTCGTGAGTCAGGAAGCTCGCCAAACCGGTGCAAAACTTGTATCCGGGGCCGAAATTTCGCACTCACGAACACAATTTGCACCTTTGAAGGACTGCTAGCCGGCGCTGAGTCGATCTCGACCCCGCCCTGGCATGAGCAGCGGCGCAAAGACCGCCAACAACACTGCAGGCACAAGGAAACTCGCCACCGCGTGCGCGTCGTACACCGGCGTCAGCACCAGCGGAGTCAGTGCGGAACCGGCGAAGCGGAACGACTGCACCACCGAGACCGCGCCACCGCGGTTCGGCTCGTCCCCTCCGAGCACCGCCGAGTTCACACCGACCAGCATCAGCTGACCCGGCACCCCTGCCGCCGCCCAAGCCGCGACGGTGACCACCAGTAGCCCCGCCGTTCCGGTAGTCGCGATCAGTACCGCGCCGGTGAGCGCACCGATCACCACCGCCCGCCTCGCGCCGACCCGGTCGATCGCGGAACCGACCGGGCGTGCGGCGATGATGCCGGTCAGTCCGAAGCAGGTCAGTACGAGGCCGCGCCCGGTCGGGCCGAGCCCGAAGTCGTCCTCGACGCGGAATGCCACCAGGAAGCTCATACCGCCGAGCGCACCCCACGCAAGCATCGCTACGAAACCGATCCGGATGACACGCCAGCGCAACGCCTCGCGCAGCTTCGGTCGCCGGGAACCGGTGGGCGCGCGCCCGGGCGCCATCGGGACGCCAACGATCGCAAGCGCGGCCGCGACCAGGGCAATCACCACGAAGGCCCAGCGCCAACTGGCCTCGGCCGCGATGCCGCCGACCAGCGGTGCGCTGGTCTGACCCGCGGCCTGCAGGGCCCCGAACGTGCCGAGCGCGCGCCCGAGTCGGTGTGCGGGCGTCGAGGCGGCGAGCGCGGCCATCAACAGTGGGGTCGTGAAGGCGTTCGCGCAGCCCTGCAGCACGCGGCCGGCCTGCAGGACCGCGAAGACGGGCGCGAGCGCGCAGGTGAGCGACGCGACGATGTACACCACGTAGGCGATCCGGACCGTGCGCCGCGCACCCCACCGGGCGCCGAGCGTGCCGGAGACGAGCAGCAATGCGGCGAACGGGAACAGATACGCGGTGAGCGACGACGCGGCCGTCCCCGTGCTTACACCGAGGTCGGCGCCCATCTCGGCGAGCATCGCGCTCACCACGCCACCACCGAAGGGGCCGAGGAACCCGCCGATATAGAGCGCCGCCCGGCCGTACGGCTTCGTTGCCGTCACGGGCTTACAGCCCGAAGTTGCCCGGTCCCCGGCGTCGTAGGTACCGCTCGAACTCGGCAGCGATCGCATCCCCGTCGATCTTCGAGATCGCCTCCGAGATGTCCACCTCGGCATCGCCGCGCTCCTCGAGCGAGCGCACGTACTCGCTGATCTCCTCGTCGTCGGCGGTCATGTCGCTGACCGCGGACTCCCAGTCCTCGGCCTGTTTGGGCAGTTCGCCGAGCGGAACCTCGATATCGAGCACGTCCTCGACCCGGCGCAGCAGGGCGATCGTCGCCTTCGGGTTCGGCGGCTGCGAGACGTAATGCGGCACCGCCGCCCAGAACGAAATGGCGGGCACCCCGGCCTTGACGCACTGGTCCTGCAACACGCCGGTGATGCCGGTCGGGCCCTCGTACCGCGTCTGCTCCAGGTTGAACCGCTCTGCCGCGTCCTTGCTGTAGGCCGATCCGGTCACCGGAACGGGGCGGGTGTGCGGTGTATCGGCGAGTAGGGCGCCCAGGATGACCACGGTCGAAACACCCAGCTGGTCGATGAAATCGAGCAGGTCAGCGCAGAAACTGCGCCAGCGCATGTTCGGCTCGATACCGCGCAGCAGGACCACGTCGCGATCACTGCCCGGCGGGGAGCAGACCGACAGGCTCGACGACGGCCACTGAATCTCGCGGGTGACGCCCTCCACCTGCCGCACCGTCGGCCGGTTGACCTGGTAGTCGTAGTAGTCCTCGGAATCGAGTTCGGCGAGCGGCTCCGCGTCCCAGATCAACTCGAGATGCTCGACTGCCCCGCTTGCTGCGTCGCCGGCGTCGTTCCACCCCTCGAAAGCTGCGACCAGGAACGGGTCACGCAGCTTCGGCAGTTCGGATTCCGGGCCGACCGGAAACTCTGCATCGCTCACCTCGCCAGCGTAAGCGCAATCCGATGCTCGGCGGATGGTGACGGCGCCGAAGCGCCCCCGTCGATCGGTTCTAGGTAAGGAGTGGCATAACGTCCGCCGCGAACCTCCGCAGTTGGTCGAATTCGTCCGCGACCGGCCAGAGGAAGACCCGCGCCGCGCCCGCCGCGTGCAGGGCGGCGAGCTTCTCGGCGACCGCCTCCGGCGGGCCGAATGCCAACCGCGGCGCGAGCATTTCGGCCGGCCGATTGGTTGCCGGTGCCACCCGTTCCTGCAGCACTCGATCGGCCCGTTCGGCCTCGTCGAGGTGAAACCACATGGTGGCGACCCCGATCGGGAACGCCTCGGGGTTGCGGCCGTCGCGGGTCAGTAACTCGCTCAACCGGCGCCGTCCATCCCCGATCGACTCGGCCGACATGTGATACGCCGACGCCAGCCAACCGTCGCCGAGGCGGGCGACCCGGCGCAGACCCACGGCCGAACCCCAACTGCCGATCCACAGCGGCGGGCCGTCACCGTGCACGGGCGCCGCGCGCTCGTCACCGACGTCGTAGAACCGCCCGGAGAAGGTGTTGCCTCGCAGAATCGCCCGGGTCGCTGCCACCGCCTCGTCGAAGCGGGGCCAGCGCTGCTCGAAGGGCAGTCCGACACTGTTGTAGTCGTTCGCCGACGAACCCGGTCCCAGCGCCGCCACCAACCGACCGCTGGACAGCACGTCGATCGCCGAAAGGCTCTTGGCCAGCGGCATCGGTCCGCGCACCACCGGATTGGCGATCG
>NZ_LRRB01000164.1 GCF_001646865.1 Aldersonia kunmingensis | reverse complement strand
GATGCTCTCGTCGGTGAGCCCAGTGCCGTGCTCGATGCAGTCGATTCCGGCTTCGATCAAGCCGGGCAGGGCGTCCTCGCCGAAAACATGTGCGGTCACGCGGGCTCCGTGCGCGTGCGCGGCGTCGATGGCCTGCTTCAGCACGTCGTCGCTCCACAGCGGCGAGGTCACCGACTGATCGGTCGATCCAGTCGCCGACCAGCTTCACCCAGCCGTCGCCGAATTCCGCTTGCTGCGCAACGATTTCCGGCAGCGTCCGCTCGTCGTCGAGTTCGATGCCGAGCTCGCGGATGTAGCGCTTGGGGCGCGCGATGTGCCGCCCGGCGCGGATGATCTTCGGCAGATCCTCGCGCTCGTCGATGAAGTGCGTGTCGATTGGCGAACCGGCGTCGCGCAGCAGGAGGGCGCCGACATCGCGTTCGGTCTCGGCCTGGGCGATCGCGCCATCGCGGTCCTCATGCCCACCGCCGTGCTTGATGCCGACATGGCAGTGCGCATCCACGAGCCCCGGCACAATCCAGCCCGAGTCGCTGACCGTGGTCGCGGAGGCGATCGGTTCGAACGAGATCAGGCCGTCCGCGATCCACAGTTCGAGCGGTTGCTCGTCGGGCAGACCGATTCCGCGCAGATGCAGCGCGGTGGAATGAGATTCGCTTCCCACCCCTCCGAACTTAGTCCGGCGGCGCCTAGTTCTTGGGGAACTTGAACTTCGACAGGTCGATGCCGTCGAGACCGGGCGGCAATTCGTCGAGTCCCTTGGGCATGTTCGACAGATCCGGCATGCCCGGCGGCATACCCGGCATTCCGGCCGGCATGCCGGGGAACCCACCCCTGATCTTCGGCTGGGTCGGCCCGCGGCCGCCCTTCTTGCCCTTCTTGCCCTTCTTCGACCGCTGTTGCTGCCCGCGCCGAGCGCCCGGGAAGCCCATCTGGCGGCTCATCGACGCCATCATCTTGCGCGCCTCGAAGAACCGGTCCACGAGCTGATTGACCTCGGAGACCTTCACGCCCGAGCCGTTCGCGATACGCAACCGGCGCGAGGCGTTGATGATCTTCGGATTCTCGCGTTCGGCCGGAGTCATGCCGCGGATGATCGCCTGCACGCGGTCGAGCTGCTTGTCGTCGACCTGCGCGAGCGCATCCTTCATCTGGCCCGCGCCGGGCAGCATGCCGAGCAGGTTGCCGATCGGCCCCATCTTCCGGATCGCCATCATCTGGTCGAGGAAGTCCTCGAGCGTGAGCTCACCGGAGGAGATCTTCTCGGCGGCCGCCATGGCCTGCTTCTCGTCGTAGACCTGCTCGGCCTGTTCGATCAGCGTGAGGACGTCGCCCATGCCGAGGATCCGGCTGGCCATGCGGTCCGGATGGAAGACGTCGAAGTCTTCGAGCTTCTCGCCGCTGGACGCGAACATGATCGGCTGGCCGGTGACCTCGCGGACCGACAGCGCCGCACCACCACGGGCATCGCCGTCGAGCTTGGTGAGCACCACGCCGGTGAAGCCGACGCCGTCACGGAACGCCTCAGCGGTGCTGACCGCGTCCTGGCCGACCATCGCGTCGAGTACGAACAGCGTCTCGTCCGGCGACACGGCGTCGCGGATGCCCGCGGCCTGGCGCATCAGTTCCTCGTCGATGCCGAGGCGGCCGGCGGTGTCGACGATGACCACGTCGAAGTGCTTGCTGCGGGCTTCCTCTACGCCGGCGCGTGCGACCGCGATCGGGTCGGCAGCGGAAACGCCGAGCGCGTTGTCGCCACCACCGATGGAGGTGCCGGGGTGCGGCGCGAAGACGGCCGCCTCGGCGCGCTCACCGACGATCTGCAGCTGGCTGACCGCGCCCGGACGCTGCAGGTCACACGCGACCAGAAGCGGAGTATGGCCCTGGTTCTTGAACCAACGGGCCAGCTTTCCGGCGAGCGTGGTCTTACCGGAACCCTGCAGACCGGCGAGCATGATCACCGTCGGCGGGTTCTTCGCCAGGTTCACCCGTCGGGTTTCGCCGCCGAGGATGCCGACCAGCTCTTCGTTGACGATCTTGACGACCTGCTGCGCCGGGTTCAGGGCGCCGGAGACCTCGGCACCCTTGGCGCGCTCCTTGATCCGGGCGATGAACTCACGTACGACCGGCAGCGCCACGTCGGCCTCGAGCAGGGCGAGGCGGATCTCGCGACAAGTCGCGTCGATATCCGCAGGCGACAGCCGACCCTTGCCACGCAGATCCTTGAGGGCACCGGTCAACCGGTCGGAAAGGGATTCGAACACCGATCGCGCTCCTGAGCTAGTTATTGACGCACGTCGCTACCAGGGTAATGGCATCGCCTTGCGGCCATGGCGCGAGCACCGATCGCCCGGCTCGGTAGAGGTCACCGAGCCGGGCGATCTGCGTTGCTCCGAGGGTCTACCCGTTGGACCCGGTCATTCCTGATCGGTCACCGGAGGCGGCGTCTTGGGCGCAGTTTGCGGCAGCACCTCGAGCACCGCCGCCTCGACCCGGGCACGAGTGGCGGCATTGTCGCCGTCGGTGATGTGGAGCGCGAACGTGTCCATGACAGCCGCGCCGAGCGTGGCGACCTTGGCCCATCGCACGTCGGCACCGACCTGTTCCAGCGCGCCGGCGACCCGGCTGAGCAGGCCGAGCCGGTCCTCCGCACGCACCTCGAGCAACACCTCGCCGGGACGGGTGCCGTCGAACCAGATCAGCTTCGGCGGCGCCTGTGCGTACAGCATCGGAACGCCCTTGGCCTTCCCGCTACCCGACTGCGCGGTGGCCGAATCGCTCTCCTTCTTGGCGAGTTCCTTCTCCAGGTTCAGGTGACCGCCGATCGCGCGGATGAGGTCCTGTCGCAGCAGGCCCTGCTGCGGCAACGAACCGAACTTTGGCGACACCATGAACGAGTTGACGGCATGCCCGCCCTCGCTGAGCACTGAGGCGGACAACACCCGGAGCGAATGGAGCGCGAGGACGCCGGCCGCATCGGACAGCAGTCCCGCGGCATCGGGCGCCACCACCGTCACGCGGTAGGTGTGCTGGCCGTCGGCAGGCAGCTGGTCGACATGCACCTCGCCGTCGGCGGCCAGTTCGAGCAGCACCGGATCCACCGGATCGGGCACCGGCAAGGACTCCCCCGCCATCAGCAATCGGCAGCGCCGCACGAGTTCGCCTATCAGCGACGATTTCCACTCGCCCCACACACCGGGACCGGTGGCCAGCGAGTCGGCCTCCGCAAGCGCGTGCAGCAGTTCGAGCAGCACCGAGTCGCCATCGAGCGCGTCGACCACGCGCTGCACAGTGGCCGGATCGTCGAGGTCGCGTTTGGTCGCGGTGTCGGGCAGCAGTAGGTGGTAGCGGACGATCGCGCTGAGCAGCACCACATCGGACGGCCAGAGCCCCAGCCGGTTTCCGATCTGCGTCGCGAGTTCGGCGCCGACTACCGAATGATCGCCGCCCCGTCCCTTGCCGATGTCGTGCAGCAGCGCGCCGAGCATCAGCAGGTCCGGTCGGGATACGCGCGTGGTCAGCGCACTTGCGTTGGCGACGGTCTCCACGGTGTGCCGGTCCACGGTCCAGGTGTGCACGGCGTCGCGCGGTGGCAGGTCGCGGATGGCACCCCACTCCGGGATCAGCCGCCCCCACAACCCGGTCCGGTCCAGTGCCTCGACCGCGGCGATCATGCCCCGGCCGGCGCCGAGCACGACCAGCAGATCGTTGAGCGCTTCCTTCGGCCACGGTTCCCGCAGCTCGGGAGCGTCCTCCGAGAGCCGGTTCAGGGTCATCGCCGACATCGGGAGCGATGTTGTGGCCGATGCCGCCGCGACGCGCACGATCAGCCCGGGATCCCGGCTGGGGCGCGCGTCCCGGGCCAGCACCACTTCACCGGCGTGCTCGACGACGCCTTCGTCGAGCGGCCGGCGCACCGGCATTCGCTTCAACCGGGAGAGCCCGCGCTTGGGCAGCGAGTTGCCAGCGGTACGGAGGCCGACATCGACCGAATAGCCGACCGTGCGTGCGGCGTCCGACAGTGTGCGGGCCAGGTCGAACCGATCCCCGATCCGAAGCGCGGCACCGATCTCGTCGGCGTCCTGCGCGCGCAGCTGGTCGCGTGCGCGCCCGGCGACGCGGTGCAGTTCGGTCCGGACGTCGAGCAGGCTGCGGTGAGCCTGTTCCAGGCCGCCGCCGGGCACGTCGGGGCCGAGGCCGGGGATCGCGTCGGTGAGCTGCGCGATCGCGAGCGCATCGAGCAGTTGCACGTCGCGCAGGCCACCACGACCGTTCTTGAGGTCGGGCTCGGCCCGGTGGGCCACCTCGCCGCTGCGCTTCCAGCGCGCTGTGATCTCGCCGAGCAGATCGTCGAACCGACCGCGGATGCCGGCCCGCCACTGCCTGCGGATACCGCTGATGAGTAGGTCGGATAGTTCTTCGTCGCCGACGATATGCCTCGCATCGAGCATGCCGAGCGCCGCCGGGATATCGCTCGACGCCACCTGCAGTGCCTGCGGGACCGTACGGACGCTGTGGTCGAGCTTCACGTGCGCATCCCACAGCGGATACCAGATCTGGTCCGCGACGTCGGCGAGTTCCCTATCGGGAATGTTGTCGTGCAAGAGGATCAGGTCGAGATCGGAGTACGGCAGCATCTCGCGCCGGCCGAGGCCGCCGACAGCGACGATCGCCAGGCCGCTATCCGCCTTGATGCCGAGGTCGGATCCCTTTGTGTTGAGCCACAGCTCGTACAGATCGACGAGCGCCAGACGCAGCGTCGGGGCGTCGAGGCGGCGGGTTCGCGAACCGCCGTCATCGAGCAATTGTGCGACCGCGCGGACCAGATCGTCCGCGGCCGCAGGTGAAGGAGGCACTGGGCGAGTGGTCGATTCGGACGAACGGGACGGCCCCGCTCCTACCGGCTTTCCGGTAGGAGCGGGGCCATTGTTCCGTGACCCGGTTGGGTCCGCCGACCTCGACCCAGTCGGGTCAGAGGGCATCCGTGCCGCGTTCGCCGGTACGGACCCGGATAACGGACTCGACCGGGGTCACCCAGACCTTGCCGTCACCGATCTTGCCGGTGCGGGCGGCCTCGACGATCGTCTCGACAACCTTGTCCACCGCGGCGTCGTCAACCACGACCTCGACCCGGACCTTGGGCACGAAGTCCACCGAGTACTCGGCACCGCGGTAAACCTCGGTGTGACCCTTCTGGCGCCCGTACCCCTGCACTTCGCTAACGGTCATGCCGAGCACGCCCGCCTGCTCGAGTCCGGTCTTCACGTCTTCGAGAGTGAAGGGCTTCACGATTGCAGTGATCAGCTTCATTTGGATCACGCCTCCTTGCCGGTCGTGCGGCTGACTACAGAGTTGCCGCCAAATGCAACGAAATCGTATGCGGTTTCCGCGTGCTCGGACTCATCCAGACCACCCGACTCGTTCTCCGGCGTCGCCCGCAGGCCAATGGTGACCTTGATGATGAGGGCGACAATAGCCGTGCCGACCGCCGAGTAGACCAAAACAGCACCAGCGCCCACAGCCTGACGCCACAGCTGATCGAGCCCGCCGCCGTAGAAGAGGCCGTCGACACCGGCCGGAGCCTCGGCGGTGGCGACAAGGCCGACCAGCAGGGTGCCGACCAGACCGCCGACCA
>NZ_LRRB01000263.1 GCF_001646865.1 Aldersonia kunmingensis | reverse complement strand
GGCCAGAACACCAAGTAGTTTCGGAATGCCCAGCTCAGACCGGTCGCGTCACCTCCTGTTGGACCTACTGGACCGGCTCGTCCGACCCGTTGGCCGGATTTTGGCTGGATAAAACGATCGGCGGCGGGTGGCACGATGTGCCGTCAGTCGCAATGACACGATCACTTGACCTCCAGAATTGCTGTCAGGCGATGTCAGCCAACCACGTAATTCCACGAAGACACGATCCCCGCGAGACTGGACTGCAAAGACGCGCTTCGGCATTGGAGTTGACCCAACCTGGTTAGGCCATGGCGCGTTGCCGAACAGGACTGATCTGCATTGGGTCGCGTACGTTGCGAGTGATGTTGCGGCGTTCACGCGCGGTCAGCCCGCCCCAGATCCCGTCGAGTTCGGGTGCGCGCAGCGCGTGTTCTCGGCACTGCGAGCGAACCGGGCTTGCCTTGCAAAGGCTTTTGGCCCATCGCTGTCGCGACGAGCCCTCGACCGGGTCGAAGAACAGTTCGGGCTCTGCGCGCTGACATGCGCCCGCGAATCGCCAGTCCGGTCGCGGTTGAGATGAAAGTTCGGGGCACGCGTGTGCGCCAACCTTGTTCCCGTCTGCGTCCATTCCTTACTTCCTGACTGCTCCGCCGATAACGACGGGCCGGTCCCGCCGACGTCATCGGTGCGCGGGTCCACACCCCTGCGGCTGTATTGGAGCGAGTTTCCGGGACACGGTGGTGAATGTTCCCGATCACGTTGGTCACGTACACGTCGCACACGCCGATGCGCACCGATATCGACCGGGTCTGCTAGTTGCGGCGGTCTTTCTGTGCGACGAGGTCGAGTGCGATGTCGGTGATGAGGTCTTCCTGTCCTCCGACGAGGCGGCGTTGCCCGACGGCGATGAGGATGTCGCGGGTGTCGAGATTGTAGGTGCGCGCGGCGGTTTCGGCGTGCCGGAGGAAGCTGGAGTACACGCCTGCGTAGCCGAGGGTGAGCGTTTCGCGATCTACCTGGACGGGTCGGTCTTGCAGGGGACGGACGATGTCATCGGCGGCGTCTTGGAGCGGGAACAGTTCGCATCCGTGTTTCCAGCCGTTGAGATCGGCGACGGCGATGAACGGCTCGATCGGGCAGTTGCCGGCGCCGGCGCCGTGGCCGGCCAGTGAGGCGTCGACTCGGATGGCGCCTTCTTCGACGGCGATGATGCTGTTGGCGACCGACAGCGAGAGGTTCTGGTGGGCGTGGATGCCGATCTGGGTGTCGGCGTCGAGGATGTCGCGGTAGGCGCGCACGCGGTTGCGCACGCCGTCCATGGTGAGCCGGCCGCCGGAGTCGACGACGTAGACGCAGTGCGCGCCATAGGATTCCATCAGTTTCGCCTGTCGAGCGAGTTCGGCGGGTTCGGCCAGATGCGACATCATCAGGAATCCGGAGACATCCATGCCGAGGTCGCGGGCTTTGCCGATGTGTTGGGCGGAGACGTCGGCTTCGGTGCAGTGGGTGGCCACACGCACCGAGGCGATACCCATCTGGTGGGCGCGCTCGAGTTCGGCGACGGTGCCGATACCGGGCAGCAGCAGGGTGGTGAGTTTGGCGCGGGTCACGACCGCGGCGGCGGCCTCGATCCATTCCCAGTCGGTGTTGCTGCCGGGGCCGTAGGTGAGGCTGTGGCCGGCGAGTCCGTCGCCGTGGGTGACCTCGATGGCGTCGACGCC
Source organism: Aldersonia kunmingensis (assembly GCF_001646865.1). GTDB lineage: Bacteria > Actinomycetota > Actinomycetes > Mycobacteriales > Mycobacteriaceae > Aldersonia > Aldersonia kunmingensis. The sequence continues at coordinate 3,959 of NZ_LRRB01000263.1, read as the reverse complement.
GGCGGCGTCGAGGGCGGCGGCGATGGCGGCGACTTGTTCGGGCCGGATGCGGTGCCGGGTGGCGTGCATGCCGTCGCGCAGGGTGACGTCCTGGATGTAGAGCGCGGCGCCGTCGGGTGCGGTGGCTGCTGTGGTGGTCATCGTGTCGGCTCCAGAGCTTGTTGTTCGGCGATGCGCTCGGCGACTTGCAGTGCCGCGGAGGTCATGATGTCGAGGTTGCCGGCGTAGGCGGGCAGGTAGTGTGCGGCGCCCTCGACCTCGAGGAAAACCGTTACCTTGCATATGTTTCCGTCGAGGGGTTCGCCACCGGTGAGGGTGGTGAGGTTGTCGGCGGGATCGACTGCGCTGAACTGCACGTGCTGCTTGAGCCGATATCCGGGGACGTACTCGGCGACGCGGGCCACCATCGAGTCGATCGAGGCGCGGATCGCGTCGTGGTCGGGATCGGTGACGAGCGCGAGGACGGTGTCGCGCATGATCAGCGGAGGGTCGGCCGGATTGAGCACGATGATCGCTTTGCCGTGCGCTGCTCCCCCGACGACTTCGATTGCCTTGGCAGTGGTTTCGGTGAACTCGTCGATGTTGGCTCGGGTGCCGGGGCCGGCGGATTTCGAGGCGATGGAGGCCACGATTTCGGCGTAGTGGACCGGGGTGACCGCGGAGATCGCGGCGACGATCGGGATGGTGGCCTGGCCGCCGCAGGTGACCATGTTGACGATGGGTGCGTCGAGGTGCTGGTCGAGGTTGACCGGGGGCACGACGTAGGGCCCGATCGCGGCCGGGGTCAGGTCGATGAGTCGCTTGTTGTAGGGCTCGAGGGCTGCGGCATTGGCGATGTGGGCTTTGGCCGAGGTCGAGTCGAAGATGATGTCGATCTCGTCGAACTCGGGGTGGTCGATGAGGCCTCGGACGCCGGAGTCGACGGTGCTGATGCCGAGGCGGCGGGCGCGCGCGAGTCCGTCGGAGGCAGGGTCGATGCCGACGAGAACGGCGATCTCGACGTTGCGGGCGATGCGCTCGAGTTTGATGACCAGATCGGTGCCGATGTTGCCCGAACCGATCACGGCGACTTTGGTTTTCGTCATGGGAGTGTTCCTCGTTCAGTGGGTGGAGAATGCGGCGGTGACCGTGCCGATACCGCTGATGTTGGCGGTGTAGGTGCCTCCGGGCGTGACCGGAACCATCTGGCCGAGTGCGCCGGAAAGGATGACGTCTCCGGCTTGGAGGGGGTCGCCGAACCGCAGTGCGGTGTTGGCCAGCCACGCGAGCGCGTTGTAGGGACTTTCCAGGCAATCGGAGCCGGTGCCGCGGGACAGCGTGGTGCCGGTGTGGTCGGTGACCGTCATCTCGATCGCGGCCAGGTCCGGCACCTGCGTGATGTCGATCCGGTCGCCGAGGACATACAGTCCCGACGAGGCGTTGTCGGCGATCGTGTCGGCCAGGGTGATGTTCCAGTCGGCCACGCGGCTGTCGACGATCTCGAAGGCGGCGATCACTTCGGCAACGCAGTGCGGCGCGGTCGCGGCGGTGATCGGTTGCGTGACTGAGTATCCGAGCACGAACGCCACTTCGGCTTCGATCTTGGGTTGCAACAGACGGCTTATCGGGATCTGCGCGGCGTCGGTGAGGTCCATGTCGGCGTAGAGCACACCGAAGTCGGGTTGATCGACTCCAAGCTGCGCCTGGACTGCTTTCGAGGTCAGGCCGATCTTGCGGCCGATCACCCGCCTCCCGGCACGCCGCGCAGCGGCGACATTGTGCTGCTGGACGGCGTAGGCACTGTCGATGTCGGCGACGTCGATGAGGTCGCGGATCGGGTCGCACGGGACATGGGTCTGTTCGGCGCGAGCGAGTCGATCGGCGGCGCGGGTGATGGTGTGGTGGTCGAGGGAAAGCATGCGGTCGGTCACTTCCCTGCGATGTGGCCAGAGAGGTAACGGCCGACGAGTTCGTTGAACTCTTCGGCGCGTTCGACCTGGGACCAGTGGCCGCACTGGCTGAAGATGTGCGCGTCGGCGTTGGGGATCACTTGGAGTAGTTCCCAGGTCCGCGACACCGGGATGACCACGTCCTGGACTCCGTGGATGAGCAGGACCGGGATGTCGAGGCGGGCAAGTACTTCGAAGTCCAGCGGCAGTTCGGTGCGGTCTCGGTCGCGGGCGGCGACAACGTCGGCGAGCCGATCCGAGGCGGTGTCGTTGAGCGCGGATGCATAGCGCAGAGCGACCAGTTCGTCGGTGACCAGTGTTTTGTCGACGACGAATTGTTCGAGTGTGTTGCGGACGCCTTCCTCGGACAGGTCCGGGTTGGAGTGGCCCTTGAGTGCGCCGGTGAGTTTGGCGCCGCCGGTGCCCATGGACACAACCCCGAGCAGGCGGTCGGGGAAGTCGATGGCGAACTGGAACGCGAGCCACCCGCCGAGGGAGTTTCCGACGATCCAGGTCTTCTCGATCCCGAGGGCGTCGAGCACGCGCACGGCGTGGCGGACCCATTCACGGATGCCGTATTCGGTGCCCGCGGCCACCACGGTTTGTCCGTAGCCGATGGAATCGATGGCGATGCAGCGGCCGGACTTGCTCAGCTCGGGCAGGTTCAGCCACCAGTTCGCGGCGGCGGTCACTCCGGTGCCCGATCCGTGCAGGAACAGGATCGGGGTCCCGTGACCGAGCTCGTGGTAGTGGGTGAGTTCACCCTCGGCGGTCGCCAGCCACTTGTCCTCGAGGCCGAAGAAGCTGTCGGTTCGGTAGGCGGGGATCTCGACTGTGCTTGTCATGGGTGCTCCTTGCTGCAGTGTCACGTGGTCGACGGCGACTGACGTTGTCGCGGTCAGAGATTGGTGGGGACCGCGGTGGTGATGGCGAAGCCGGCGATCCACTCCGGGATGGGCCGGTAGTAGCGCGACGCCATCCGGTAGGGAGACACCGCGGAAAGCGCGGCGTAGGCGGCGATCCAGGTGCGGACCTCGTGCGAGGAGTGGCCGGCGGCGGCAACGAAGTCGGTAACGGTCCATGGGTCGATCGGCGTCAGGTCCCCGCCGGCGAGAATGTCGAGTAGTTCGTTGTCCCAGTCGGGGTTCAATGGTTGTAGCGTCGCCGTCCCGGCGGCGAAGTCCCGTCCGGCGGTGATGACGCGGTTTTCGCGGGCGGCGCGTTGGTCATCGGTGATGGCGCGGCCGTCGATGAGTCGTTGTCGCACTTCCTCTGGGGCAGAATCGAATTGTGGGACGGGCGGATCGTGGGACAGGCCACCGGATCCCAACAGCAGGACCCGCTTGTCCAGATCGGCGACCGCCCGGCCGACCGCTTCGCCGAGCAGCCGGATCCGCCGCACCGGGCACAGCGGGGTGCTGACCGAGTTGATGAAGATCGGCACTGTCGGTACCGCGGTGATCGACCCGAACAGCAGTTCCATCGGCTGGGCGAAGCCATGATCGACGTGCATTCGCTCCGAGATCGCGGTGTCGATTCCGGAGTCGAGAACATGGGCAGCGATCCGGTGCGCGGTGTCGCGGTCGACATGAAGCGGCCCGGCCTGGGTGCCGTAGTCACCAACTGCTTCCGCCGCCCGGCCGACGCAGAACGGTGGCATCAGGTCGTAGAAGACCCCGTTGTAGTGGTCGGGGGCGAAGACCACGACGACATCGGGATCGAATTCGGCGACAAACCTTCGGGCCGAGGCCAGTTCGGCGTTCACCTCGTCGACGACATCGCGGGCGGGGTCGTTGCGGCCCATCAGCGGAGAATGCGACAACGCGCACAGCGCCACGGTCATGACGATGTCCTCTGCGCGAGATGGTGCTCGGCCGTCCCGGTGGCGAGCGTCGATTGTTCGGCAATGACCTGCACCGATTGCGTCGGGGCGTCCGGGCGGGCACCGAGCACGGCGGTCAGCGCGGTTGTCAGCTGCTCGAACGCCTCGTGGTCGTCCCACACTGCTGCGCTGTGACGCCAGGCGATGTA
>NZ_LRRB01000303.1 GCF_001646865.1 Aldersonia kunmingensis | reverse complement strand
AGGCAAGGCGGCGTCCCTTGCGCTGGAGGAGTACTTCGCGCCGATTCTCGCGGAGCGGCGCAAGAATCCGGCCGACGATCTGATCAGCAGGCTGGCGGTCGCCGAGATCGACGGCGAGCGACTCGAGGACGGTGAGATCTTCTCGTTCCTGCGGCTGCTGCTGCCCGCGGGTGTGGAGACCACCTACCGGTCACTGGGCAACCTGATCTTCGGATTGCTCACGCACCCCGAACAATTCGAGGCCATCCGCGCTGACCGGTCGCTGATCCCGCAGGCGATCGAGGAAGCGGTCCGGTGGGAAGCACCGCTGCTGACCATCACCCGCGTGGCGACGAAGGACACCGAGCTCGGTGGCATCGCGATCCCGGCGGGCTCGTCGGTCATGCCGATGCTCGGTGCCGCGAACCGGCAGGAAGATCGATACGAGGACCCGGATTCCTTCAACATCTTCCGACCCGCACGGGCGAATATCTCGTGGGGCTATGGCGCACACGTCTGCCTCGGTATGCACCTCGCCCGACTGGAGATGCGGGTGGCGATGAACCTGCTGCTCGATCGACTGCCGAACCTGCGGCTCGATTTGGACGGCAACGATCCGCATATCCGCGGGCAGGTGTTCCGCTCACCGACCGCACTGCCCGTGCTGTTCGACGCCACATCGTAATAGGCACGTACACAACGAGATCGGCGAGGCCGGGTCGTGACGTCCTCGCCGAATGAATTCGTGGAGGACGACAAGTGGAAGACTTCGAGCAGATCGACTTCTTCACCGACCCATCGCTGATCCCCAGTCCGTACGACTACTTCGACAGCCTTCGTGCGAAGTGCCCGGTGCTCCCGAACGACCAGTACGGCGTTCTGGCGATCACCGGGCATGACGAAGCTGTTGCGGTGTACAAGGATTCGGCGTTCTCGTCCTGCGTCACGGTGGCAGGTCCGTACTCGGGCGTGTCGTTCGAGCCCAGCGACGACGATATCGGCGCGCTCATCGAAGAATACCGCGACCGGATCCCGATGAGCGAGCACATCGTCACGCAGGACCCGCCTCACCACACGCGCACCCGCGGGTTGTTGAGCCGGTTACTGACACCGCGGCGGCTGCAGGAGAACGAGGAGTTCATGTGGCGCCTCGCCGACAAGCAACTCGACGAGTTCGTCGCCAAGGGCAGCTGCGAATTCATGCGGGACTATGCCAAGCCGTTCTCGATGCTCGTGATCGCAGACCTACTGGGCGTCCCGGAATCCGATCACGGCGCGTTCCGCGAGTCGCAGTACGAAAGTTTCGCGGGTGACATCGACGAGAGCGAGATGGTGCACAACCCGCTGCTCTGGCTCGAGGAGAAGTTCACCGAGTACGTCACGGATCGGCGGCGCGAACCGCGCGGGGACGTGCTGACGGCGCTCGCCCAGGCCAAGTACCCCGACGGCAGCACACCCGAAGTCGTCGACGTTGTCCGGCTGGCGACGTTCCTGTTCGCCGCCGGGCAGGATACGACCACCAAACTGCTGTCCGCCGGTATCCGGATGATTGCCGAGCAACCAGACCTTCAGCAGCAGATACGCGACGACCGCGAAATCATTCCGGGATTCCTCGAAGAGGTGCTGCGCCTCGAAAGCCCGGTGAAAAGCCATTTCCGCCTGTCGAGTCGCCCGACCTCGATTGGCGATATGCCGGTCCCTGCCGGGACGACGGTGATGCTGTTGCCGGGCGCGAGCAACCGCGATCCGCGCAAGTTTCCCGAACCCAACGAGTTACGCGTCGACCGGCGGAACGTGCGCGAGCATGTCGCGTTCGGCCGGGGGATCCACTCATGCCCAGGTGCACCGCTGGCCCGCGCCGAGGGCCGCATCTCGATGAACCGGATTCTCGACCGCATGGGCGATATCGGAATCGACGAGCAGCAGCACGGGCCGGCCGGTGCTCGGCGGTACTCCTACGATCCGACGTTCATCATGCGTGGGCTCTCCGAGCTGCATATCGAATTCACGCCCGGCTTTAGCTGAGGGCACGGCATTCGAGAACTCCGAAGCGTCCACAGCCCCAGCGGTGCTGGGGCTGTGGACGCAATCGTCGGTGTGGCTAGGAGGCTGATGATCCGCTCAGCGCCAAGCCGAACAGAGGGGCAAGGGCAGGATTCTGCAAGATAGCCGCGATGCCTACGACAGCCGTGCCCAACCTGAGAACACCTTCGGCCGAACCGGCAAGTTCTGCGGTCGATGTGTTGATATCTTCGCTCGAACTGTTCGCGTCCTCGCAGTTCTCCTGTTCCTGCGGAGTGCGCTGCACCTGTGGATCGCAGCTTGCATCTCCGTTGGACCCGTTGGAGCTGGAAGTGACACCAGGAACCGACGATCCCGCCAGGAAATCGAGTGGGCCGGCCTGGGCCACGCCCGTTCCCAGTACCAGCGGCAGAGCCAATGCTCCCACCATTACGACCTTGCGCATCGTGCTCTCTCTCTCAACTTTCTCAGCGCGGGCACCAGCCGACAGGTCAGCCCAATGTCGATATCGCCAGCGCCCGTTACCGCATGTGTGGAACGTCACTGTTTCATCGTCCATGCGGGCGATTCGTTACAACCTTGTAATCGCGCGGCGACCCGTGTTTCGAGAGGAGCGCGACCGGACGGTCGATGCCGCCTGACTCTGAGAAACGAAGAGAACGATCTATGCGCGACTACACCGGATCGAACGATGAGATAAGCCAATTCCCATCGACCTTCGACATCGTGGCGAGCACGCTACTCGAGGCCATCGTGGGGTCCGGCTTGTCGTTGCTGGTCGTCGTTTGATTGATGTAGAGCAGCACTTTCGCGCTGTCGGGATGCATCTCCGACACCGCGGAGCGGACCACATCAGCGTTGGTCTTGACCGCCTTGTCCTTCGCCGCCGGTGCGACGACCTCCTGCGCGAACTTGGTGTAGTAATTCAGGAAGTTGCCGGTCAGGTGTGACTGCGCCGCGGTCAGATCCTGGTCGAGCGTGTCGGGACCGTAGGTAAGCACGGCGACCGCGCCGTCGGCTGCCGCCGCTCGTGCTTCCTCGGTAGCCGTTGCGTCGGTCTGCTGATCGGGGCGGTATTGCACGAAATACACGGTGACCGCGGTAGCGACAGAGGCAACCAGAACGATCGCGAGCATCACGGCGCCGCCGCGGCCCTTGAGCCATGTGATTGCTTTGACGGCGGCGATCGCGATGCGGTACTTCAACGGCAGCTTCGGCATGGCCGGCGGGTTATCGGCAGGAGCGGTTTCAGTCGCGTCCGACTCCAGGACCTCTGCGCTATTGGGGGTCACGGTACGAAATCCACCTTCGACATCTTGATCTGGTCGCCTTCGCGGGTAACGGTCACGCTCAGCCGCCATACGCGCGGTTCTTGTTGTGCTCCAGCGGAATTGGTGACCTTCGAGGTTGAGGACACGAGCACCACCGCGGAGTCGTCGGTCATCGACTCGACCGCCGTCGCGTTCACCTGGCCCTCGGTCGCCACCTGCGACTGCTGGATCACGGTGGTGAAGTCGTCCTTGCGATTCTCGAAGTCAGCGCGGAACTCGCCGGTCGAATTGTCCAGAACGCGCTGGACATCGGCTTGCGCGTTCTCGAAGTTGAGTGAGGTGAGCGTGACGACGCCCTGTTTCGCCGCGGCCGCATACTCCGCGGCTTGCTCGCGATCGCTCTCGGCCTGGTGATGGTGGTACGTCATGTACCCGGTGGCCGCGAGTGCAGCACAGGTCACCACGATGGCGGCGGACAGCGCAACCTTTCGCGCGCGGCCCTGCAGGCGCGGGGCCCTGGCGGCAGGCTCCGGCGGCGCCTCCAGTGCCGGGGCCTCGTAGGCCTCGGCAGTCATGGCGGCGGAGGGAACTTGGTTGTCGGCTTCAGCCGGTTCCTTGTCGAGTTCGACATCCCTGCGCAACTGGGCTGCACGAGCGCGGGCAGCGGCAGCGGTTGCTGCGGCCGCCGCTGCGTTCGCCGCGGCTTCGGCGGCTTCCGCCTCCGCTTCCGCGGCGGCAAGGTTCAGCTGGGTGGCGTCGCTGCCGGAGGCCCCCTCGTCGCCGGCTGAGGATGCACCTCGGCTGGGATGGTCGGGCTTCGGGTCCGGCATCGGTCACCTCCTGGTTTGGCTACACAGATGAGAATGACGCTACCGCAAAGTGAATGTGAGGTCCATCACAAGACCTGAGAACTGGCTAAGAAAGCGCGTTTACGTGCGGAAATAGCATTCTCTTGGAGACCGGCGCGGAAGCAGCGGCGCCCGCCGAATCCGGGTCGGATTCGGCGGGCGTGCGCGCTATCTACTTATGCGGAACGTCGGCAACGAGGCCGCCGTCCACGACGAACTCGGCACCGGTGGCGTACGACGACTCGTCGCTCGCGAGGAAGAGCACGAACGTCGAAACCTCGATCGGGTCGGCCGCACGGCCGAGCGGCATCTTCACCATGTCCTCGGGGATGCCCTCGGTCATTGGAGTGCGGATCAGGCCCGGGTGCAACGAGTTGACCCGAATCTTGTGCGGCGCCAACTCGAGTGCGGCCGACTTGGCGAGGCCGCGCACGCCCCACTTCGAGGCGACGTAACCGTGCGCCCACGGTGCGCCACGTAGGCCCTCGACGGAGGAGACATTGATGATGGAACCGCCGCCTGCGGCGATCATCGCCTCGACCGAAGCCTGGATTCCGAGGAAGGTGCCGGTGAGGTTGACGTCGAGGATCTGCTTCCACTTGTCGAGGCGGAACTTCGCGATCGGGCTGCCGTTGACGATGCCGGCGTTGTTCACCAGCACATTGAGCGAACCGAACTCGCTCACCGCAAGAGCGACCGCCGCCTGCCATTCCTCGGGCTGGGTGACGTCGAGGTGCACATAGCGTGCGGCCTCACCCAGTTCGTCGGCGAGCGCCTTGCCCTTTTCGTCGAGAATATCGCTGATAACGACCTTGGCGCCCTCGGCGACCAGCAGGCGCGCATGGGCCTCACCCATTCCCTGCGCGCCGCCGGTGATGATTGCAACTTTTCCATCCACGCGTCCCATGTCGCGTGACGCTACCCGATTGGACACGTGTCTGGCTAGAACGTGTTCTAACGGTTTCGGGTTGCTCAGGAGGGGAGCCGGAACAGTCCCTTGCCGGTGACGAACGGCAGGTCCAGCGTCGTCCTGATGCCCGGGTCCGCGGCGACCACTGCCGGAATCGCGTTGACGACGCGGCCCGCACCGACCGCGATCGCCGCGTAGTTGTGGTCGCCCCTCCGGCTGGTTGGGCAGATATCGACCGCATAGGAGGGTTCACCCGTGATCTCCACGCGGTAGGAGCCGCCCTCCTGTGCGGGTCGCCGCCAGTCTGGGCGCAGGTCGTCGCGCAGCCGGGTCACGTGCTCGATCACGATGGCGGGATGGTCGCCGACCATGCCGAAGATCTCGAACTTCAGCGCGGCGACGCCGCCCTTGGGGATGTGTCCGGCGGCGATGTCGAAGGCCTCCGGCGCCGGTTCGCGCTCGTAGGACTCGGTGATGTTGTCGATCTCGATGCCAAGGCCGGCCGCGAGCTGGCGAATCGCGGTGCCCCACGCCATGCCGAGCATGCCGGGCTGCAGCAACATCGGGACCTCGTCGCGCTGCATGCCGAAGCCCATGACGTCGAACATGACGGTTGCGCCGTCGTAGGTCGCGTAGTCCGCGATCTCGAGGCAAC
>NZ_LRRB01000098.1 GCF_001646865.1 Aldersonia kunmingensis | reverse complement strand
CGACCTGGCCGTGGCGACGTCGGCGCGGTTGCGCGGGCGAGCCCCCCACGGGTTCGCGGACCATCTACGAACCCAGCACGCCACGACCGGTGTCCGTCACGCACGTGAGATGGATTCGTGGTGAACGCCCCGGGCGAGCGGTTGCACAACCTCGTCGCGGCGGGCGATCTCGACCCGCCGCTGCCCGGGACGGGGCGGACCTGGCAGCGGTGGCAAACGCTGGCCGCGATCACCCGATGCGACACCGTCGTCGGCAGACTCGCCGAGGCCCACTGCGATGCGGTCGCCATCCTGCACGAACTGTCCGGTCCCCGCCCCGAGAGAGGTGACGTTTGGGGCGTGTGGGCTGCCGAACCGCCACAACCGGTGCTGCAGGCCGTGCCCGACGGTCACGGCTACCGACTCGACGGCCGCAAACCTTGGTGTTCGGGCGCATCGATATGCGACCGTGCGCTGGTCACCGCCCGAGTCGGAGCCGAGCGTGCACTCTTCGCGATCGACCTCGCGGACCCCGGGATCCGCGCGGTACCAGGGACCTGGCACGCCGTCGGTATGGCGGCAAGCGACTCCGGTGCAGTCGATTTCGACGGGCGTTCCAGCGGTCGCGGTCGGTGCACCGGGTGACTACCTCACCCGGCCGGGATTCTGGCACGGCGCGATCGGGGTCGCGGCATGCTGGTACGGCGCCGCCTGCGGTGTCGCCGGCCCGCTGCACCGGCGCGTCCGCGACGGTCGCGCCGACGAGCACTCGGTTGCCCATCTCGGCGCGGTGTCGGCGGCGCTGCTCGCGGCGCGCGAGGCGTTGCGGCATGCCGCCGAGCGGATCGACGCCGACCCGCTCGATCGCGAGGGCCTCGCCCGCCTGCACGCGCGAGGGACCCGCGCCGTCGTCGAGGACGCGGCGACCGCGGTGCTCGCCCGGGTCGGCCGCGCCCTCGGCGCCGGACCGCTGTGCAACGACAACGCTCACGCCCGCCGGGTCGCCGATCTCACCGTGTACCTGCGGCAGAGCCACGCCGAGTCCGACCTCGCCGACCTCGGCCGCGATGTCGCCCGGCGGGCCCAACCGTGGTGAGCCCGCTGCAACGTACCCCGCCGGATCGGCCCGGCACCGCCGAGCACGACTGGCAGGTGTGGGGCACAACATTCCCCGAATTCGATCCGGCGAAGCGTCCCCACCACCTCGTCGTCGTCGCGCCGCACCCCGACGATGAGACCCTCGGTGCCGGCGGACTGATGGCGACCTGCCGCGCGCGCGGCATCCCGGTGCTGCCGGTCGCGGTCACCGACGGAGAGGCCTCGCATCCGCGACACCCCTCGTGGACTCCGAAAGTTCTTGCAGCCCAGCGCATCGAAGAGACCCGCCGCGCGCTCGCGACGCTGGGGGTGACGACGACCCCGATCCGGCTCGGCCTGCCCGACGGCGCGGTCACCGCCCACGAGTCCGCGCTCACTGCGGCGATCGCGGGCCTGCTGACCGATCTCGGTGACGGCGTGTGGTGTGCGACCACGTGGCGCCGCGACGGGCACCCCGACCACGACGCAACCGGCCGCGCCGCCGCGGCGGCCTGCGCATCGGCCGGTGGCCGGCTGCTCGAATTCCCGCTATGGATGTGGCATTGGGCGGTGCCGGGCGATCCTACGGTGCCGTGGACCCGCGCCCGATCTGTCCGGTTGTCGCCGCACTGCCACCGCACCAAGTCGGCAGCCATCGGCCACTTTCGTAGCCAGACCGAATCCCCGCCCGGTGACCCCGACCATCCGCCCGTGCTCGGCGAACATGTCCTCGCGCATTGGCGGCGCACCAGCGAAACACTGTTCGTATGAACACTTCCCGCCTCCCGGACGGATACTTCGAGCGGTTGTACCGAACCGCAAGCGACCCGTGGGGATTGCAGGACCGCTGGTACGAGCGCCGCAAGTATGCGCTCACCGTGGCGTCGTTGCCGCAGCAACGGTATCGCCGCGTCCTGGAACCGGGATGCTCGGTCGGGGTACTCACTGCGATGCTGGCCGCCCGCTGCGACGAACTGATCGCCACCGATGTGGTCGAGTCCGCACTCGGGGTGACCGAGCAGCGCGTCGCCAGCACGCCAGGGCTGGGCACGGTGCAGTGTCGCCGGTGGGCACTCGGTTCGCCGTGGGCACGACTGGGACGCTTCGACCTCGTCGTGCTCAGCGAGGTCGGGTACTACCTGCAGGCCGAGGCGCTGCAGGCCAGCCTCGACACCATCGTCGACCACCTCGACCCGGGCGGACACCTGCTCTGCGTGCACTGGCAGCACCCCGCACCCGACTACCCACTCACCGGCGCACAAGTGCACCGCATCGCACACTCGACCGCGGGACTGTCCCCCCTTGCAAGCTATCGCGATCCCGATTTCCACCTCGACGTCTTCACTCGCGGACCGGCATCCTCGGTCGCGGCCCTCGACGGACTGCTGGACCAAGCCGACTGACGGTGTCGCGCACCATCCCCTGGCGGTCGGGCTCGACACGGCACAAGCTGCTCTACGAGAGCGAGCTCGCCGGCAATCGGCTTGCAGCGAGTATTCCGGCGACCGCGGACGAACTAAGCTGCGATGACTACGGGAGCGGACAGACGTTCCGTTTACGAACCCCCAGAGCATCGAGGTCGTGATCTATCGGCGAACTCGGACTACAGTTTTCCTGCGGACTCGATCAACGTCACCCCGTCGGATCCTCACAACAGATTGCATGTAGAGCGGCACTGCGGCCGCGGCGAGGGCGAGGGCCAGTGCGGTGCTCACGTTGGGCTCCGGTGCGTCGGCGATGTCGGCGAGTTGTGCAGGTGTTGGCCGGGGACGGTGTCGCGGGCCCGTGCAGGTGTGGCGCCGTCCATTATTTCGGTCCACCAGTCGTCGAGGGGGCTGGGCTGGGGCCAGTAGACGACACCGGCATCGGCGGGTTCCGCGGTGGGGGTGGCGTATTGGGGCATGGAACTCTCCTGGCAGGACGTGGCGGTGCGGTTCAGGCGGTGTGGCTTCGGCATCGCGGCTGTAACCCTGGTCGCCCGACTGCTTCTGCTTCGGTGATGGTCTGGTCGTAGGTCAGTACCCGGGTGGCTTCGGGGCCGCGGCCGGTGTCGGTGGTGGTGAACACGACCCGCTGGCCGGGGTGCAGGGTTTTGTAGCCGGGGGCTTCGATGGCGGTGTAGTCACAGAACACCGGGGCTCCGCCCCGGTCGGGGCGCAGGAACCCGAAGCCTTTCTGTGCGTCGAACCAGTCGACCTGCCCGGGTGTCCATGCCGGGGTGGGTGCGCCGCGATGGACGGGATCGGCGGCGGGGTCGGTGTTGTGCCGGTCAGTAAGCCAGTGCGAGGTCGTCGTCGTCGGCATAGGGGGTGCTCCATGCTTGCTCGAAACGGTCGGCCGGATCAGCGGAGTCGAGCCCGGCCGGGCCGGGCGAACCTGCCTGCATGGCGTCGAAGTCCGGGCCCAGGTCGCGGTCGGCGTCGTCGGCGAAGGTGTCCTGTTCGACGCGGTCGGCCTCGGACGCGGTCGGTAGCACGGTCATGGCGGTCCTCCTCGAAACAGACTGGTACGGGATGGAATCGGTGGCCGGGCAGCTGCCCGGCCACCGGGACCGAAGGGAAACTTGTTCAGCTCATTGGAAGAGTCGATGTCGGGAATCTGTCGATTGCGCATCACCTCGCTTCGGAAACTGTGCGATCGAACAGGGGTAGCGCAGCCGCGCCGCCGCCACGGGGGGGCTGCGCTGAGTCGGTGCCCATCGCGTCGCCACCGGCCGGGCGGGCAGCGGGTGGGCCCGCGTTCGGTCTTCTGCCCGGTACCCGTCGGGCTCGCCGCCGTCGGGGCGAGCAGGCGGTCGCGGTGGTGGACCTTTCCCGGTGAAGACGGCCTCGATCTCGGCGATCAGGTCGGCGTAGTCGGGATCCAGTGCCAGCAGCTCGGCGTCCTCACACCAGCGATCGGGCGTGGTGTCGGTGATCGAGGCAGGCATCGTCGACCTCCCCCCACCTCAGGCGTTGATGGCCTGATGGTCGTCGTGGCGGGCGATCTCGATCTTGCGGGGTTTGGCCTTCTCAGCCACCGGGATGACCAGCCGCAGCACCCCGTCGCGGTAGTCGGCGCGGATGGCATCGGTGTCGAGGTTCTCCCCCAGGAGCAGCTGGCGGCTGAACACTCCACGGGTGCGTTCCGCGGCGATCATCGACCTACTCGAGTCCAGATCCGGTCGCGACGCGCGCACGGTCACCACGTTGCGCTCGACATCCAGATCCAGCGACTCCGGGTCGATGCCCGGCAGGTCGAGTTCGGCGAAAAACTCATCGCCGTCGCGCCAGGCGTCGATCGGCATCGCCACCGGCCGCGCCGCCGTGCCGAATACCTGCTGCGTGAAACGGTCCAGATCCCGGAACGGATCGGTACGCATCAGCATGGTCGCCACCTCCAACTCACTCCCATCTCGGTCGATTCTCGGTCAGATAACCTGTGTTACCTGACATAGATATTATGTAGCACTCGAACCAGGAGAGTGCAAGTAGGTGCTATCAGATAATCTGGATAGACACCGATTGCGAGGTGAGCAACAGTTGGATCTACAACACGAGTCCCTGCCGGCGGCCGGGCGGGGGGTGTATGCGATCTCGGTGGCCGCGGAGCTGGCCGGGATCGGTGTTCAGACCTTGCGCCTGTATGAACAGCACGGCCTGCTCGCCCCCGCCCGCAGCGCTGGAGGCACCCGCCGCTACAGCGGCGCCGATCTCACCCGCCTGGCCCGCATCACCACCCTCACCGGCGAAGGCGTCAACCTGGCCGCGGTGGCTCGCATCCTCGAACTCGAAGACACCGTGGCACGGCTGCGCGAACAGCTTCGATCCACCCCGCAGATACCGCAACACCCGCCAGCTGCCGACCGGTCCTGACCAGCCCGTCCGCCGGACGCCGATGAGCAGGGTCCGTGGGGCAGAGCTCCCGCTGGCAGCCTCGGTCAGAACAGGGTGTCACGCACCCGTAGTGGCCGGTACCCGGTCGGCCCGTGCTCGGCGAGGTGTTGTCACGTTAATCGACTCGTTCGGTGGCACAGCGTATTCGGGTGTGGATTGACGCAATGGTGGTGTCGCGATGGCCGATTCAGGCGGCGACAGTGCTCCCGGTGGCCTCGAGCCGCTCCGCGAAGCGATCGGCCACCACCCCGCGGTACTCGCCCGCGGACAGCCGGTGCCGGCGCAGCTGGTTGGCGTACGCCTGCCCGAACTTGTTGCACCAGCGCCGGATCGTCTCGTGCGAGACGACCACGCCGCGTTCGAGCTTGAGTTCCTCCACGTCGCGGAACGAGCGTGCGAACCGAAAGTACAACCAGACGGCGTGGTCAATGATCCCGCTCGGGTAGCGGTGATGTCTGTGCGACGGCGCTGCAGTGCGCACAACCCGGATCATGTCAGCACCCTCGATTGCTCGCTAAACGTGGAGTTACTCTTCGATGACCTGTCTGCTTGGACAACCGCGGATCCGGGTATGGGAGACCCAACAGAGCAAGGAGGAAACGATGGCGATCAGAGTGGTTGTACCGACCTTGGTTCTCGCGAGCGCAGCGTTGGCGACGGGTTTGCTTGCCGGATGCAATGACGTCGAAGAAGCAGTCAACCAAGGCGGTGACACCTCATGCAGCGATTACCGCGAGCAGGACAAGGCCAAGCAGCGCGTCACCGTAACGAAGTTCCTCAAA
>NZ_LRRB01000184.1 GCF_001646865.1 Aldersonia kunmingensis | reverse complement strand
ACCGACCAGAACGCGTTGTTGGTGAAGAACTCGCCCGGATCGTTCACGTGGTACTTGGCGAGCATCTCGCGCTGCACCTTGAAAAGGTCCTCGGGATAACGGAAGTGGGCACGCAACTCGGGGCTGATCTCGCTCTCCGGCTCGACCGCCCCGGGGAACACACCCTCCCATGCCTTCAACACCGGATCCGCGGAATCCACCTCGTACAGCTTCACGGTGCCGTCGTACGCGTCGACGGTCGCCTTCACCGAGTTGCGGATGTAGGAGACCTCCTTGCGCGGCAGCAGCCGGCCGGTGCTCTGGTCGATGCTGTCCTCGACCAGCCCCTCCAGCGAGCTGCGCTGCGCATAGGGGTAGTTGTCGAGCGTCGTGTAGGCGTCGACGATCCAGACGATCTTGCCGCCGACTACAGCCGGGTAGGCGTCGCCGTCGGCGGTCAGCCACGGCGCGACATGCTGCACCCGGTCGCGCGGGTCCCGGTTGTAGATGATCTTCGAATCCGGACCGATCGCACCCGAGAACAGGATATTGCGCTCGGCGTACTTCGCCGCGAACGCAAGCCGGTTGAACCAGTTGCCGATTGGCACACCACCGCCGCCGTCGTAGGTGTAGCGCTCGGTATCGGTGTCGTATTCGCGCGGCGCGGATCCATCGTTCGCACCCACGATCGCGTAGTCCGGATCGGACTGCGAGATCACTTCGCCGTAATAGATACGCGGCTGGTCGACGTCGATGATCTGGTTGCCCGACTCCTGCGAGGCCAGATCGGAGACCGTGTAGATCGGGTAACCGCTGTTGCTGTTCGCGCTCTCGCTGGCTGCGTCGCGCACCGCCGCATTGACCCGGTTCGCCGGGGCAGCAACGAATCCATTGCCGTGCGTGTACACGGTGTGCCGGTTGATCCAGTCGGTCTGATTACCGGTGAGGCTCTTCGGCGACAGCTCACGCGCCGCCACGATGAAGTCCTGGTTCTCGCCGTTGATCGGGTACCGGTCGATATCCAGCGAGGCCGGGAAGCCGTAGAAGTTCTTCAGCTGCTGTTGCTGGGTGAAGGTCCGCGACAGCACGTTCGGGTCGAGCAGACGGGTGTTCGCGATCGTCGAGACATCGGCGGGGACGTCACGCGGCGCCTTGGTGCCCACACCCGGATAGTCGAGATACTCGACTTTCTCGTCGGTTATGCCGTACGCCTGTCTTGTCGCTTCGATATTGCGCTCGATATATGGCCGTTCCTTGTCCGCGGCGTTCGGGCGTACCGAGAACTGCTCAACGACGAGGGGCCAGACGGCACCGACGAGGATCGAGGACAGCACGAGCAGCGCCATACCGAGCGCGGGAATCCGAAGGTCGCGCATCACGATTGCGGCGAAGAACGCCAGCGCACAGATCACCGCGATGGCCAGCAGGATGAGTTTTGCGGGCAGCACCGCGTTGATATCGGTGTAACTCGCGCCGGTGAACGTCGGTTCCTTACGGCTGCTCGAGAGCAGCGAGTATCGGTCGAACCAGTACGCGATCGCCTTGAGCAGGACGAAGGTGCCGGCCAGCACGGCGAGCTGGACCCGTGCCGCGCGGGTGAGCGAACCCTCGCGCCCGGTCAGCCGCAGGCCGCCGAAGATGTAGTGCGTGATGAGGTTCGCGAAGAAGGTGATCAGCACTGCGACGAAGAGCCAGTTGAGCACCATTCGGTAGAACGGCAGATCGAAGGCGTAGAAGCCGACGTCGAGGCCGAACTGCGGATCATCGATGCCGAAGCTGCCACCGTTGAGGAACAGCTGCACCGTGACCCAACTCGACTGCGCGACAAGGCCGCAGATCACACCCAGGAACACGGGGATTCCGATGCCGAACAGCCTGAGTCGGGCCATCACGGTGGTCCGGTAGCGGGCGATCGGATCATTGGGCGCGACATTCGGCACCACGATCGGGCGCGAGCGGTAGGCCATCAGCAGGCCGAACCACGCCAGCCCGCCGACGAGGATTCCGACGACCAGGAACAGGATGATCCGGGTGACGATCACCTTGACGAAGACTCCGCGGAAGCCGACCTCGCCGAACCAGAGCCAGTTCGTGTAGGCGTCGATCAGCCGTGGCCCGATCAGCAGCAACGCGGCGATGACCAAGGCCGCGACCAGCAGCACCTTGCTACGTCGCGACAAGGACGGTAACCCGGTGGGGGGCCTCATGCCCACGTGCCACGCTCCCGTTTTCGGGCGACGCCGATGCGCCGCAACAGCGGTTGAAACGGTCACCGCTGTGCCCGTTTCGCACCACTCTACGGAAATCAAGCTGAGTAGCGGATGAGAGGATGCAGCGGTGACGGACGACCCCACCCAGCAGTCATTGGCCCGCTGCCTCCGCGAGGTCGCAGAGTTTGTCGACAGTCGGGGCTGGGACCAGCCGCCGCAGATCTTCGCGCTGGTACCGACCGCCGAGCTCGCGGCCGCGGAGCCGGCGCTGCTCGACCAGCTCGACGACTCCGATGCGCTCACGCCGATCGCGCAGGACCCGTTCCCGGATGACATCGGGGGCGGCTCGCACGCGCTCGATGAATTCTTGGCGACCACCAGTTGGCCGGAAGCCGTGGTCGGGTGCCTGCTCGCACAGCAGATCGTGGTGCTGCCCCCGGACGCCGAATCCGATCTGGACGAGGCGCTCGGGCCGTTGCTCGCCGACCCGGATGCGGCCGATGAGGCCGGCCGCGCAGCTGCCGATGCGCACCCGGATCGCCGTACCGCCCGGCTCTTCGCGGGTGTGTTGCGTGACGGCACGTCCCTGTGTCTGATGCAGCTGCGGCCGCTCGACGACGAGGACGACGACGGATTCGGCGGCGGTGAGCCCGAACTGCTCAGCTACCCCGACCTCGGGTCGAATCTCATCGAGGCGCTGCAGGCCACGCTCGAAGGCGAATAGGCGCCTTCCCGCGAGCAAGGCTTGTTCGTGCGGGCAAAACTTCGCCCGCACGAACACATTTCGCTCTCGTTGGAGCGGCAGATCCGTGCGAACTAGCCGCAGCTGGGCGCGTCCCCGCCGCTGTTCAGCGCGTTCAGCGACTGCACCGCGTCGTCGAGCGTCACCACCTTCACCAGCCGCAGCCCGTCGGGGGTGTGCTGGCGCGCCTCATCACAGTTCTTCTCAGGCACCAGGAAGGTCGTCGCCCCGGCTTCCTGGGCGGCGACCATCTTGTACGGGATGCCGCCGATCGGCCCCACCTCGCCCGCCGCGTCGATGGTCCCCGTGCCGGCGACGAAACCGCCGCCGTTCAGTTCCCCCGGGCTCAGCTTGTCCACGACGGCCAGCGAGAACATCAGGCCGGCAGATGGGCCGCCGATATCGGCGAGGTTGAAGGCGATGGTGAACGGCACGTCCGGTTCCTCCACCGGGGTGATGCCGAGATAACCCTTCTCCGCATTGTCCGGACGAGCCCCCAGCGTGATCGTCGCCGTGTTCTCGGCACCGTCACGTCGGTATCGAATATCTACGGCGGTCCCCGGCGAAGCCGCGGACACGGCCTCCTGCACGGCAGTGACGCTGTCCACCGCGACGTTGTTGACGCTGATCAGTTCGTCGCCCGGCTGCAGGACGTCCTTCGCCGGGCCATCGACACCCACCGACTCGACCTTGACCGTCGTCGGATAGTCCAGGAACCGCAGCGCAGCAAGCTCGGCGTTCTCCTCGGATCGCGCGAAGTCGGCCTGGTTGCTCTCGTCGATCTCCTCGCGCGACTTCTCCGGCGGGTAGACCTCCGAGCGCGGCACAAGACCCTTGCGGCCGCTGGCCCAGAACGCCAGCGCGTCGAAGATGGTCAGCCCGTCCTGGACCGAGACAGTGGTCATATTGAGGTTGCCGGTGGTGGGGTCCACCTCGGTCCCCTGGATATCGACTACCGGCTTGCCGTCCACCTCGCCCAGCGTGTTGAACGTGGGTCCGGGACCGAGCGCTGCGTAGGGCACGGCAACCGTGCTGCCGAGAACCCCGAGCGCAACCACCGGAATCAGTGCGGCGAGCAGGGTGGCGATCCGTCGATTCACCCGGCCGATATTAGCTATTGCGCCGAGCGAGTCCGCGCAACCCATCCGCGAGAACCCCGTTCGGCGCCGGTGACGCCCGGCCCGTCGATTCGGGCAGGTCGTGGCGCCGCGCATGTTCGCCCAGAGCGCATCGCCACGAGGCGCCGGCTACCGAAGAGCTTGTACCGTTGAACCATGAGCGATCACCCGTTCGGCTTCTCCAATCGCGACGACGACCCGGAAAACAAGGGGCCCGAGGGCTCCGGCGGGTCCGGCACGCCAGGCGGCCAGCCGTTCGGATTCGGCGCCGAAGGGTTCGACCCAGCGGCACTGGGCCAGATGCTCACCCAGTTCGGGCAGATGCTGTCCGGCATGGGTGCCGCCGCCGGTCAGGGTTCCGGGGGCGGCCCTGTGAACTACGACGTGGCCCGCCAGCTCGCCCGCCAGCAACTCGGGTCCACGATCGAACCGGTCTCGGCGGGTTCGGCGAGCGCGGTCACCGATGCGGTGCACCTGGCCGAACTATGGCTCGACGGCGCGACCACCCTGCCAACCGGGGTCAGCCGGACCGTCGCGTGGACGCCGAACGATTGGATCGAGCAGACCCTCGACACTTGGAAGCGGCTGTGCGATCCGGTCGCCGCGCAGATCGCGGGCATGTGGACCACCGCGCTGCCCGCCGAGGCGCAGCAGTTCGCCGGGCCGATGGTCGGAATGCTGTCGCAGATGGGCGGACTCGCCTTCGGCTCGCAGCTCGGCCAGGCGCTCGGCCAGCTCGCCAAGGAGGTGCTGACCTCCACCGATATCGGGCTGCCGCTCGGCCCAACCGGAACCGCAGCGCTGCTCCCGGCCGCAATCACGCAGTTCAGTGAAGGGCTCGAGCAGCCCGAACGGGAGATCCTGGTGTTCCTCGCCGCTCGCGAGGCCGCGCATCAGCGCCTCTTCCAGCACGTGCCGTGGCTACGACAGCGCGTGCTCGGCACCGTCGAGGACTACGCGCGCGGGATCAAGATGGACTTCTCCGCCATCGAGCAGGCAGCCTCGGGACTCGATCCGATGGCGCTGACCGACCCGTCGAAGCTCGAGGAGTTGCTGGGGCAGGGCGCATTCGAACCCCAGACCACACCGGAACAGAAACTCGCCCTCCAACGGCTCGAGACGCTGCTCGCACTGATCGAAGGCTGGGTGGAGACCGTGGTCGCCGACGCTATCGGCGACCGACTGCCCGGTGTCGCGGCACTGAGCGAGACGCTGCGCCGCCGCCGCGCGACCGGCGGACCGGCAGAACAGACCTTCGCCACCCTCGTCGGGCTCGAATTGCGCCCACGGAAGGTGCGCGAGGCCGCCGCACTGTGGCGCCGGCTCACCGACGACGCGGGCATGGAGGCTCGCGACGGCGTATGGGCCCATCCGGATCTGATGCCCGGCGCCGCCGATCTGGACAACCCCGCCGGCTTCATCGACTCCCTGATCGGTGGCGGGACAACGGCATTCGACGATCCGCTGGCCCAGCTCGCCGAGACCGAGGCACGCGAGCGAGCGCAGGAGAACGAGCGCGCGAAGGGCGAAAGCGACGCCGACGAGGGCGGTCAACCGTCGGCCGATGAAGGCGACGCTCCGCAGAAATAGCCCTGTGGATAGCGTCGTGTAGGCGCGAATCCTGGGGATAACCACCCTCGCGCAAGGCTTTTCGCCGTGCCGGAAGTCGCATACTCCAACCCATGACGTCGGAGGCCGACACCGCGGCACCTGCTCCCG
>NZ_LRRB01000249.1 GCF_001646865.1 Aldersonia kunmingensis | reverse complement strand
CTCGAGCGTCATCTTCTTGCTGGCGTTGTGCGTGTCGAAGCAGTACCAGGGGCGTCCGCGCTTGCAGGCGCGGCACGTGCCACACACCGCACGCCAGTTCAGTACGACGAAATCACCGACGGCGACCGAATCCACGGCGCTGCCGATCTCCTCGACGATGCCCGCGGCCTCATGACCGAGCAGGAACGGGAACTCGTCGTTGATTCCGCCTTCGCGGTAGTGCAGATCGGTATGGCAGACGCCGCACGCCTGGATCTTCACGATGACGTCGTGTGGCCCCGGATCCGGGATCACGATGGTCTCGACCTGGACGGCTTCGCCCCGTCCGCGCGCAACGACACCTCGTACCGACTGACCCACGATGCTCTCCTTCGATTCATCTGCAGCGACCGGCGTTCAGCGTGCCACAAGACAGGTGTCCAGACTCGCGTCGGGTCACCTGTTGGCTCCGGGGCGCGGAGGGAATTCGCGAGCGGTCCCCCGCGTTGGCAAATCCTGCGTCCCCCAATGCACCACGGCGTGAAGCATCGCCGAGCGGGTAGGTGACAATGGTGGTACCGGGAGTTGACTCCCGGGCAGGAAAGGAAGCGACATGGACGAGGCGAGGATGTACGAACTGGAGTTCCCCGAGCCGCAGCTTTCGTCGTCGGACGGCGCGGGACCGGTGCTCGTACATGGCCTCGAGGGCTTCAGCGACGCCGGGCACGCGGTTCGGCTCGCCACCAAGCACCTGCGGCAGAGCCTGGAAACCGAACTGGTCGCGTCCTTCGACGTCGACGAACTGCTCGATTACCGATCGCGCCGGCCCTTGATGACGTTCAAGAACGACCACTTCTCGGACTACGCGGACCCGGAGATCAACCTCTACGCGCTGAAGGACACAGCAGGAACGCCGTTCCTGCTGCTGGCCGGCCAGGAGCCGGACCTGCGCTGGGAGCGGTTCACCACCGCAGTGCGCCTGCTCGCCGAACAGTTGGGCGTCCGCCGCACCATCGGGCTGAACTCGATCCCGATGGCAGTCCCACACACTCGTCCCCTCGGGCTCACCGCGCATGCCAGCGACCGCGACCTGATCAAGGATCTCCCGGGTTGGCCGGGCGAACTGCAGGTGCCCGCGTCGGCCTCGTCGCTCCTCGAGTTCCGCATGGGCCAGCACGGACATGAGTCGCTCGGCTTCTCTGTGCATGTGCCGCACTACCTGTCCCAGACCGCCTACCCGGAGGCAGCGCAGACGCTGCTCGAGAACGTCGGCGAGAACGCCGGGCTGGAGTTGCCGCTCGCCGCGCTCGGCGACGCCGCTGCCCGGGTTCGCGAGCAGGTCAACGAGCACATTGCGGGCAATCCCGAGGTGGAGGGCGTTGTCGCGGCACTCGAGCGGCAGTACGACAGCTTCGTGGCTGCGCAGGAACAGACCTCGTCCCTGCTCGCCTCCGACGAGGAGCTGCCGAGCGGCGACGAACTCGGCGCGGAATTCGAGCGCTTCCTCGCGGCACAGGCCGGACTCGACGACAACGACCAGAAGGACAGTGACGACTAGCCTCGTCCCGAGCTCCATCGGCGCAGGTCCCCCGGCATTTTCGATCGATGCCGTCGGGTAGCGCAGTTGTGCGCGCGTGGAAACGTGTGCGTTACTCGAGTACGCGACTATTGGACACCGATCCAACTCACCGGCGACGGTGAATCTGGATGGCCGAGTCGACCCGAGGAGGCTGCATGACACCGCGATCTCGGACGCTGCGACCCGTACCGGACGTCGAGACTCAGCTCGTCTTCCGTTCGATTCACGGGTACAACCGCGCCTACCGAATCGCCGGCGAAGGTCCCGCCGTGCTGCTCATCCACGGCATCGGTGACAGTTCGGCGGCGTGGGCCGATCTCATCCCCCACCTCGCCCGCCACTACACCGTCATCGCTCCGGACCTGCTGGGCCATGGCCAGTCGGACAAGCCACGCGGTGACTACTCGGTCGCGGCCTACGCGAACGGGATGCGCGACCTCCTCGCGGTACTCGGCATCGAGCGCGCCACGGTTGTCGGCCACTCGCTCGGCGGCGCGGTCGCGATGCAGATGGCGTACCAGTACCCGCAGTTGGTCGAGAGGCTCGTGCTCGTCTCGTCGAGTGGCATCACCAAGGACGTGCATCCGCTGCTGCGGCTGATCGCGGTGCCGGTCGCCAACGAATGGATGGGGATCCTCAAGCTCCCCGGCGGTCACGACATCGCCCGGCTGGCATGGAATCTGCTCGACCAGGTGCAGGAGGGCGCCCTGTCCCCGGCCGCCGTGCTCAAGAGCACCCCGGACATCATGCGAGTACTCGGCGAACTGCGTGACCACGCCGCATACATGGCGTTTCTCCAATCACTGCGCGCAGTGGTCGACTGGCGCGGCCAAGTGGTCACCCTGCTCGACCGGGTTTACCTCAACGAGGCGATGCCGGTGCAGATCATCTGGGGCGGCCGCGACGCGATCTTCCCGGTGTCGCACGCGCATCTCGCGCACTCGGCGATGCCGGGCTCGCGCATCGCGATCTTCAATAACGCGGGCCACTACCCGTTCCGCACCGAGTCGATGGGCTTCCTGCGGGTCCTCGAGGACTTCCTCGAGTCCACCGTGCCCGCCGAGTTCGACGCGGGTCGCTGGAGGCACACGCTGTTGTCCGGCGTCGGCGAGGACGACATCGTGGGCGGGCCGCTGACCCGGATGGCGGTGCTCGATGCGATGGGCTCGAGCGAACGCAGCGCGACCTGATCACGTTATTACTCGCTCTGCCGCAGCGGTCGCCGAGCCGTAGGATCGTCGAAGCAGGGTGCGCTCGGCCGCTTCGGCTTCCGCTCAACGGATTTAGGGCGGCGACGGGGCCCGGCGCTGCTGCCAGCTCGACGCGGGAGGAGGCGATATGAACGATTCCCACATCGGACCGCCGCTGCGGACCGTTTCCCCCGAACCGCATCTCACCTTCCGCACCATCCACGGCTATCGCCGCGCGGTCCGCATCGCCGGCGAAGGGCCGCCGATCGTGCTGTTGCACGGGATCGGCGACAACTCGCTGACCTGGACCGAGGTCATGGAAGACCTCTCGACGAGCTACACCGTGATCGCGCCGGACATGCTCGGGCACGGTCGTTCGGACAAACCACGGGCCGACTATTCGATCTCCGCATATGCCAACGGCCTGCGGGACCTGCTCACGGTCCTCGGCTACGACCGGGTGACGGTGATCGGCCATTCGCTCGGCGGCGGTGTCGCGACCCAGTTCTGCTACCAGTTCCCGGAGATGGTGGAACGGCTCGTACTGGTCGGCGCTGGCGGGGTAAGCAAGGAAGTCCACCCCGTACTGCGGTTCGCGACCGCACCGATGATCTCCTCCGGGCTGCGGGTGCTACAACTCCCGGGCGCCACCCGCGCACTCGCCGCAGTGGGTTCCTCACTTGCGCAACGGGTCGCGGTATCGCCGGTCGGGCGGAGCACAGCCGCGCACGACGCGATCGACATCGTGCGGGTCATGCACGGATTCGCGGACAACACCGGCTACCTCGCCTTCCTGCGCACGCTGCGCGCCGCAGTGGACTGGCGCGGGCAGGTGATCACCATGCTCGACCGCTGCTACCTCTACGAACAGCTGCCGGTCCAGATCATCTGGGGCGATTGCGACGCGGTCATCCCGGTCAGCCATGCGCATCTCGTTCATTCGGCGATTCCGGGTTCGCAGCTCGAAATATTTCCCGGCGCGGGGCATTTCCCGTACCGCGACGACCACGAGCGGTTCATCGAGGTGGTGCGCAAATTCGTCGACTCCACCGATGCCCCGATCTTCGACCCCGCCCGGCGCCGCGAATTACTCGCGTCCGGCTCGGGCGAGGAGCACGTGACCGGCACTCCAGGGGAGATCCGCGCCGCTGTCGCGGTGATGGAAGATACCGAACGCAGCGCCACCTGAGCAGCGCCAATTCCAGCTGCGGCGCCTCCACCGGCTAGCCTGTACCGGTGTCGTTGCCGAGCCTGATCGAGCAGTTCCTGAACGCGGGCGAGGCGGACGCGGATCGCCTTTTCGATGCCTTCAGCGAATGGACATCCGAACGCGGACTCGAGCTCTATCCGGCGCAGGAGGAAGCGCTCATGGAGCTCGTCTCCGGCGCGAACGTCATCCTCGCCACCCCCACCGGATCGGGCAAGTCGATGGTGGCCGTCGGCGCGCACTTCGCCGCGCTGGCGCGCGGGCAACGCACCTACTACACCGCCCCGATCAAGGCACTGGTGAGCGAGAAGTTCTTCGCGCTGTGCGATGTCTTCGGAGCCGACCAGGTCGGCATGGTCACCGGCGATGCCGCGGTCAATCCCGACGCACCGATCATCTGCGCGACCGCGGAGATCGTCGCCAACCTTGCGCTGCGCGAGGGTGCCGGTGCGAATATCGGCCAAGTCGTCATGGACGAATTCCATTACTACGCCGAGCCCGATCGCGGCTGGGCGTGGCAGGTGCCGCTGATCGAACTGCCGCAGGCGCAGTTCCTGCTGATGTCCGCGACGCTGGGTGAAGTCGATTTCTTCGCAGACGACATGACGCGGCGGACCGGCCGGGAGACCGCGATCGTCGCGGGCACCGAACGCCCGGTACCGCTCACGTTCTCCTACGCGCGCACACCTGTCGGCGAGACGATCGAGGAACTCGTCAGCACCCATCAGGCGCCGGTCTACGTCGTGCACTTCACGCAGGCGGCCGCCCTGGAACGCGCCCAGGCTCTGACCAGCGTGAACCTCTGCAGCCGGGCCGAGAAGGACGCCATCGCCGAGGCGATCGGCGCGTTCCGATTCGCCACCGGTTTCGGCAAGACGCTGTCCCGGCTGGTGAGGCACGGCATCGGAGTGCACCACGCCGGCATGCTCCCCAAATACCGCAGGCTCGTCGAACGCCTCGCGCAGGACGGCCTACTGAAAGTCATCTGCGGCACGGACACCCTCGGCGTGGGTATCAACGTCCCGATCCGGACAGTGCTGCTGACCGGCCTGGCAAAATACGACGGCGTCCGGATGCGCCAGCTGCGGGCCAGGGAGTTCCATCAGATCGCCGGGCGCGCGGGC
Organism: Aldersonia kunmingensis; assembly: GCF_001646865.1. GTDB lineage: Bacteria > Actinomycetota > Actinomycetes > Mycobacteriales > Mycobacteriaceae > Aldersonia > Aldersonia kunmingensis. The sequence continues at coordinate 741 of NZ_LRRB01000249.1, read as the reverse complement.
CGCGCGGGCTTCGACACGATGGGCACCGTCGTCGTGCAGGCTCCGGAGCACGAGATCGAGAACCACCGCCTTGTGCTCAAGGCCGGCGATGATCCCAAGAAGCTCAAGCGAATTCAGCGCAAGAAGGCGCCGGAGGGTTCGGTCAACTGGAGCGAATCCACCTACGAACGACTGGTCGGCGGCGCGCCGGAGCCGCTCGTATCGCGGTTCGCAGTGACGAATTCGATGCTGCTCAACGTCATCGCGCGGCCTGGCAACTGTTTCGACGCCATGCGCCACTTGCTCGAGGACAACCACGAGCCACGCCCCGCACAGCGCAAACACATCCGCACCGCGATCCGGCTGTACCGCAGCCTCGTCGATGCCGGTGTGGTCCAACGTCTTTCGGAGCCGGACGAAAACGGCCGGTGGGCGCGACTGACGGTGGACCTGCAACGCGACTTCGCGCTGGACCAACCGCTGTCCCCGTTCGGGCTCGCCGCATTGGAACTGCTCGACAAGGAGTCGCCGAGTTACACCCTCGATGTGATCTCGGTGATCGAGTCGACGCTCGAGAACCCCCGGCAGGTGCTGCTCGGCCAACAGCACGCCGCACGCGGCGAGGCAGTCGCGCAGATGAAGGCCGACGGCATCGAATACGACGAACGGATGGAGCTGCTCGAGGAGGTGAGCTGGCCGAAACCGTTGGCGGAGCTCATCGATCCCGCCTTCGAGACCTACCGGCGAAGTCACCCGTGGGTA
>NZ_LRRB01000292.1 GCF_001646865.1 Aldersonia kunmingensis | reverse complement strand
CGGTTGGCCCGTAACTGTTGTGGAACCTGGCGACGGCGCCGAAGCGGGCTACGAGATCCGGTGAGCACACATCGCCACCGACGACCACGGATTCCAGCGTGGTCAATTGGTCGGCATCGACGGTGCCCAGCACCGCCGGTGCCCCGATCGTATGGGTGACCCGCTCGGCCTGCATCAACTCGGTGAGTTCGGTCCCGCCGTAGATCTCCGGGTCGGCGATGACCATCGTTGCGCCGGCGGAGAAGGCCTGCACCATCTCGAAAACCGAGGCATCGAACGACGCCGAGGAGAACCGCAGCATCCGCGAGGCTGCGGTAATGCCGAGTTCGGGGCGCCCGGTCGCGGTAAACGAACCGAGTCCCGTGTGGGTGACCATGACACCCTTGGGCAGCCCGGTCGAACCGGAGGTGTAGATGACGTAGGCCGGATGCTCGGCGCGCAACGGGCGCGGTAGGTCGGTGCTTGTAAGCGGCGCGCCGGTGATCGACGGCGAATCAGGGGTGTCGAGGCACAGCCAGGTGGTGTCGGTACCCGGCAGCCCATCGCGTACGCCGGCCAAGGTGAGACCGAGCGCGGCGCCGGAGTCGGTGAGCATGTGGATGATGCGTTCGGCCGGGTGCGTGGGGTCGATCGGGACGAATGCGCCCCCCGTCTTGGCGATTGCCCAGACCGCGACGATCGCCTCGATCGAGCGGGGGAAGGCCACCGCGACAAAGGTTTCCGGTCCGGCGCCATGGGCGAGCAGGATCCGGGCGAGACGGTTGGAGCATGCATCCAGTTCGCGATAGGACACCGTGCGCTCCCCCGCGGCCAGCGCCACACCGTCGGGGTTGGCCGCCACTCCGGCGGCCAGGATCTCGGGAAGCAGGATCGGGGCCGGGCCGGTACCGCCCGTCGCGGGCACGAGAACAGTTCGCTCGGCGCCGGTGAGCAGGTCCAGCTCCCCGATGCGGGTGCCGGGGTCGCGGGTCAGGTCGTCCAGCAGCGTGAGATAGCGGTCGAGCAGGCTTCGCGCCGTCTCGTGCTCGAACAGGTCCGTGGCGAAGTTCAGTGTCGCGACAACATCGGACGATTTGTTCGATTCCGTGAGTCGGAGTGTCAGTTCGAACTGTGCTGTGCCGGTCTCGAATTCGGCGACGGTGACAGACAGATCGGGGAGCTCGAGGCTGTTCGCCTGTGCGTGGTCGTAGGCGAACGCGACCTGGAAAAGCGGGCTGTGCGCCTGGGACCGGGCCGGGTCGATTGCTTCAACGAGGCGCTCGAACGGGATCTCGGTGTGCGCGAAGGCATCCAGATCGACATCGCGGACCGCCGCGAGCGTCTCGATGAACGTCGCGGCGGGGTCGATATGGGTGCGTAGCACGAGGGTGTTGACGAACATGCCGACCAACGCTTCGAGCGCGGGGTCGCCGCGCCCGGCTACGGGCGTGCCGACCACGACGTCTGTCCCTGCTCCCATGCGGGAGAGCAGGACGGCGAAGGCGGCGTGGGTGGCCATGAAAACCGACACCCCGTGGTCGGCGGCCAGCGAACGAACGCGGTCGATCAAGCTGGGGTCGACGGGTGCCTTCACCGTCGCACCGCGATACGAGGCCACCGCAGGGCGGGGCCGGTCGGCGGGCAGTTCGATGACCTCGGGGGCGCCGGCCAACTGGTCGTGCCAGTAGTCGATCTGGCGGGCAGCCAGCGAGTGCGGGTCGCTCTCGTCGCCGAGGATTTCGCGTTGCCAGAGGGTGTAGTCGGCGTACTGCACCGGCAGCGGCGCCCAGTCGGGGGCATGGCCGTTGCGGCGGGCACTGTAGGCGGTGACAACATCTCGGGCCAACGGTGCCGTGGAGACGCCGTCGGCGCTGATGTGGTGCACCACAACCGCGAGCACCCATTCGTCGCCGGTGTACAACAGCTCGGCCCGCACCGGGACCGACGCCGTGACGTCCATTCCTGCGCCGAGAAGCTCGACGAGGCGGGCGGGAACATCCTCTGCGGCAACGTCGATCACCGGCAGGTCGATGCCGACCCGCTCGACCGGCAGAACCACCTGGATCGGTCCGGTATCGGTGTCGGGGTAGACGGTGCGTAGTGGCTCGTGGCGTGTGATGACGTCAGTGATGGCGGCGCGGAGGGCAGGGATGTCCAAGTCGCCGGCGAAGCGGATGACGATGGGGATGTTGTACGTCGCCGAGTCGGGGTCGAAGCGATTGAGGAACCACATGCGGGATTGAGCCAGCGACAATGGGACCCGGTCAGGGCGAGGGTTGGCCTGGAGTGCGGGTCGCGCGACACGCTCGGCGGCCGCCATGGCGGCCGCGAGTTCGGCGACGGTCGGGTTATCGAACAGCGTGCGCACCGGGAGGGTGACGGCGTGGTCGCGGCGGATGGCGCCGATGACGCGAGTCGCAGACAGCGAGTTGCCGCCCAACGCGAAGAAGTCGTCGTCGCGTCCGACGCGTTGGCTGCCGGTGATTTCCGCGAAGACCGCGGCGATATAGCGTTCGTCGTCCGATGTGGGAGCGATGTATTCGGTTGCAGCCCACTCGGGTTCGGGCAAGGCGCGTTCGTTGAGCTTGCCGCTGGGAGTCAGCGGGAACTCCTCGACCGGAACCACCACGTTGGGCAGAATCTGGCGCGGCAGGATCTCGGCGGCATGTGCGCGAACCGCGATGGGATCGACTTGGGCACCGGACTCGGGCGTCACATAGGTGACGAGCACAGTGTCGCCGTGGGGCGCGGTCAGAGTGCGGGTATGGGCGCGCCGGATGGCGGGGTGGCTGGTGAACGCGGCGTTGATTTCACCGAGTTCGACGCGGTTGCCGCGGATCTTGACCTGATGGTCGCTGCGTCCGAGGTATTGGATGACGAGCGGTGCTGCCACGGACGAATCCGTCGCAGTGTTGTTGGCGCTGTACTGCCAGCGCACGACGTCGCCGGTGCGGTATAGCCGTTCACCAGGTGCACCAAAGGAGTTGGCCACGAATCGCACCGACGACAGTCCGGGCTGATGGTGGTAGCCGCGGGCCAGTGCCGGTCCGCCGAGGTATAGCTCGCCGGGCACGCCGACCGGGACGGGGCGAAGCCGTTCGTCGAGGACGAGGCCGGTCATCCCGAACATCAGACTGCCGATCGTGATCGGTTGTCCAGCAACGAGATCCGCAGTGGTAGAGATATCGGTGGCTTCGGTGGGGCCGTAGCCGTTGCGCATCTGCCGGCCCGGCGCCCACCGGTCGACGAGGGCGGTCGGGACGGCTTCGCCGCCGACGCCGAGAACGACGAGGTCGGGCAAGTCGGCGTGTTCGACCGTGGCAAGCAGAGCCGGGGTGATCAGGGCATGGGTCACTCGGTGAGTGACGAGGAAGTCGGTCAGCTCGGTGCCGGCGAGCCCCTGCGGGGTGATCACGAGGGTAGCGGCGGTCGACAGGGCCGAGATCTGCTCTCCGACGGCCATGTCGAAGCTGGGTGTGGCGTTGTGCAGGAACCGGGAGGTGTCGGTGATGTGGTAGCGGACGCGGCGTTCTTCGGCGAGGTTGGCCAGGCCGGTGTGGCTGACCACGACACCCTTGGGGCGGCCGGTGGAGCCGGAGGTGTAGATGACGTAGGCCTGGTGCTCGAGGCGTAGCGGTTCGGTCCGGTCGGCGTCGGTGATCGGTGCGCTCGACAGGGCCCGGCCGTGCAGGGTGTCGGTGTCGAGGGTGTCGAGGTTGAACCAGGGGATGTTGCCGGTGGGCAGTGCGGTCCGAGCGCCGCTGGTGGTGAGGCCGAGGACCGCGCCGGAGTCGGTGAGCATGTGCCCGATCCGCTCGGCCGGGTAGTCGGGGTCGATCGGGACGAACGCGGCCCCGGTCTTGGTGACGGCCCACACCGCGAGCACGGATTCGGCACTGCGTGGAACTGCAACGGCAACACGGGTTTCGGCGCCCACGCCGTGGGACAACAGGAAGCGGGCCAGGCGGTTGGCACGGGCATCGAAATCTCGGTACGAGGTTTCGCGGCCTTCCCACACGACCGCTGCCCGGTCGGGCGCGGTCGCTACTGCCGCCGCGATGATGTCGGGCCAGGTCGCAGTCGGCATGCCCGCGGGGCCATGCACCGGGACGAGCCGAGCGCGTTCGCCGACGGTAAGCAGATCGATCGCGCCGACGGGCATGGCCGGATTCGTGGTGAGCTTGTCGAGTAGGCGCAGGTAACGGTTGAGCAGGTCACGCGCGGTGGCTTCGTCGAACAAGTCGGTTGCGAAGGTGAGTGCGGCGGTGAGGCCTGTGGTGTCGTCGGTTTCGGTGAGGCGCAGGGTCAGATCGGATTTGGCGACGCCGGTTTCGAATGGTTCGAGGGTGGCGGCGAGGTCAGGCAGTTCCAGGGTGTTCGCCTGGGCGTGGTCGTAGGCGAAGGTGACCTGGAACAGCGGGCTGTGGGCCTGCGAGCGGGCCGGTGCCAGGGTTTCGACGAGGCGCTCGAACGGGATGTCGGTGTGGGCGAAAGCATCCAGGTCGATGTCACGGACAGCGGCAAGGGTGTCGGTGAAGGTCGCGGTGGGGTCGATGTGGGTGCGCAGGACGACGGTGTTGACGAACATGCCGATCAGGTCGTCAAGGGCGGGGTGGCTGCGGTCGGCGACCGGGGTGCCGACCACGACGTCGTTTCCGGCACCCAAACGGGAGAGTAGCACCGCAAACGCAGTGTGGGTGGCCATGAAAATCGATACGCCGTGGTCGGCGGCCATGGCGCGGACTCGGTCCATCACGTCGGTGTCGACCGAGGTCGTGATGGTGCTGCCGCGTTGGGACGCGACCGGGGGTCGGGGCCGGTCGAGGGGTAGTTCGATGACTTCGGGTGCTCCGGCCAACCGGTCGCGCCAGAAGGCGAGTTGAGTCGCGGCGAGCGACTCCGGGTCGGTCTCATCGCCCAAAACCTGGTGTTGCCACAGGGTGTAGTCGGCGTACTGCACCGGCAGCGGCGCCCAATTGGGAACCTCGCCACGGGCCCGGGCCGCGTAGGCACGCATCACATCGTGGGCGAGAGGTGTGGTCGACACACCGTCGGCGCTGATGTGGTGCACCACGACGGCGAGGACCCAGTCCTCGCCGGTGTGCAGCAGTGCGCCGCGGATCGGGATCGATTGGGTGAGGTCGAAACCGGCACCGAGCACCTGCGCCAGTTGCGCCGAAACCTCGTGCGCAGCAACCTCGGTCACCGGCAAATCGAACCCGGCCTGCTGCGGGGTGAGAACGACCTGGACCGGGCCAGCAGCGTCCTCGGGGAACACGGTGCGCAGCGACTCGTGCCGCGCCACCACGTCACCGATGGCGGCGCGCAACGCGGCCACGTCGAGATCACCCTCGAGGCGGATCACGATCGGGATGTTGTACGCGGCCGACTCCGGGTCGAACCGGTTGAGGAACCACATCCGGGACTGGGCCAGCGACAACGGAATCCGGTCCGGCCGCGGACGGGCTTCGAGGGCAGGACGGGCATCACGCTGGGCATCGGCGAGCACCGCAGCGAACCCTGCCACCGTGGGGGCATCGAACAGGGCGCGGATCGCGACCGTGACTCCGATCCGCTCGCGCAGTGTGCTGGCCATTCGTGAGGCCGAGAGTGAATTCCCGCCAAGGGCGAAGAAGTCGTCGTTGCGTCCGATCCGCTGGGCGCCGGTGATCTCAGCGAACACCGCGGCGACCATCTCTTCCAGCGGCGTGCGGGGTGCGATGTATTCGGCTGCGGCCCAGTCCGGTTCGGGCAGTGCCTTGCGGTCGACCTTGCCGTTGGGGGTGAGCGGCACCTCTTGCAGTTCGATGATCTGCTTGGGGACCAGGTGCGTCGGCAGCAGTGTGCGGGCATGGTCGAGCAGCTCTGCGACACCCACGCTGTTTGCTTGGGCGGGGTGGACGTAGCTGATGAGGGCGT
>NZ_LRRB01000116.1 GCF_001646865.1 Aldersonia kunmingensis | reverse complement strand
TCGCTGCCCTTCGCGGACGACTCGTTCGACGCGGTCTGCTCGGCGTTCGGCGCGGTCCCCTTTGTCACCGACTCGGCGCGGGTGATGCGTGAGGTCGCGCGGGTGCTGCGCCCCGGCGGCCGGTGGGTGTTCGCGGTGAATCACCCCACGCAGTGGATCTTCCCGGACGACCCCGGCCCGGTGGGCCTCACGGCCTCGATCTCGTATTTCGATCGGACGCCGTATGTCGAGCGTGACGAGGACGGGGTGCCCACCTACGTCGCGCATCACCGCACGATGGGCGACCGGGTCCGCGAAATCGTGGGCGCGGGGCTCGTCCTCCTCGACATCGTGGAGCCCGACTGGCCGGAGTGGCTGACCGCCGAGTGGGGCCAGTGGAGCCCGCTGCGGGGCGAGATCGCTCCCGGCACAGCGATATTCGTGTGCGAACTGCCGGCGTAGTTCCCACTCGCCGCGCACGCTTTCGGGTCGCCGCGCACGCCTGGGCGTGCGCGGCAACCGCAATAGGTGCGCGCTGAGGCGCTATCGACCTTTCGGTTTGCGCCCGGCATCGTCGAGTGCTCGCCGCAGCGCAAATTCGATCTGGGCGTTGACACTGCGCAAATCGTCCGCCGCCCACTTCGCGATCGCATCGTAGACGGCAGGGTCGAGGCGCAGCAGCAGCTTCTTACGCTCGGCCACGACTCAGCCGTACAGCGTCCCGGCGTTGACGACGGGCTGCGTCGCCCGGTCGCCGCACAGCACCACAAGCAGGTTGGACACCATCGCGGCCCGACGATCCTCGTCGAGTTCGACCACACCCTGTTCGGAGAGCCTGTCGAGGGCCATTCCGACCATCCCCACCGCGCCCTCGACAATCCGGGTCCGGGCGGCGACCACCTGAGCGGCCTGCTGGCGGACCAGCATGGCCTGCGCGATTTCCGGGGCGTACGCCAGATGAGTGATCCGTGCCTCGATGACCTCGACGCCGGCAAGTTCGGTGCGGTCGCCGAGTTCTGCCGTCAGCTCGGATGCGACCTCGGCACCGTCACGCAGGCTCACGCCGTCGGTTTCGTGCGAGTCGTACGGATGGGTGGTCGCAAGGTGGCGCACCGCGGCCTCGGACTGGATGGCCACGTACTCCTCGTAGTCATCGACGGCGAAAGCGGCCTTGCCACTGTCGATCACCTTGTAGACCACTACTGCGGCAATCTCGACGGGGCTACCAACGGCGTCGTTGACCTTCAGCTTCGCGGTCTCGAAGTTGCGCACCCGCAACGTGATCGACCGACGGATCGTGAGCGGGAAAACCCAGAAGAATCCGGCCGCCGACACCGAGCCGACATAGCGTCCGAAGAACTGCACAACCTTGGCCTCGTTCGGATCCACGACGGTGAATCCCGACGCCGCAACGAGGACCAGCACCCCGAGGAAGGCCGCCACGCCGATCACTATCGGATTCAGTGTCACCGCCACCGCCACTGCGGCGACCGCCACGACAACAACGAGAACCGCCACCACCGCGAAGCCGTTCCACCGAAATGCCCGCTTCTCCATCACGCACCACCTTGCTATCGAAGTGATATCACTAAGATAGCACTGGATCATCCGGCGGAATCAGGTCGCGTCGTCGAGGCGCAAGTTCACCCACGGCGGCCAGATGACCGGGCTAGATTCGTACCCATTCACCGAGAAGCCGACGCCGAGGAAGCCGATCGTGAGCACATTGACGCCGTACCTGTGCGTAGCCGACGCGCGGGCCGCGATCGCCTGGTACACCGACGCGATGGGTGCCGAGGTGACCTACGAACCGATCGTGATGCCGGACGGCCGTATCGGCCACGTCGAACTCGCCGTCGGCGGCGCAAGCTGGATGATGGCCGACGAGTTCGAGAGCGCGGGCGTGGCACCGCCCGATCCCACCCGGGGCAGTTCCGTCTCATTGCATCTCACCGTGCCGGATGTCGACACGCTAGCGGCGCGGGTAGTCGCGGCGGGCGTCGCGATGGACCGCGGCCCGGAGGACAGCGAACCGGCGGGTCGGGTGGCTACGTTTCGAGATCCATTCGGGCACAGGTGGTTTCTCAACACGCCGGCCGACTGAGTCGCGAAGCCAGGGCAGTACGACCGTTAGCGCGTCGGGAAGGACCGACATGCAGACCGAAACAGTGGTGATCGATCGGATCTTCCGCGGACCCCCGGAGTCGGCGAACGGCGGCTACACGAGCGGCCTGCTCGGCACTCGGCTGCCCGGCGTCACTGCGACGCGCCTTTTCCGGCCGCCACCCCTCGACCGCGAATTGCGGATCGACATCGACACCGACGGCGGGCGGCTCATGGACGGCGAATCCGTCGTCGCCGAGGCACGTCCAGGCCAGATCGATGGTGAACCCCCCGACCCGCCGACCTTGGGCCAGGCTCGTGCGGTGATCGCCAATCATCCCATGTACCAACAGTTCCACCCGTTCCCGGGCTGTTACGTCTGCGGTCCGGACCGGCAACCCGACGACGGATTGCGGATCTTCCCTGGCCGCCTCGGACGGTGGGACTCGGTAGCGGGCGTGTGGCAGGTCTCCACCACCCTCGCCGACCACGATGGCCGAGTTCCCCCGATCTTCATCTGGGCGGCGCTCGACTGCCCTTCGGCGTTTCCGCTCGACACCACCGAGGGCAAGTGGATCGTGCTCGGCAGCCTCACCAGCGATCTGCGGCGGGAGGTACATCCCGGCGCGGAGTACATCGCCAGTGCCTGGAACATCGCCCGGGACGGCCGCAAGCACTTCTCCGGAAGCGCGATCTTCACCGTCGAGCACGAGTTGGTTGCCCAGTCGCGCGCGGTGTGGATCGAGATCGACCCGGTCCCCTAGGTGTGCGAGAGCCTGGACCCAGTCAGAGCAGCTTGGACAGGAACAACTTGGTCCGCTCGTGCTGCGGATCGTTGAGCACCTGCTTCGGCTGACCGGCCTCGACAACGACGCCGGCGTCCATGAAGACCAACTGGTCGGCGACCTCGCGCGCGAAGCCCATCTCGTGGGTGACGACGAGCATGGTCATCCCGGCAGCGGCCAGCCCGCGCATCACGGCGAGCACTTCGCCGACGAGTTCCGGGTCGAGCGCGGACGTCGGCTCATCGAAGAGCATCAGCTTGGGCTCCATGGCCAGCGCCCGCGCGATCGCGACGCGCTGCTGCTGGCCACCGGACAACTGGGCCGGATACGCGCCAGCCTTGTCCACCAGACCAACCCGGTCGAGCAACTCCATAGCGCGCTCGGTGGCCGCCTTCTTCCCCACGCCCTTTACCTGGGTCGGCGCCTCGATGACGTTCTCCATCGCGGTGCGATGCGGAAACAGGTTGAAATGCTGGAAGACCATGCCGATATCGCGGCGTTGCTTGGCCGCCTCGCGCGGCTTCAGCTCGTAGATCTTGCCGCCCTTCTGGCGATACCCGACGAGGTCGCCATCCACATAGAGCCGGCCGGCGTTGACCTTCTCCAGGTGGTTGATGCAGCGCAGGAATGTCGACTTGCCCGAGCCGGACGGACCCACCAAACACAGCACCTCACCGCGCCCGACCTCGAGCGAGATGCCCTTGAGGACTTTCAGCGCGCCGAAGTTCTTGTGCACCCGGTCCGCCTTGACCATCGGCACCGCGCCGGACTCCGCCTCAGTGGTCACTTACGCTCCCCTCCCGGGATATCGGGACCGCCCTCGCTGCGCGGCTGGATCACCACCGGCTTGCCCTCCGCGTCCGCGAGTGCCTGCAACTGTTTGCCGGTGAGCTGCCGCGAGATTCCCTTCGAGTAGTACCGCTCGAGGTAGTACTGCCCGATCATGAGGATGCTCGTAATCGCGAGGTACCAGGTCGCCGCAACCATCAGCAGCGGGATCGGCTGGAAGGTGACTCCCGAGATATCGCGCGCGCGGCCGTACAACTCGGTACTCAGCGGGACCGCCGTGACCAGCGACGTGGTCTTCAACATGCTGATGAGCTCGTTGCCGGTGGGCGGAATGATCACCCGCATCGCCTGCGGCAGCACGGTGCGCCGCATGGTCTGCGACCACGACATGCCCAGTGCCGTGGACGCTTCCATCTGGCCCTCGCCGACCGAGTTGACGCCGGCCCGGACGATCTCGGCCATGTATGCGGCCTCGTTGAGACCGAGCCCGATCATCGCGAACAGGAACGGCGCCTGCAGCGACTGAATATCGAACTGCGCGAATTGCGTTCCGAACGGGATTCCCACATCGATCGTCTTGTACAGGGAGGGGAACAACCCCCAGAACACCAACTGCACGTAGACGGGCGTGCCACGGAAGATCCACAGATACACCCACGCCACCGACCGCAGGACCGGATTCGGCGACAGGCGCATCACCGCCAGCAACACGCCGAGCACGATCGCGATCGCCATCGAGAGAATCGTCAGCTCGATCGTGGTCACCGCGCCAGAGCTGATCCGCTGGTCGAACAGATACTGCCAGTAGACATCCCACGCGAATGCGTCGTTGGTCGCAGCGCCGTACAAGAACAGCGCCACCAGCACGATGACGACGGTCGCAGCGATCCAGCGGACCGGGTGTCGCAGCGGCACCGCCTCGATCGCGTCGCCTTCGGTCGCCGAATCGAGTGTCTGTGCCACGGCTACTCCTGTTCGGCCGTAGGTATTTCGGCGGAGTGCGGAGTCAGCTCACCGCGCCGTTGATCACCGACTGCTGGATCGTGCCGGCCTGAACACCCCAGTTCTCGGCGATCTTCTGGTAGGTCCCGTCATCGATCAGGTGCTGAACAGCCAGCTGCAGCACCGGTCCGAGCGGGGAACCCTTCGCGACGGCCCAGCCGTACGGCGCCGAGTCGAAAACCTCACCAGCCGGCGCGAGCTTGCCGTTGCTCTGCTTGATCGCGTAGGCGGTCACCGGCGAATCTGCCGACATCGCGTCGACTTTGCCGAGTACGAGTGCGGTCGTGGCATCGTCCTGCCGGTCGAACTTGATCTTCTGGATCGGCGGCTTGCCGGCGGCGACGCATGCCGCACTCTTCGCCGGAATCTCGTCGGTGTCCTCGATGGTCGTGGTTTGCACGGCTACCCGTAAGCCGCAGGCGTTGTTCGGATCCACCGAACCGCCGGCCGGCTGCGCCCACTGGATGCCGGCGTTGAAGTACGTCACGAAGTCGACGCTCTGTTCGCGTTCCTTGGTATCGGTGAACGAGGACATGCCGAGGTCGTAGGTGCCGGCCTGGATGGCCGGGATGATCTTGTCGAAGTCCGATTCTGTGTACACCGGCGTGACCCCGAGTACCGCCGTGACGGCGTTCATCAGGTCGACGTCGAATCCGACGATTTTCCCGGATGGATCCTTGAATTCGTTCGGCTGGTACGGCGTATTGACGCCGACTACGACCTTGTTGGCGCCCTTCACGCGATCGGGTAGCTGCACCGCGATTTCGTCGACCTTGACGACGTCGATCGAGACAGTCGAAGTCGCTCCGCCGGAGGACTCGTTTTCGGTATTGCTTGTGCAGCCGGCGAGTACGAGAGCACCACCGGCGACCAGACACAGCGTGCGTACGAATCCGCTGCGGGCGAACGTCGAACGACGAGACATGGCTCCTCCAGCCCTAGACCCAGCTAAGCGGTCGGCAGTGGATCGTTCGCCCGAATCTATGCGAGCGGAACAGGCACCGCTGACGTCGTAACGGAACGTTAATCGGTTGCCGTGGGTGTCGGGCCGATATCGGCCAAGGCCTTTTACCCTGCTACCAGCGCGTTATCTGCGATGGACGCGTGCAAGGACCTGCTCGGTGAACTCGCTGGTCGAAGCGAGGCCGCCGAGGTCTGCCGTCGCGACGCCCGCCTCGAAGGTCGCCGCGACCGCATGTTCGATCCGCGTTCCCGCGGCCGGCCATTCGGAGCGACCGTCGCGCTGCCCGAACCAGCG
>NZ_LRRB01000144.1 GCF_001646865.1 Aldersonia kunmingensis | reverse complement strand
ACATTCTTCAACCGCTGCTGCACCTGCCCCGGCATCCGCTGACACTGGCGAGATTCGGTCTGCCGACCATCCTGCCGGCCTCCGTGCTGGTCCAGATCTTCACCACACCGCAGGCAAAGGCTCTCTTCGGAGGTGTTGCGGCACATACATTTCAGCCCCTTCACCGGCCCCTCACCTCGGCGATCGCGCTTGGCATCCTCACCGCGGGACATCACGGCGGGTGGGCAGTGGCACGCGGCGGCTCACGGTCGATTACCACCGCTTTGGCAGCGCTGCTCGCCGACCTGGGCGGCACGATCGAAACGGGGGTGCGTGTCACTTCAGCGACACAACTGCCGCCAGCCGACATCACGATGTTCGACCTCGACCCGGCGTCGGTGTGCAGGGTTCTCGGCGATCGGCTACCGACGCGCGTAGCGCGCGCCTTTCGCCGGTTCCGCCACGGGCCTGCGGCGTTCAAGGTCGACTTCGCAGTCGAGGGCGGTGTGCCGTGGACCAATCCCGACGCGCGCCGCGCAGGCACGGTGCACCTGAGCGGTGATTACGCCGAGATCGCCGCCAACGAACGGGCCCTTCACGTCGGACGGCTGCCTGAGCGGCCCTTCGTGCTGGTCGGTCAGCAGTACCTAGCCGACCCTCAACGGTCGGCGGGCAACGTCCACCCCGTGTACTCGTATGCCCACGTCCCCAACGGGTTCGACGGCGATGCCACAGCCGCGATCATCGATCAATTCGAACGATTTGCTCCCGGCTTCCGCGACCGAGTGATCGGCTACACCTCGTTCACGCCGGCGCAGTTCACCTCCTATGACGCGAACTTCGTCGGTGGCGATATCAATACCGGGGCCAAGGACATCCGGCAGCTGGTGTTCGGTCCGCGACACACGCTTTCCCCCTACAGCCTCGGCATTCCTGGCATGTACATCTGCTCTGCGGCAACTCCACCCGGTCCCGGCGCACACGGAATGTGTGGGCACAACGCCGCCAGGCTGGCATTGACCGACTCTCAGAAGGTGCCCATCTCCCGCAATCTGTCGCCGTAGACGTTGCCATGCCGTGTACCGGAACGACCAGGATCGCTGCGGCGTGCAGCGATTTCGTGTGCAGGAAGTTCACACGCTGCCCGGCCGCCGTGGGTGTGTGGACCTTACAGTCGATTAGATCGCCACGTACTTGCCGATGAGCTCGTGCACCAGGTCGGGTTGGTCGAGGTGCATGAAATGTCCTGCTTCGTCGATGATTTCGGCCTGGCTTCCGGTCGGGAGTATATGCGTGCCCAGCGCACCGATGCGGGCATCGATAGCTCCGTCAATGCCTCCGTGCAACACCAACATGCCCGACAGTGGCTTCCCCATCGCATACCGGTCGAGTTCGTGATGTTGCCGAACGCCTCGCATGGGGCGGAACGCCGCCCGGTAGTAAGACAGTGCCGCGTTGCGCCGTCTGTGATCAGGCAGGCTTTTCCATATGTACGTGAGGTCGGCACTTGGGTCGTACCCGGGGGGAGACCAGTCCCGCCACAGCTTGGGCAGCACCCAGTCGAGACTGCGTTCGGAAAGCCGAGGCAGTTGTTGGAACACGACGTACCAACTCATTCGCAATTGGCGCGGAAGCAGCCGGATCAGCCTGCGGCCGGTGCCCGAGTCGCGGCCGAGACCCGCCACCAACGGGACGCCCATCGACACGACCTTCTCGAAGGGGTTGCCTGGATAGGCGGCGATTCCGTTCGCGGTGAGGCCGCCCCAGTCGTGACCGACCAGGACCGCATCGGGTCCCGCGCCCAGCGCCTTGTGCAGGGCGATCGCGTCACTCATCAGCGCGCCGATGCCATAGTCGCCATCGCGCGCGATTTCGGTAGGTGCATAGCCCCGCATGAACGGTGCAACGACCCGGAAGGACTGATCTGCGAAGTACGGGCCGAGGTGCCGCCAGGTCCATGCCGTGTCGGGGTAGCCATGCAGGCAAAGCATCAACCGGCCATCTTCGGGACCCCAGGCCAACGCCTCGCAGCGCAGGTGCGGTAGCTCGATCGTCAAACGCTCCGGAGTGGTCATAGCGTCGCGACGCTCGCATGCTTGGAGTCGGTGTCGGCGACGGTGTTTCGGGGTCGTCGATCCGCTCGCAGGAAGCTGCCGGTGCGCTGCCTGCCGACGAGGTCGGTCGGTTGTCCATCGACGAACACGGTCTTTCCGGCGACCATGACGGCCTTGACGGTGGCGTCGTTACGGTTCACCATCCGCTCGAGGCCGCCGAACGCCTCGATCGGTGCCTCGTGATACCCGTCGAGCGAGGCGTCGAGTCGCTCGGGGTCGATCACCACGACGTCCGCCCAGTCACCGATGCGGAGATGGCCGGCGTCCAGGTGATACCAGTCGGCCAGTTCGCCGGTCAGCCGATGCACAGCACGTTCGACACTCATGAACTTCTGGCCCGCACGTTGGGCGTCGCGGACATGGCGTAGGAAACGCAGTCCGCAGTTGTAGAACGCCATGTTGCGCAGGTGTGCACCGGCATCGGAGAAGCCCATCTGGATGCCGCCGCGCACGGCGAGCTGGCGCAGCATCTTCGGCCGATGGTTGGAGATCGTTGTGCGCCAACGCAGCTGTTTCCCATGCTCGAGTACGAGGTCGAGGAACGCGTCGACTGGATGCAGCCCCCCGCGCTCGATGCCGACGTCGCCGAACGACTTGCCGAGCACCGTCTCGTCGGGGCAGGCAACGATCTCGGCATCGAAGAAGTCGCGATGCCAGGCACGCGGACCGAACTTGCTGTCGTAGTCCTTGCGAAATGCTCGCCGGTAGGACTCGTCCTTGATCAACTCATTGCGTTCCAGTTCGGTCTTGAGATGCAGGGCCGCAGCGCCGGAACCGAACTCCTCGAAGATCACCAGGTCGATGCCGTCGGCGTAGACCTCGAACGGCACCGGCAGATGCTGGAACCGGAAATCGCCGCCGAGCCGATTGGCCAGCGCGGCAAGCAGTACCGTAATCCACATCCCCGCGGGGGCGGATTTCATGTCGGCTGCAGCGAGCAGGCTGGTCTTGAGGCGCGGACGACCGATTCCGACCGACTGCAGCGCCTGCGACACGATGTTGTGGGGATGGGTGATGTCGGGTCCCGACTGCAGCGCCCGCTCCCGTCGGCGCAGCAACGATTTGAGCCGGCGCAGCTCGCGGGCCCTCGCGTACGTCGAGGGCAGCGTGCGCGACCGGCACACATCGCCGTCGATCCGATCGAAAAGTAGCTGCTGCGAGGACAATCCGATGAAGCCCGCGTCGAGTGCCTCGGTCAGCATCGCCTCCATCCGGGCCTGTTCGGCGCGGCTCGGCCGAACCTCGCCGCGGGTGGCGCGGTCCAACCCCATGACCGCCACCCGCATGTCCGAATGCCCCAGGAAAGCCGTCACGTTCGGGCCGAGCGGCAGCGCCTCCAGCGCCTCGATGTACTCCTGGGCACCGGTCCACGTCTTGTGCTCACCGACGATGCGAACCATGTGCTCGTGCGGAATTGCCTCGACCCGCCCAAACAGATCCGCAGCATCGGAAGCGTCGACGTGCACCGTCGACAGCGAGCACGACCCCATCACGATCGACGTGACACCGTGCCGCAACGACTCGGTCAACGCGGGCGCGGCGAGGACTTCGGCGTCGTAATGCGTGTGGATATCGATGATGCCCGGTATCACCCACTTCCCGGTGGCGTCGACAACGTGGGTGCCTTCGATCGGTTCGGTTGTCACCGCCGCGACGCGTCCGTCCCGTATTCCGAGGTTGCGAATGGCCGACGGTCCGCCGGTGCCGTCGAACCAGCGGCCGTTGAGGATCACCTTGTCGAAGGTCATGCGCATGTGCTCCCTCGTCGTCAAATCGTCGCTCGACTTGACAGTTTACCGATAGCGTCAACCCATTGTGTTACCTTCGTCGCCAGTCGCCCACAACGAAGGGGATGCTGCCGTGGGATTTCTCGAGCCGAACATGCCCCGGATCGACGTCGCCGAGTGGCGCACCCGCTCTCGCTCGGAGCGCATCAAGCCGATGGCGCAACACATCGCGGAGAACGGGATGGGCAATCCCGAGGTGTTCTTCGTGCTGTACGCGGTGAAGATCGCCCTCTACATCTTTGTTGGCCTTTGCTTCGCGTTGACTACGGCGGGCATCGACGGGTGGACCGACATCGGGACGTGGTGGAGCGAACCGATCGTGTTCCAGAAGGTTGTGCTGTGGTCGCTCTTGTTCGAAGTGCTCGGCCTGGGCTGCGGGTTCGGCCCACTGACTGGCAAGATCGCGCCGCCGATGGGCTCGCCGCTGTACTGGCTGCGACCGGGGACCATTCGACTTGCCCCATGGCCCAACAGGATTCCCTTCACCGGTGGTGACCGGCGCACGGTCGTCGATGTGGTTCTCTACGCGGCACTTCTGGCGTCTGCGGTCTTCGCGCTGCTGTCCGACGGCGCCGGACCAGTCGCCGCACTGGATACGTCGATCGGGCTGATACCGCCCGAACGGGTGGTGCCGGTCGTGGTGATCTTGGCGGTGATCGGTTTGCGCGACAAGGTCATCTTCTTGGCCACCCGCGGCGAGGTGTACGGCTCGTTGACGGTGACGTTTCTGCTCGCCGGCCCGAACGTGATTGTCGCCGCGAAACTGGTGATGCTTGCGGTCTGGCTCGGGGCCGCGACGTCGAAGCTCAACCGTCACTTCCCGTTCGTGGTCGCGACGATGATGGCGAACAACCCACTGGTGCGGGCCAAGTGGATGAAGAGGGTGTTCTTCCGCAAGTTCCCCGACGACCTGCAACCCGGCAGGATCGCGCAGTTCCTCGCCCACTTCGGCACGGTGATCGAAATGGGAGTGCCGCTGGTGCTCTTCTTCTCTCACGGCGGCGTCGTCACCTACATCGCCGCGGCCGTCATGATCGTGTTCCACCTTGTGATCCTCACCGCGATCCCGCTTGGGGTTCCGCTGGAGTGGAACGTCTTCATGATCTTCGGAATCGCCTCCCTGTTCGTGGACAAGGCCGCGATCGGGTTGGCAGACGTGACCGAGCCGTGGCCTATCGTTGCGTTGCTCGCCATCATTTTCATTGCGATCGTGATCGGGAATATCGACCCCACCAAGGTGTCGTTCCTCCCGGGTATGCGGTACTACGCAGGCAATTGGGACACCTCGCAATGGTTTTTCACCGAGGCGGCCAGCCAGAAACTCGCCGATCACAGGATCGGGTTGGGCCTCGTGCAGCACAAGCAGATCGAGAAGCTTTCCACTCCCGAGGGCACGGAGATATCGCTGGCGCTCGGGCATGCATTCCGCGCGATGTACGCCCACGGCCGGGGCTTGATGACGCTGTGGGATCACGTGATCCCACCGGGGCGTGACGCGGACTACACCGTTGTCGACGGCGAACCGGTTGCAGGCTATGCGGTCGGGTGGAGCTTCGGGGACGGCCATCTGCACAACGAGCAATTGATCAGCGCCCTGCAACGACGGTGCCATTTCGCACCGGAGGAGCTACGCGTACTGATTCTCGATGGTCAGGCTATTCACCGGCAGTGGCAGCAGTACCGCATCGTCGATGCCGCGACCGGCGAGCTCGAACGCGGGACATTCCGGGTGAGCGATCTGGTCAGCCGACAGCCATGGGAGCACGACGTCCCGATCACCGTTATCAGCAAGGCCGTGGGGCTCAATCACTCTTGATGTCTGGCGATTTCGGATGCGATGACGGGCCCAAGCCACCGGCGAATGTAGGTGCGAAGCAACTTGCCGGTGCGCGGCGGCAGCCCCGGGTCGACAATGAATGACTGCAGCATCCGCAACATGTACTCGACGAGGTCGTCGATGGCGGCGTCGTCCATCCCGATCGCGGTCCAGTCGACGTCCAGTCCGGCCAGAATGCTGTGGCCGAACTGCTTGGCCATATCCGAGGTCACTTCAATCGAAGTCCGGCCGAAGTCGTCGGCCAACATCAACTGGAGGGGCTTGTCGCTTGGTATCCACTCGAGAGTGAAGGCGAAACTTTCGACCAGGGCGTCGAC
>NZ_LRRB01000064.1 GCF_001646865.1 Aldersonia kunmingensis | reverse complement strand
ATTACGTTCCCCGGGCCGAACGGCGAGGTGCGCGGCGCATGGGCGTCGGCGAGCGATCCGCGCGGCGCGGTGCTGGTGATCCACGAGAACAAGGGGCTGACCGACCACATCCGTTCGGTCGCAGGCAGATTGGCCGGTGTGGGGTATTCCGCGCTGGCCATCGACCTGCTTTCGGAGGAGGGCGGCACAGCGACGTTCACCGATCCGGCCGAGGCGACAGCGGCGTTGGGCCGCACTCCACCACAGCGTTTCGTCGCGGATATGAAGGCCGGCATCGACGAGATCGAGCGCCGCGCTCCGGGAAAGAAGATCGGGCAGATCGGGTTCTGCATGGGTGGTGGCCTGACCTGGCAGATGCTCGCCGCGAGCGAGCCGCGGCTCGCGGCCGCAGCGCCGTTCTATGGCCCGCTGCCCGAGGGCGCAAACTTCGCCGGGTCGGACGCCGCCGTGCTCGGCATCTATGCAGAGTTCGACGATCGGGTGAACGCGTCACGCGACGCGGCGGCCGCTGCGCTCTCCGCCGCGGGCCTCACCCACGAGATCGTCACCGAACCCGGCGCCAACCACGCCTTCTTCAATGACACCG
Organism: Aldersonia kunmingensis; assembly: GCF_001646865.1. Classification (GTDB taxonomy): domain Bacteria; phylum Actinomycetota; class Actinomycetes; order Mycobacteriales; family Mycobacteriaceae; genus Aldersonia; species Aldersonia kunmingensis. Next base: position 5,493 of record NZ_LRRB01000064.1, on the reverse strand, counting down.
GGCAGCGCTATGACCCGACGGCCGCCCAGGATGCCTGGAACAGGGTGGTCGACTGGTACGGCCGCTACCTGGGCTAACTGCGCCGCGCCGCGCACCTCTTCAAGGGTCCGCGCACGCCCAGGCGTGCGCGGACCTCGTAAAAGGTGTGCGTTCGGGCACTGGACCAACGCTCAACTGCTGTAGTTCACCGAACCTGCATCGACGCGTTACTTCGCGGTCGGTCCCGCGAAGGACTGGCTCGATACACAACAGCCATGACCACACCAGTCATCGAAACCGCCCGCAGGCGCTACTCGCTCGTTGTGTCGTCGGATCGGGCGCACCGGCTCGCCGCACAACGGCTCCGCTACGACGTTTTCGCATCCGAGCCCGGCTTCCGATTCCCGCCGAACGATCTCGGCCTGGACGAAGATCGGTTCGATCCCTACTGCGACCATCTGCTCGTCCGTGACGACATCACCGAACAGTTCGTCGGCTGCTACCGCATGCTCCCGCCCGACGGCGCCATTGCCGCCGGCGGGTACTACACCGAGTCCGAATTCGACATCTCCGCGCTCGCCGATCTTCGTCCCCACCTTGTCGAGCTGGGCCGCGCTTGCGTGCTGCCCGATCACCGCAACGGCTCCGTCGTCCCGCTGATGTGGACGGGCGTGCTGCGCTACATGCGTCTCACCGGTCATGCCTGGTTGATGGGCTGCGTATCGGTGCCGATGCGAACCAACCCGGCGAATCCCGCGGGCAGCGAGGTGCGTGGCGTGCGCGACCTCGTCCTCGCCCGGCACGCCAGCGCGCAGGATCGCCGGGTCAAGCCGCACCGGCCTGTGATCGTCGACGACAAGTCCCTCGACGAGCTTCCGGTGCCCAGCGGATTGCGCCTCCCGCCGCTAATGAATGCCTACCTGCGAATGGGCGCGTCGATCTGCGGCGAGCCCTCCCACGACCCGGACTTCGGTGTCGCCGACTTCGTCGCGCTCGTCGGCCGCGATGAAGTCAACGAGCGGTACCTGCTGCGGCTGCAGGCCGCGGCCGCCAAGCTCGAAGAAATGAGCTCGCGGTGACCGCGTCTGCCGCTGAACCGCATGCCTGGATGCCGGTATCGGGGTGCACATCGGACTGCATCGACGGCGACGGTGACCGCGTCGGGTGGTCGACCGTTGCCCTCCGCGTTGCCGGCATCCTCGGCGTGCTCGCGGCCTATCCCGCTGCACTGCTGATGACCAAGGGGCGCCGCACGCGGATTCAGCGGCATTACGCACGGGTGCTGCTGCGGCGGCTCGGCATGCGGGTGCGGGTTGTGGACCTGCGCACGGACGCGTCTGCCGATGCGAGATTCACCACATCCGGCCGCGGCACGCTCGTTGTGGCCGGCCACGTCGGCTGGACCGACATTCTGGCGATCGCGGCGGTGCAGCCGGTGCGGTTCGTCGGGCGCGCGGACCTCGCGAAGTGGCCGGTGGTCGGCCGGCTCGCCAACTTCACCGGCTTCGTCCCGATCGATCGGGCGAGCCTACGTGAGCTTCCCGGCGTGGTGGCAGGGATCGGCGCACGACTCGATGCCGGGGAATGCGTCGCGGCGTTCCCCGAGGGCACGACGTGGTGCGGACGGTCGTACGGACCCATGCGACCTGCGCTTTTCCAGGCTGCTGTGGACGCTGCAGTGCCGGTTTCCCCGGTCGCACTGCGCTATCTCGGCGCGTCCGGTGAGCCGACGACCGTCGCTGGATTCGTCGGCGACGAGTCGATGCTGAGCTCCGCCATCCGACTGCTGCGCTCGCGGGGCGTCGTTGCAGAGGTAGTGCTATTGCCGACCGAACAGCCCGGAACAGACCGCCGCGAGCTCGCCGCCCGCTGTGAGCGGGCCGTACGCGGGTACGACGCACCTGCGCCGATCGCGACCGCGCTGCGTACCGCCCCACATCGTCCAGTCGTGGCGAAGCGGCCGCCGCAGGCCCTGGCTGCCGCCTCCTGAGGCCCGGGCGCACCCTCGGGCCGGGCTATCCTGGATGCGTCATGACATCGGCACATCTGGGTCCGGCCGGAAACGGCGCCCCCACCCCGGTCTACCTCGATCACGCAGCAACCACGACGATGCTCCCCGCTGCCGTCGAGGCGATGACTGCTGTCTTCAGCACGACCGGCAACGCCGCCTCGCTGCACGGTTCGGGCCGGGCTGCGCGCCGCCGGGTCGAGGAGGCCCGTGAGTCGATCGCCGCGGATCTGGGCGCCCGGCCCTCCGAGGTGATCTTCACTTCGGGCGGAACCGAGAGCGATAACCTCGCGGTCAAGGGCATTTTCCTGGCGCGCCGAGCCGCCGACCCGCGCCGGACGAGGCTCCTGGTGAGCACCGTCGAGCACCACGCGGTGCTCGACGCCGTCGAATGGCTCGAAAAGTCCGAGGGTGCGCAGGTGACGCTGCTTCCTGTCGACGCCGACGGCGTGGTCGCACCGGACACGCTGCGCGAGGCCCTGAGCGCGTACGCCGATGAGACCGCCCTGATCAGCGTCATGTGGGCCAACAACGAGGTCGGCACGATCATGCCGATCGCCGTGCTTGCCGCGATCGCGCGCGAGTTCGGCGTGCCAATGCACAGCGACGTGGTGCAGGCCGTTGCCCAACTGCCGTTCGACTTCGCGGGCAGCGGGCTGTCCGCCGCGAGTATCGCCGCGCATAAGTTCGGCGGCCCGTTCGGCAGCGGTGCGCTGCTGCTCGGGCGCGATGTGCCGTGTGTCCCGCTGCTGCACGGCGGCGGACACGAGCGCGATCTGCGATCGGGCACCCCGGACACGGCCGGAGTCGTCGGGATGGCCGCGGCGCTGCACCAGACCGTCTCCGAATTGCCCGAGCGGGTGCCCGAGCTGAGCAGCTTGCGTGACTACCTCATCGACTCCGTGCGGGCGATTGCGCCATGCGCGGTACTCAACGGTCCCGAAGGGGTTCGTCGGCTACCGGGCAACGCGCACTTCACTTTTCCTGGTTGCGAGGGCGATTCGTTGCTGATGCTGCTCGACGCAGCCGGTATCGAGTGTTCGACGGGCTCCGCATGTACCGCAGGCGTCGCCCGGCCCAGCCACGTATTGCTGGCGATGGGAGTAGATGCCGCCGAATCCCGTGGCTCGCTTCGCTTTTCGCTCGGCCACACGTCAACCAAGGCCGATGTCGATGCGCTGATTGCCGCGCTGCCGCAGGTGCTCGCCCGCGCGCAGGCCGCCGGCCTTACTGCCGCACGCAGTGCCGTGCCGGAGGCAGCGGCCTCCGACGCTGCAGTGCCGGAGGAAGCGTCCAGCCGTAATGCGGTGCAGGAAGGAGCATTCTGATGCGTGTACTCGCCGCAATGAGCGGCGGTGTCGATTCCGCGGTCGCCGCGGCCCGTGCCGTGGAGGCCGGTCACGACGTCGTCGGGGTGCATCTCGCCCTGTCCGAGGCGCCAGGCGCGCTGCGCACCGGTTCCCGGGGATGCTGCTCGCGAGAGGACGCCGGTGACGCCCGCCGCACCGCCGATGTCCTCGGAATCCCTTTCTACGTATGGGATTTTGCGGATCGGTTCAAGGAAGACGTGATCGAAGATTTCGTCGCCTCCTACGCCGCGGGTGAGACACCGAACCCGTGCCTGCGTTGCAACGAGAAGATCAAGTTTGCCGCGCTCGCCGATCGCGCGGTTGCGCTTGGCTTCGACGCCGTGGCCACCGGGCACTATGCCCAGCTAGTCGACGGGGTCTTGCGCCGTGCGGTGGACGAGGACAAGGACCAGTCCTATGTCCTCGCAGTCCTTACCGCGGAACAGCTTTCGCGGGCGATGTTCCCCGTCGGCGATACACCGAAGCCGCAGATTCGCGAGGAGGCTGCCGCACGCGGGCTCGCCGTCGCGGACAAGCCGGACAGTCACGACATCTGCTTCATTCCCTCGGGTGACACCCGGGCATTTCTCGGCGCCCGCATCGGTGTGCGAAAGGGCAATGTCGTAGACGCCGATTCCGGTGAGGTGCTAGCGGAACACGAAGGTGTACATGGCTTTACGATCGGTCAGCGCAAGGGACTGGGGGTCGAGGGCCCGGCTGCGGACGGCCGCCCGCGCTACGTGACCTCGATCGAGCCCGAGACCGGAACCGTGCGTGTCGGTTCCGCCGAGCGGCTGCAGGTGTGGACGGTCGACGCCGAGCGCGCGATCTGGACGTCCGGGCAGGTGCCCGAGGGCGAGATCGAATGCGTGGCGCAGGTGCGCGCGCACGGCGGTATAGCGAAGGCGGTCGCGCAGGCCAATGGCGACGGGATGACCGTCCGACTGCTCGAACCGTTGACCGGTGTCGCGCGCGGCCAGGCGATCGCGCTCTACCAGCAGGATGCTGCGGGGGACATCGTGATCGGCAGTGGCACCATCACTGCGACGAGCGACAGTGGCCCGATCGCCGCCTCAGGCGGCAGTGGCGCACCCGCCGCGGCTTCCGCCCGGTGAGCGAAACACAGCGATCGCCCTTCGCCGGCGTCGCGACGGGAGTGGGCTCGTGGCCCGGCACTGATCCGCGCGAGGCCGCTGCGACGATGGTCGGCGAGCTTCCCGATCTGCCCTACCTGCCGGAACTTCCGGCCCGCGGCGTCGGCGCCGATATGGTCGGCCGCGCCAGCGCACTGCTCGTTGAAATGCAGTTCGACACCACCACCCGGGGTTACCGAATCGCGCAGCGGCCGGGTGCGGCGTCACGGAGGGCATTGGACTTTCTGCGCGAAGACATGGACGCCATCGAGGAGGCCTGGGAGACCGCGGGGCGCACCGGCGGCACCGTCAAGGTGCAGTCGATCGGCGCGCTGACGCTGGCCTCCGAGGTGGAACTTGCCAACGGTCATGTGGCGCTCACCGACCCGGGTGCCGTGCGCGATCTGGCCGGTTCGCTCGCCGAGGGGCTTGGTAACCACGCCGCCGAACTGCGCAGACGGCTCGGCGCGGACGTGGTGGTTCAGCTCGATGAGCCGTCGCTCGGCGCCGTGCTTACCGGCACCGTCAGCGGGGTGACCGGCATGGATCGGGTGCGCGCCCTCCCCGCGCCCGATGCGCTCGACCTCCTCGACGCGGTCATCGCGACCATCGGCGTGCCGGTTGCGGTACACACGTGCGCCGAGAACCCGCCGCTCGAGCTGCTACGCCGCAGCGCGGCGGTTGCGGTGAGCCTCGATGTAGCAAAGCTGACCGCGCGCAACCTCGACGACCTGGGCGAATTGCTCGATTCGGGCAAGGTTCTGCTGCTCGGCCTCGTGCCGACTGAGGAACCCGCACCGCGGCCCGCGTGGCGCGAGATCGCCGAGCCAGCGGTCACGGTGATCGATCGCCTCGGCTTCCCGCGCGCGATGCTGCGCGAGCGGGTCGGCGTCACCCCGGCATGCGGCCTGGCCGGCACCTCGCTGGACTGGGGACGCGCAGCGCTGAAGCTGTGCGGGGACGTCACGAGCGCTTTCGAGCAGGAAGCGGAGACGCTGACGTTTTCGTCATGAACGGACACCAC
>NZ_LRRB01000280.1 GCF_001646865.1 Aldersonia kunmingensis | reverse complement strand
ATGTGGGATGGTCGGGCGTTGGTGCTGTGGTCCTGACGTCAATTCGGCTGTGGGACAGAATGTTACGTGGATGTCTGTCTGACCCCGAACGACCGCGCAGCAGCGCGTTCGAACCCGTGGCTGCGCGGGCAACGCGTGTACAGCGGTCCATGGACCGGACGAGCGTCGGACCGTATTGCCGACCCGCACCAGACGCGTCATCGCGCCACCGCCGAGAACCTCGTCCTCCTAAACCCTTCCATTCCGATGATTCTCATGGCGGGCGAGCTATGGGTTGTCGAGCGGGGCCCGTCCAGTCTGTCTGCAGCGGCGAACAGCAGCAACAGAGCGAACGGCGGGATGCTGCGCCTTGCCGGGTATGCCGTGGACCGTGGATCGTGAAAGACATTGTGAGACAACGTCCTTATTGGGTCCACAAACGGCTCGATGACATCCTGCAGGTGTTCACGCCGGTGCGGCCTGCTGCGATACAGCTGGCTCGACACCACGGACGGTGTCGGGTCAGCGTCAATCAGGCGAGGACCGCAGACCCCTCGATCTCAACCATCGGGCGGCCGTGAGAGGGCCATGTGTCAGGCTGATTCGCTTCGCCGTTCGCCGTCGATGATGTCGACGGTGCCGATGATGTGCTGGCGCATGGCTTCCCGGGCGCGGTCCTCGTCTTTGTCGGCGATGGCGGCGGCGATTTCTTCGTGGTCGCATTGCCGTTGGGGGAGTGCGCTGGAGAGTGGGTTGGCGATGCCGGCGGTGTTGATGAGGAAGTCGGACAGGTCCCACATGCGCTGGCTGGTTTCTTCCATGATTCGCGAGTGCGCCATGGAGTGGATGGTGGCGTGGAATTCACGGTTGTGAACCCGGTACCCGTGCGCTCGGGCGGTCGGGTCGGCCGAGTGGAGGAGGTCCTCGACCTGGGCAGAGATTCGTGCCAGCGCGGCGAGTTGGGCTTCGGTACGTCGGGCCGCGGCGACGGCGGCGATGGTGGCTTCGAAGTCGCTGAAGAGAAGGAAGAAGTCTTCGACTTCGCGGTGGCTGTAGCTGAGCACCTCGATGCCGGACTGGGGAATGATCGCCACCAGCCGGTCGGCCGCGAGGCGGCGAAGCGCGTCCATGACCGGCTGCTTGCTGACATCGAACTCGCGACGGATCTGCTCCACGACGATCCGCTCGCCGGCGGTGTAGGTGCCCTCGAGTAGCCGGCCCTTGAGCACGTCGTAGAGGACCGTGGACAGTCTCGCGCCGGAGAGCCTCGCTGTGGAGACGGCGGCGGTCTCGGCTGGGGTGCCGGGGGACGCGGGCATGTGCAGGGCTCCTTACTGGTCAGAGCAGCGACCTGGTGGTCCACGGTAGTGGCACGAGGTGCCCGAAGGCTGCGGCCGCGCCGGTGTCGAACACAACTAGCATTCTAGATACTTGTGGTCTCCATCACTATGAGCTACCGTCTACTAGAACGCTAGCATTCCAGTTCTGGTGGATGTGGCGTTGAGGAGCGCGATTCGCCTTCCCAGGGCGTGACCGTGGTCCGCGGCCACGCGAAGCCGCGTTGCGGGTGGCTGGTCGCCTCACACATCTGAAGGAGAAGTCATGCAATTCAGCGTCGGTACCTGCGCGAAGATCGATCAGGTCGCGATGGTGCGCCAGGCCGAGGATCTGGGCGTCACCCATTTCGGTGTGGGGGAGGGGCCCCTGCTGTTCAGCGATCCGTATCAGTTCCTGGCGCTGGCGTCGCAGCAGACCTCGACGATTCAGCTGGGGACCATGGTCACCAACCCGCTCACCCGGATTGCCCCGGTGACGGCGAACTCGATGGCCACGCTCAACGCGCTGGCCCCGGGGCGGACGTTCCTGGGTATCGGCACGGCGAACAACGCGCTGCGTTCGATGGGTAATCGCCCGGCGAAGATCAGCGAGCTGTCGCATGCCATCGAGGTGTCGCGCGAGTTGATGGCCGGCCGCCGCGTGGTGCACCGTTGGTTGGGCGAGGAGCGCGAGGTCGAGTTCCTGGACAAGGAGAGCGGCTTCTACAACGTCAACGACCACATCCCGATCTGGGTGGCGGCGGGCGGGCCGCGAGGCCTGGCCGAGGCCGCCAAGTATGCGGACGCGATCGTGTACTGCCTCGGACCGAACGTCGAGATGATCAAGCTGATCCGCAGCACTCTCGACAAGGCCGTGGCCGCGGCGGGGCGCGCACCGGGCTCGGTGAAGTTGGTGTCGCTGTCGTGGTTCTACCAACTCGACAACGGCGAAACCTGGGAGGACGGGGTCACCAACGGCTTCGGTTCCGGCCCGATCAGCTCGTGTATCACCAACTCCGGGTTGATGAATGAGCACCGCGACCTGCTCGGCGACTCTATTGTCGACGCCTCGATCACCGCCGCCCAGCAGTACCTCGGCGATCCGACCGCACCGGACCAGCCGCACTATCTCGATGTGTGGGCCAAGTACCTGCGCGGCCTGGACCCGCGCCACCGCCCGATCATCACCAAGGAACTCGTCGACTACTGGTGCCTCTACGGTTCGCCGGCCGAATTGCGGGAGAAGAGCGCGCTGATGCTCGAATCCGGCGTCGACATCCTGCAGGTGTTCCTGTCCAACCCGTTCACCGCCGTCCGCGACATCGACAACATCGGACGCTCCATCATCGCCCACGCCTGATCGAACACCGTCGGCGCACATCACGTATCCCGCACTATCGCAAAAGATTTCAGGAGTCTTCTCATGGCCATCGAACTCGATCCTCGTTCCACCGCGCTGATCGCCGTCCATCTGCAGGGCGACGTCGTCGGACCCGACGGCGCATTCAGCAATTTCTTCCACAACCAGGTCGTCGAGCGTGACGTGCTCGCCACGATTGCCTCGCTGGCGGGGACGTTCCGCGCGGCAGGCAGCCCGGTTGTGTACACCCGGGTGGCCTGGAAGCCCGACTTCTCCGATCTGCGCGTCAACTCACCCATCCTGGGCATCGTGGCGCAGTCGGGTTGCCTCAAGGACGGCAGCGAACTGGCCGCCATCGTCGAGCCGGTCGCCCCGGCCGAGGGCGACGTCGTGGTCACCCACACCCGTGTCGGCGGATTCCAGGACTCCGAACTCGACGCCGTACTCAAGCAGCGCGGCATCGACACCGTGTGCTTCGTCGGGGTTGCGACCAACTTCTCCGTCGAAGGCACCGCCCGCGTCGCCAGCGACCTGGGCTACCGCGTTGTCGTCGTCGAGGACGCCTGCTCGGCCGCTGATGAAGCCACGCACGCCGCGAGCATCAACTCCCTGAGCCTGCTCGCCGAGATCACCACCGCCGAGGCGATCACCGAAGCGCTCAATTCGACGACGACGGCCTCGGCCTGACCCATCACCGTCGCCTCACCAGGAAAGGTATTCATCGATGACCGAAACGATGCTGGCTGCCCGACTCCACGACCACAACGCGCCGATGCGGATCGAGTCGCTCCCGATACCCGAGCCGCGGGCCACCGACGTGGTGGTGGAAGTCAAGGCGTGCAACGTCGTTCCGAACCTGCGCAACGTGCTCGCCACCTATGCCGAGTGGTTCCCGTATCTGCCGTTGCCCAAGCTGCCGGCCGTGTTCGGCCTCGACGCCTCGGGCGTGGTGACGGCGGTGGGTAGCCAGGTCAGCGACGTCGCCGTCGGTGACCGCGTCTATGTGAACCCGGGACTGAGTTGCGGTGCCTGCCGTGCCTGCCGGCAGGGCGCAGACCAGAACTGCGACAGCTACACCTTCATGGGGTACTTCGCCTTCGGGGAGCGTGGGCAGCGCCTGTTCGATGCCTACCCCTTCGGTGGACTCAGCGAGTATTTGACTGCGCCGCAACGCAACCTGGTCAAGTTGCCCGACACCGTGTCCTTCGACGAGGGCGCCCGGTTCGGCTACCTCGGCACCGCCTACTCGGCGCTGCGCAAGGCGAACACCGGGCCGGGCAGCAGCGTGCTCATCGACGGCATCTCCGGGACCCTGGGACTGGGTGCCTGTCTCAACGCTCTCGCGCTGGGCGCCACCCGCATCTTCGGAACCGGGCGCAACCAGGAACTGCTCGACGACGTCAAAGCCATTGCACCCGAACGCATCTTCGTCACCAACGACCACGAGGGCGGGCTCGGCGACTGGGTGCGAAAGCACAACAACGGCGACGGTGTCGACGCCGTCATCGACTGCCTCGGTCCCGGCGCCCCGGTCGCCTCGTTCACCCGGGCGCTGAGCGCCCTGCGCCGAGGCGGCGTCGCAGTCGACATCGGCGGCATGATGGAACGCGTCGAAGTCGACATGTTCGCCATGATGTGCGCCCAGCAAAGCCTGCTCGGCAGCCTCTGGTTCAGCACCGCCGAAGCGCAGGAGATGGCCGAACTCGCCGGAGCCGGCGTCCTGGACCTGTCCGTACTCGAGCACCACCGGTTCCCGCTGGAGAAGATCAACGAAGCCTTGGACTCCCTGCCCGCGCGGCACGGCGGGTTCACCAACTTCCTCAGCATCCCCTAGCGGGTACGGGCCGGGTCCCCGATCCGGCCCTCTGCACAACCCCCGCAGAGGCTTGCACCACGACCATTGCCCCCGTATCGTCATAACTAACCGTCTAGCATGCTAGTTGCAACGGAGATCGAAATGGCACCACCTCCAGCATTGCCGCAGAGGCTGCAGACGATCGGCACGCAACGTCGCTCATCCACCCTTCCCACAGAGAAGTGATCGTCATGAACTCCCACAACCCTGTCCCGGCGGACGGTTTCGACACCGATGTGTTGGTCGTGGGCACGGGCCCCATGGGTTCGGCCACCGCCCTCGCGCTCGCCACGTACGGCGTTCGCGTGCACCTGGTCAACCGGTGGAACTGGCTGGCCAACACCCCCCGTGCCCACATCACCAATCAGCGTGCCGTCGAGGTGCTGCGTGACCTCGAAGTCGACAAGGAAGCCGAAAAATACGCCACCCCTTGGGAACTGATGGGCGACACCCTGTTCACCACCAGCCTCGCCGGCGAGGAGATCGCCCGGCTGCGCACGTGGGGCACCGGCGACGACCGCATCGGCGACTACGTCCAGCACAGCCCCTGCAGCCTGCTCGACATTCCACAGCTCTACATGGAACCGGTGCTGTTCAAGAACGCCGCCGAACGCGGGGCCACGTCAGCGTTCAACACCGACTACGTCTCCCACACCCAGGACGAGCACGGCGTCACCGTGCAGCTCATCGACAACATCTCCGGCCGCGAATACAGCATGCGCGCCCGCTACCTGGTCGGCGCGGACGGCGCCCGCTCGCAGGTCGCCGAGGACATCGGATTGCCGATCGAGGGTGAGATGGCCCGCGCGGCCACCGCCTACGTTCTCTTCCATGCCGACCTGAGCCGCTACGTCGAGCACCGCCCGAGCATCCTGCATTGGATCCTGACCCCGGGCGGCAGTTTCGGTGAGATCGGGATGGGGCTGCTGCGCGCGATCCGCCCCTGGGACACCTGGATCGCCGGCTGGGGCTTCGACATGGCCGAGGGTGAACCGACCTTCGAACCCGACGACGTTCTGGCCAAGGTCCGCACCCTCGTCGGTGACCCCGACCTGCAGGTCGAGGTGGAGTCGACATCGGTGTGGTACGTGAATCAGGCCGTCGCCACCACCTACTCGCAGGGTCGGGTCTTCTGTGGTGGCGATGCGGTGCACCGCCACCCGCCCAGCAGCGGCCTGGGATCGAACACCTGCATTCAGGACGGATTCAACCTGGCCTGGAAACTCGCCTTCGTCATCAACGGCTACGCCGAGCCCGCCCTACTCGACACCTACTCGCAGGAACGCCAGCCCGTCGGTGCCCAGATCGTCGCGCGCGCCAACCAGTCCCGCAAGGACTACGCGCCGCTCAACGCCTGCTTCGCGACCGAAGGAGCGAACGACCCCGTCGCGGCGGGGCTGGCGAAGGTGCGCGATACCGGCCCGCAGGGTGTTGCCGTGCGTGAAGCGCTCGCTGATGCGCTCGAGCTGAAGAACTACGAGTTCAACGCCCAAGGGGTCGAACTGAACCAGCGCTACGAATCGTCCGCTGTCCTCGCCGATCCCGACGCCGGCGAGGAACGATGGATCCGCGATCGGCAGCTGTACGTGCAGCCC
>NZ_LRRB01000109.1 GCF_001646865.1 Aldersonia kunmingensis | reverse complement strand
GGACCCCACTGGCCGTCACGATGCGCACCCCGGGTTCCGATGTGGAACTCGCACAGGGATTCCTGCTCACCGAGGGGATCATCCGCGACCGGTCGGATATCGCTGCGGTCCGGTACTGCAACAGTGCTGGTCCCGACGGGATGAACACGTACAACGTCCTTGACGTCGACCTCGCGCCCGGTGTCACGCTGCCCGACACCGGAATCGAGCGTAACTTCTACACCACCTCGTCGTGCGGAGTCTGCGGCAAGGCCTCCCTGGACTCGATCCGCACGCGCACCCGGCACAGCCCCGCCGATGACCCGGCCACCGTGGACACCGAGGTGCTCGCGGGATTGCCGGACACGCTGCGCGAGGCGCAGAAGGTCTTCGCCACCACCGGCGGCCTGCATGCGGCCGGGCTTTTCACGCCCGACGGGCGGGTGCTGGCCGTGCGCGAGGATGTGGGGCGGCACAACGCTGTCGACAAGCTGATCGGATGGGCAGCCGAGCAGGACCGGATCCCGATGGCCGGCACTGTCCTGTTGGTCAGCGGGCGTGCGTCGTTCGAACTCGTGCAGAAGGCCGTGATGGCCGGCATTCCCATTCTCGCGGCGGTCTCGGCGCCCTCGTCGCTGGCCGTCGACCTCGCCGAGGACGCGGGCCTGACGCTCGTCGGATTCCTGCGCGGGCAGAGCATGAACCTCTACACCCACCCGGAGCGCGTGCGCACGCCCGTGCGTGTGTGACCAAACGGGTGCGAATTGTGTTCGTGGGTGTGAAGTTTCTGCCCTGTGAGCGAGTTTTGCCCATGGGAAAGGGTCAGGTCGGGTGGGTCAGAACATCTTTCGGATGTCGTCCTCGAAGTCCCGCACATGGGCCTCGGCCAGCTCCCGGGCGCGCGCGCCGTCCCGGTCGATAATCGCCTGCAGGACCTCCGATTGACCGTGCACATGGTGCTCGAGGTCGGGGAGGCGTTCGCGGGCGAGATTCCACATCCGCAGCGACAGATCGAGATTCTGTGTGAGCGTGTCGAGTAGGTAGGGATTGTGCGCCATCCGATGGACGGCACGGTGGACGACGACGTCGAGATCGAGCAGGTCACTCGGATCGGTGCACGCGTCGAGTTCGTCGAGCAGCGCGCGCAGTTCCTGGCGCTCCTCGTACCGCGCCTCGCTCGCGGCGCGTTCCGCGGCGAGTCCCTCGAGGCGTTCGCGCATATCGCAAATCGCCTCGAGATCGGCTAGGTCGAGGTCGGCGGCATAACTGCCGCTGCGGGGATAGATGACGACCAGACGGCCGTAGGCGAGGCGCTTGATCGCTTCCCGTACCGGCGTGCGGCCGACACCGAGCTCCGCGGCCAGCTGCTCTTCTTCGATGGGGGCGCCGGGCGGAATCTCCAACGAGACGATCTTGTCCCGAATGGCCTCGAAGGCCTGTTCGGACAGCAGCGGACTTCCGTTGGCGCCCTTCTTCGTCTGGCGGGCTGCACGCGGTGCGGTCATCCCCGCCACCTCCTCGGCAAATACATGACACGGCACATCTGAGATACCAGTTATTGACGACGCTACATCAGCTGGGCGCCGTGCGGGGCCCGCTCGGTAGTGGCTTCACGGATTGCCCGCGCGACCGCCAATGCGTCCACGGTGGCGGCCACGTCGTGGACTCGCAGGATGGAGGCGCCGTGCTGGGCGGCAATCATGGCCGCCGCGACCGAGGCCGGCTGCCGGGCAGTGACGTCGCGGCCGGTGATCGTGCCGAGCATGCCCTTGCGGGACAACCCCGCCATCACGGGCAAACCGAGGTTGGCGATGCGTCGGAGCGAGCCGAGCAACTCGAGATTGTGGGGCAGCGTCTTGCCGAACCCGAAGCCCGGATCGATCACGATGTGGTCCAGCGGGATTCCGGCCATGCGGCAGGCACTGACGCGGTCGAGCAGAAACTCACCGACCTCGTCGACGACGTCCGTGTAGGCGGGCGCAGCCTGCATATCGGCCGGTTCGCCCTGCATATGCATCAGGCAGACAGGAACCCGCAAGCTCGCCGCCGTGCTCAACGCTCCGGGGGAGCGCAGTGCGCGCACATCGTTGATCATCACCGCACCGGCGGCGACGGCCTCCCGCATCACCTCCGCGCGGGAGGTGTCGACCGAGATGGGGGTCGATGTCGTGCTTGCGAGCGCCTCGATCACCGGGACGATCCGCGCTATCTCTTCGCCCACCGATGGTGGATGCGATCCTGGCCGGGTCGATTCTCCGCCGATGTCGAGCAGTTCGGCGCCCTCGGCGACGAGCTTCCGGCCGTGCTCGACAGCCCGCTCGGGATCGCGGTACTGGTCGCCGTCGGAGAAGGAATCCGGCGTCGCGTTCACGATGCCGCACACCAGCGCGGCTGGGTTGGCGAGGCGGCTGAGCAGCCGATCTCGGCTCTCGATAACCCTCGATGGGGTCGGTGCGGCAACAGAAGTCATCGCGAACGGTCCTGTCGTTGGGTCGGGTGTCGGCTCGGTGGACCGCGGCGCAGACAGGTCCACCGAGCCGACGACTGTGGGCCGGCCTACCAGCGCACGCCGAACTCCTCGGCGGCGTCGATCAGCCAGTCGGCCAGGTAGCGGGCGAACGACGACCGGACCAGGACGCGGTAGTCGGTTCCGTTGTCGTCCAACGGGATCAGCACGACACCTGCGAGCGCGAGCATGGTCTGCGGCGCCGCGCCGAGCCCGAAAACCGCGGGGTGCAGGTCCAGTGAGCAGCCTTTGGCCAGGACGGCGCGGGCATTGGAGCCCCGCAGTCGCAGCGAGGTCCGCTGGGCGGAGACGTCGACGGCCGCGCCGCCGTGCTCGCCGATGGCGTCACGCAGCTGTGCCTCGAGCTCCTCGCCGGCGCGGTTGCCCGCGAGCACGAGCCATTCCTGGGGCCCCATCCAGATCACTGTCGCATTCGCTCCGGTGACCGCAGTGGAAGCGGTGGTCGGCAACGAGGCGATACCGAAGATCTCGGCCGCCGCGGCAGCACCTGGGCCCGTCGGGTCGACCCAGAGGTCGATCATGGTGACGAACGGTTCCTCGGTGACGCGTGCCGACATGGGGAGCGCTTCGAATCGGGACTGCCAGTCCTGCAACGGGCTTCGGGCGACAAGTGTCTCAGCCATCGCGACGTGCTCCTTCGGGATCGACGAGGACGGTGCCGGTGACCTCCACGGGCACCAGGATTCCGTCCACGGGGACGTGCAGTGTTTCGCCGATGCGGGCGCGGCCACCCTTGACCAGCGCGAGCCCGAACGGGCGACCCAATTCGGCGCTGCGGTAGCTCGACGTCACATGGCCGAGCATCGGGACCGGCGGGGGCGGCAGGATGCCGTCCTTCATGGACTCGATGACCTGCGCGCCCTCGGGAAGCACGGTGTCCGCATCGAGGGGGAGCAACCCGACGAACTGCTTGCGCAGCGGATCGACGTTGGATTCGCGAGTGAACGATCGCTTGCCGACGAAATCCGGCTTCTTCTTCGACACCACCCACTCCATGCCGAGGTCCTGCGGGGTGATTGTCCCGTCGGTGTCCTGGCCGATGATCGGGTAGCCCTTCTCGGCGCGCAGCACGTGCATCGTCTCGGTGCCGTACGGGGTGATGCCGTAGCGTTCGCCGGCCGCAATCAGCTTCTCCCACACCGCTGTTGCGTGCCAGCCGGTGACGTTCACCTCGTAGGCGAGCTCACCGGAGAAGCTGACGCGACCGATCCGCACGTGCACCCCGTCGAGCGTGGTGTCGCGCCAGGCCATGAACGGGAAGGCCTCGTTGCTGACATCGAGATCGGCGAAGACCGCACCGATGACGTCGCGCGACTTCGGCCCGACGACGGGGAAGGTGTGCCACTGCTCGGTCACCGAGGTGAGCCGCACCCGCAGCTGAGGCCACTCGGTCTGCAGCCATTCCTCCATCCAGTCGAGGATTCGCGCGGCACCGCCGGTGGTGGTGAAGGCCTGGTAGCGATCCTCCGCGAGGCGCATCACCGTGCCGTCGTCGATGACCATGCCGTCGACGCCGCACATGACGCCGTAGCGGACCATGCCGACCTTCAGGGTGCTCATCATGTTCGTGTACAGCAGGTCGAGGAACGCGCCGGCATCCGGCCCCTGCACGTCGATCTTGCCCAGCGTCGACCCGTCGAGGATGCCGACGCCGGTCCGCACGGCCGCGCACTCGCGCAGCACGGCGGCCTCCATGTCCTCACCGGGCAGCGGGTAGTACCGCGGGCGCTTCCACTGGCCCACGTCTTCCCAAACCGCACCGCGGTCGACATGCCAATCATTAACGGCGGTAACCCGTTCCGGATCGAACAGATGACCACGGCTGCGGCCGGCGAGGGCGGCAAACGCAACGGGTGTGTAGGGCGGGCGGAACGTCGTGGTGCCGAGATCCTCGATCCGAGTGCCGATCAGCTCCGAGGTGATGCCCGAGGCCACGACGCCGGACGTCTTGCCCTGATCGTGCGCGGTGCCGATGGTGGTGTAGCGCTTGATGTGTTCCATCGAGCGCATCCCCGCACCGACCGCCCGGGCCAGATCGGCGACAGTGGCGTCACGCTGGACGTCGACGAACTGGCGCTCGGCGCCGGCCGGGTCCGGCACGTGCCACACCACTGCGGCAGGTGCAGGCGATGGCGCCGGATCCGATTCGCCCGCAATCGCATTGGTAGCAACGGTGAATCCGAGGTCGGTCACGACCGTGGTTGCGACTTCGCGGCCCTCGCGCAGGCATCCGGGAAGGTCGAACACACCATTGGCCGAGCCCGCGACGGTCACGCCGTCGAGACGCTCGCCGGGCACGAACGCGCCGAGCGCATCGTCGTAACGCAGCGTGCCGCGCGCCTGGCTGAACAGATGCACCGCGGGATTCCAGCCACCGCTGATGAGGAGTGCGTCGCACGCGAGGGGAACGGGCGTATCGCCGTCACGTGCCACGATCGCGTGGCTGATCCGCCCGTTGCCGAGGGTGCCGCGGACAACGGAGTTGCTGCGGAGAGTGATGCCTCGCTCGGCGCACCCGGCGCGCAAGTCCGCCGCCACATCGTGACGAACGTCGACGATCGTGTTGATACGCACGCCGGCGTCGTGCAGGTCGAACGCGGCGGCGTAGGCGCTGTCGTTGGTGGTGAAGACGACAGCCTGGTTGCCGACCTTGACGCCGTAGCGGTGCAGGAACGTCCGTGCACCGTGCGCGAGCATGATGCCGGGCCGGTCGTTGTCGGTGAAAACCACGGGGCGCTCGTGCGCGCCGGCGGCAACGACAATGTGCGGCGCGCGGATCCGCCAGATGCGCTGGCGGCTGATCGCCGCGGGCGCCTCGGTGCCGAGGTGGTCGGTGCGCCGCTGCACGGCCAGGACGAAGCCGTCGTCGTAATGCCCGAATGCCGTCGTGCGCTGCAGATGCAGCACATCGGGATGGCTCGCGAGTTCGGCGACCGCGGCGTCCACCCACTCCAGCGCGGGCTTGCCGTCGATGGTGTCGGTGCTGCCGAGCAGTGCGCCGCCGGGCTCGCTCTGCTCGTCGAGCAGGACGACGCGCACCCCGGCGCGGGCGGCGGTCAGCGCCGCGGCCAGGCCGGTCGGGCCCGCGCCGGCAATCAAGACGTCGGTGTGCACATGGGTGGAGTCGTACTTCGCGGTGTCCGGGATGTCGGCGAGGCGACCCTGCCCGGGGATACCGCGCGCCACGAGGCCATCGAATAGTTCGACGGTCGTCGCGAGCAGCATCGGCTCGGGGAACGGCTCCTCGATCTGGACCAGGCCGCCGGTGTCCTCGGCCCAGGCGGCGGTGATGCCGCGGGGACGACCGAGCTTGATGCTCGTGGTGACCTGGTGCACGCCGTTGGCGAGCAGTGCCGAGCCGAGCGTGTCACCGGCGTGACCGGTCAGCTCCTGGCCGTCGAAGGTGAAGGTGTAGGCGGTGTTCCGGTCGATCCGGCCGCCCTGACGGGTGCGGAATGGTGCGTTCACGAGATCGTCGGCCTTTGCTCGTCCATGCGGTACACGCCGTGGAATTTGTAGGTGGCGGTGTCACGGAGTGCGTTGAACCAACGCCGGCATCCGGCAGCGTGGCTCCAACGCTCCGCGAACATTCCCTTGGGGTTGTTGCGGAAGAACACGAAGTGCGCCCACTGTTCGTCGGTCAGCGCTTGCGGGTCC
>NZ_LRRB01000085.1 GCF_001646865.1 Aldersonia kunmingensis | reverse complement strand
CGAATTCCACGACCGACCCATATTGGAACGATGTCGACGAGCCGATACCGGGCCGGTCGATGCCGATCAGCCGGACGTGGTTCTGCTCGGCGAAGGCTCGCGCCTCGGACGGGATCTGGCGGCGCGCACCCGGGGTGCCATGCAGCCAGAAGATCGCCCGACCCTGCGGGTCGCCGAACTCGGCAAAGCTGATCTGCCGATCGTCGCCGACGGCGATGTTGCCCTCCAACTTGGGGCGTTCAATGCGGTGACCCACACAGCGAGTCTCACATGCGATACCCATGTCAAGACAGCCCGGGCACGCGAACCACGTCCCACGGCCCCCGTTGATGCTGAGGATCTGGGGGATACCGAAGTCCGGATCGACTCGGTATTGGACGTAGCCGCCACCGACATGGGTCGACTCGGGTCCAAAAGGAGAACGCCCCGAACGAAGGTCGGGGCGTAGCTGAGGATTTCTGTGTCCGAGGGGGACTTACGCATTAACCACGCGGATCGATCTTGCTTAGAAAACGCTGTCACCTGCGGAGATCCAATCACTCGGGTTGGCGATTTGTGAGGTCGCATGAGTGTTGGGCATCTCTGCGGACGACGTGGAAGCGGCACTGTCGCGCGCGGGAGCCAGGCATCGGCGCGGCGATGGGCTCATGGGCGATGCTGGAGAGCCGCGCCCGCCAGTTGCTGGCGGCGCATCCACGGGTGCCGGCCGTGGTCATCCCTGAGCGGATCGACCGGTCACGTTGAAACAATCACTCGCCTTTGCGTCGTGGTATTCATGCCCGCGCGAATATGGCCGCCGCGACGACGCCGAGCGAGGTAGGGCCGCGACCCTGCGTTGTCCTCAGACGGTAACGGTGCATTGCGCTTCGGCGAGTACTAGTTCAACAACGACAGAAATGAGATTCAGTTGAAGGGCAACACCATCGCGTCCGCAGCGATCCCCAGCAGGGCGGAGAATCCGTTAAGCGCGCTGCTCAACGCGTTTTTCCAGAGCCAGCTATTCGCTAATGGGGTCCAGATGTTCAGTTCGTAGGAATGACCCGTCCCGGCGAGTCCGGAGACAGCTTTCGTTAGAGCACCCCGCCGTTGGCGGGGCGCGTTGTGATGTTGTGGAGCTTTTCGGCGCCTTCGGGGGTATCGACAAGCTGGCCGTCGTCCGGCTGTCCGGCGGGCGGCCCGATGTGCTGGGTTATACGGCCGCGACGCGCGACTGAGTGGTTGCCGGTGTTCGGCGGGGTGGCGCCGACGGTGGGCCCGGACGCCATCAGTGGCGGTTTGATGAGGCTGGGTTCGGTCGTGGCCCCGGTCCTGCGAGTGGCCGGAGCGCCCATCGGGTTCGCGGCCGCCACTCTGATCAGGTTGATCCGGCCGGTCGCCAGCTCGGCGCTGCAGCTGCTGGTGGTCTCGGACCGTGAGGAACAGACGTCGTCCGACGCCTGAGGCCACGAGTGGCGTACGCGTAGCGCGAAAGTTGAATTATGCGCCGGCCGGCGGAGGCCGATATTTCCGGTGCGTGGACCGCGAATTCTGGTCGGCGGGCCGGTGACCGGAATCCAACCGCGCACGGTTTTTGCGCGCCGTCGAAACTTGTTGTCACGGGTGACATTCGAATGTCGCGGCCGGGCGCGAGCCGGGTACTGTCCGCTCGGTCGTCGTACCGCGAGCATCAAAACAGTGCATCGGTGTTCAGCCTCGAGCGGATTGATCCCCGATCTCGTCATCGCGACAACCGCCGCAGAAGTAGAGGAACGTTGTCGCAAAGGCGACGCCGAGCCGCTTTGGGCGATGCCCCCGCGCGCATTCAATCCGGCGAGGCCGCTTTCGTCGCGCACATGCCGCGCGTATCCGAGAGCGACTTGCATCCCCACGCTGTGACCAGGACTTTCTGGATCGAATTGACCCGGTGCGCGACATTTGTGCTGGTCGGGGGCTTAATGAAAACGATTTCCAGTGTCCGGGGTGCGACCATTTGTCCATGACCGCATCCCTCGTCGCCAAGGGCGTCGCCGGCGGGTACGCGCATCGCGTCCTGTTCGATCATCTCGATCTGACCGTCGCGCCCGGTGATGTGATCGGTGTTGTCGGGGCCAACGGTGCGGGGAAGACGACGCTGCTGCGGGTGCTCGCCGGTGACCTCGCCCCCTTGTCGGGGACGGTCTTGCGCGCGCCGACCGACGCCTTCGTGGGCTGGTTGCCGCAGGAGCACGAGCGGATTCCCGGCGAGACGGTCGGGCAGTACGTCGCCCGTCGTACCGGGTGTGCGGCGGCGGCACAGGCCATGGACGCCGCCGCCGACGCGCTTGCCGATCCGCCTGCGCAGGCCGATGCCGATCCGGCCGACGTCTACGCGACGGCTCTCGACCATTGGCTCGCGGCGGGGGCCGCCGACCTCGAGGAGCGGCTGCCGGGGGTCCTGGCCGATCTCGGCCTGGCCGCGGGTTCGGTGGCACCGGAATCGGCGCTGATGACCGGACTGTCCGGCGGGCAGGCCGCGCGGGTGGGTCTGGCGGCGCTGCTCTGCTCCCGATTCGACATCGTGCTGCTCGACGAACCCACCAACGACCTGGACTTGGACGGGCTGGAACGGCTGGAGGACGTCGTGCGGGGTATGCGCGGCGGCGTCGTGCTGGTCAGTCACGACCGTGAATTCCTGGCCCGCAGTGTCACCCGGGTGCTGGAACTCGATCTGGCGCAGCATACGAACACGGTCTACGGCGGTGGCTACGAGAGCTACCTGGAGGAGCGTGCCGTCGCCCGCCGGCACAAGCGGGCGGAATACGACGAATTTGCCGCTAGGAAGGCGGATCTGGTGGCGCGGGCGAGAACTCAGCGCGAATGGTCGAGTCAGGGTGTACGCAACGCGATGCGTAAGGCGCCGGACAACGACAAGGTGCGGCGTCGCGCGGCGACCGAATCCAGCGAGAAGCAGGCGCAGAAGGTGCGGCAGATGGAGAGCCGGATCGCGCGCATGGAGGAGGTGGCCGAACCCCGCAAGGAATGGGTGCTCGAGTTCACCATCGGATCCGCGCCGCGATCCAGCTCGGTCGTCGCGACGCTGACCAATGCCGTTGTGCGGCAAGGGGCCTTCACCCTCGGTCCGGTGTCACTGCAGGTGGACGCCGGCGAATGCATCGGCATCACCGGACCGAACGGCGCTGGGAAGTCGACGTTGCTGCGCCTGCTGCTCGGCCGGATCGAGCCCGACGAAGGCAGTGCACGACTCGGTGCCAATGTCGCGATCGGCGAGATCGACCAGGCGCGTGACCAATTCACCGGATCGACCCCG
The DNA here is from genome assembly GCF_001646865.1 of Aldersonia kunmingensis. Classification (GTDB taxonomy): domain Bacteria; phylum Actinomycetota; class Actinomycetes; order Mycobacteriales; family Mycobacteriaceae; genus Aldersonia; species Aldersonia kunmingensis. The sequence goes on along the minus strand of NZ_LRRB01000085.1, from coordinate 2,997 downwards.
CTGGCGCAGCGATTCGAAGGGCTCGTACCGGATTTCACGACTGCCGAGGTGCGTACCCTGCTGGCGAAGTTCGGTCTGCGCGCCGACCACGTCGATCGGCCCGTCGAGGATCTCTCGCCGGGGGAGCGCACCCGCGTCGCGCTGGCCCTGCTGCAGGCGCGTGGCACCAATGTCCTCGTGCTCGACGAGCCGACAAACCATCTCGACCTACCCGCCATCGAACAACTCGAGTCCGCCCTGGACTCCTACGACGGTGCCGTGCTGCTCGTGACCCACGACCGCCGGATGCTGGAGAAGGTGCGCGTCGATCGTGGCTGGCACGTCGAAGGTGGACGCGTCGCCGAGCGCTGACCCGTTGCCCAGCGAAACTCACCGCGCACGGTGGACCACTCGGCCGGAGACAGCTCACACTCGACTGCGAACTCATGTCGGCCCACAACGGTTGCGCCGGTGCTCAATGGCGGGTCGCGACGACGGAGCTGGCCAAGTCGAGCGGGATTCGCTGCGCGCCCACCATCCGCGACGAACGACATGCTGCGACCATGTGCCGGGCTTGTTCGGGCAGCGGGACGACACGTAGCGCGGCAGTCGTATGTCGACGGCCGACGGAGTTGGGCGTCAGGGGTTCGAGTCCCCTTGGCGTCACACAAGGAATTCCCTCCGGCATGCGCCAGGGGAGCTATTTGACTCCGGATGGGGCCGGCCAGGCCACCCCCTGCAGTGGGAAGTCCGGTGAATACTAGGTCAAGTTCGGTATGGAACTGGTCGGCGTCGTAGTGGTGAACCTGTTTCGTTGCGTCCCAGCGCGCTTAATCGACGACCGAAGCCACGACATCGTGATAGATGCCCGTAGCGCTGAGTAACTGCGGAGGACCGAAGTCCACACCGAATCGGAATCGGAAGGAGCCTAATCGCGACCGCTCAACCCCGGTTACAAAGAAAGCCCCGATCGAAGTCGGGACTTAATGAAAACGATTTCTGTGTCCGAGGGGGGACTTGAACCCCCACGCCCGTTAATAGGGCACTAGCACCTCAAGCTAGCGCGTCTGCCATTCCGCCACTCGGACTCGCACGTTGCCGTGCGCGCTGACAAAGGCTATCCGATGAACTCCCTCAGACCAAAATCGTCCCTCTCACGAGGGGAAACGCCAACAAAAGACGCTGCGCCCAAGCATCCCCGAGGGGTGTTCCAGTGGTAGGAAAGTGGGGTGCCAGGGACAGGGGAAGGTCAGAGTGGTTCGGATCGCTCACGCGCGGTTTCCGAGGTCGTCGAACTCGTCAGTGCGCTGATCCGGTTCGACACGTCGAACACGGGGGAGCACGAGACCACCAAGGGTGAAGAGGACTGTGCGAAGTGGGTGGCTGAGCAGCTCGAGGAGGTCGGCTACGAGACCACCTACGTCGAGTCCGGCGCCCCGGGTCGTGGCAATGTGTTCGCCCGCCTGCCCGGCGCCGACAACAGCCGCGGGGCGCTGATGATCCACGGGCACCTCGATGTGGTCCCTGCGGAACCGGCCGACTGGAGCGTGCACCCGTTCTCAGGCGCCGTCGAGGACGGCTACGTATGGGGCCGCGGCGCGATCGACATGAAGGACATGTGCGGCATGGCGCTGGCCCTGGCGCGCCAGTTCAAGGCCGAGGGCACGGTACCGCCGCGCGACCTGGTGTTCGCATTCCTCGCCGACGAGGAGGCCGGCGGGAAGTACGGCAGTCACTGGCTCGTCGAGAACCGGCCCGACCTGTTCGAGGGGATCACCGAGGCGGTCGGGGAGGTCGGCGGGTTTTCGCTGACCGTGCCTACCCGCGACGGCGGGGAGCGGCGCCTCTACGTCGTCGAAACGGCGGAGAAGGGCCTGGGCTGGATGCGCCTCACGGCGAATCACCGCGCCGGACACGGCTCGTTCCTGCACGAAGACAATGCGGTGACGATCCTCGCGCAGGCGGTCGCCCGGATTGGCACCCATACCTTCCCATTGGTGATCGCCGATTCGGTAGGCGAGTTCCTGGCCGAACTCAAGGAGGACACGGGGATCGATTTCGATCCGTCCTCGCCCGATATCGAAGGCACGCTCGCGAAACTCGGCTCGATCGCGAAGATCATCGGCGCCACCTTCCGGGACACCGCGAATCCGACGATGCTGCGGGCCGGCTACAAGGCCAACGTCATCCCGCAGACCGCCGAGGCGGTCATCGACTGCCGGGTGCTGCCAGGCCGGCAGGAGGCGTTCGAGCGCGAGATCGACGAGCTGATCGGCCCCGACGTGACTCGCGAGTGGATCACGAAGCTCGACTCGTACGAGACCACTTTCGATGGCCATCTCGTCGACGCGATGAACGACGCGATTCTGGCCAACGACCCGGACGGGCGCACCGTTCCCTATATGCTCTCCGCCGGAACGGACGCAAAAGCGTTCGCCCGCTTGGGGATTCGCTGCTTCGGCTTCGCGCCGCTGCAGCTGCCACCGGAATTCGACTTCTCCGCGCTGTTCCACGGCGTGGACGAACGGGTCCCGGTGGAAGCACTCGAGTTCGGTACCCGCGTGCTCGAGCACTTTTTGATGCACAGCTGAGACGAGAGAGGTTCACCATGGCCGACGCACCGTTCGCGTTCAACCCGTACGACTTCCTGCCCAAACTGCCGTCCTTCGAGCTCACGTCCGAAGACTTCGAAGACGGCGGTCAATTCAAATTGGCGCAGGCCAGCGGAGTCATGGGCGCGGGCGGCCACGACACCTCGCCGCAGCTGTCGTGGTCGGGCTTCCCAGCCGAGACGAAGAGCTTCGCCGTGACCAACTTCGACCCCGATGCGCCGACGGCATCCGGCTTCTGGCACTGGGCCGTGTTCAACATCCCGGTGACGACCACGTCGCTGGTCGCGGGTGCGGGTGACGACGGCGGGACGGGGCTGCCCGCCAACGCCATCACATTGCGCAATGACGCCGGCCTGGCGAACTACATCGGTGCCGCCCCGCCGGCCGGGCACGGCGTGCACCGCTA
>NZ_LRRB01000020.1 GCF_001646865.1 Aldersonia kunmingensis | reverse complement strand
CAACCAACACCGGCTTGCGGCCGACCTTGTCGCCAAGGTGGCCACCGATGATGCCGCCGATCGGGCGGGCGGCGAACCCGACGCCGAGCGTCGCGAACGCGGCCAGCGTGCCGGCGACCGGGCTGGCGCCCGGAAAGAAGGCGGTGCCGAAGTAGAGCGCGGCGGCGGTGCCGAACCCGATGAAGTCGTAGGTCTCGATGACGGCGCCGACACCCGAGCCGACGGCGACACGCTTCGCGTCCGGTGTGCCCTGCACCGGACCGCGCATCTTCAGAGCGTCAACGCTCATGAGATTCATCCTTTCAGAGGGATCAAGCGAGCAGTCTGTTGACTGTCAACATTGCGATGCCATCGAGTGTGAACCCGAACACAGTCTACTGTCAACAGTAAACTGCGTTACTGGCATCTGTTGATTGTTAACAGTCAACTCGCTACTGTGGTCCCCATCACGCCACTAGGCGATTACCCAAGGAAGGCGACGATGATCCATCCTCGACTCGGCTGTTCGACGATCAGCTTTCGACATCAGCCCCTCGATGAAGCGCTCGACACGATCGCCGGCCTGGGCTTCTCGGAGATTGACCTCGGTGCACTTCCCGGTGTCTGCGACCACGTTCCCTACGTGCTGGACCGCGCTGCGGTGTCGGACGTCGCCAATACCGTGAAGACCTCCGGGCTGGCTGTGCGCTCAATCAACGGCGACGTCGGCGACCTCAATGCAGAGCTGAGCGCGAGCGAGCGCGCAGTTCGTAGCGACCATCTCGACATGCTGCTCACCCTCGCGGCCGAAACTGGATCGAAGGCGCTCGTCCTGCCGTGCGGCGCGTTGAGCAACGATCCGATCGACACACTCGACACCGACCTCGACCGCGTGGCTGCCGAACTCGCCACCGCTGCGGAACGCGCGCATGAATACGGCCTCGCACTGTGGTCCGAGACGCTGCATCTCTTCCGGCTCAGCTGCAACATCGACCGTGCCCGGGCGCTCCACGACCGGCTGATCGGCACACGTGTCGGCGTGGTGATGGACTTCAGCCACATCGTCGCGTCGGGCGGCGACCCGATCGACTTCGTGAGCCGCATCGGCGGTCGCATCGAGCACGTACACCTGCGCGACGCGGTGCCCGGCAACATCAACCTCAGCATCGGCAACGGCGACGCCGATTTCGCCGGTGGCCTCGCAGCCCTCACCAACAGCGGCTACTGCGGGCACTTCTCGCTCGAACTCGAGACCCGCGACGTCACCCACGAACAACGTCCCGACGCGACGGCCGCAGCCGCCCGGCTCGTGTCGGCCCTTATCTGACCAACCAAAGAGCCTCGGCAACAAGGAGAATCAACAATGTTCAACACCCAGCGCACCGCCGTCATCACCGGCGCCACCTCGGACCGCGGCATCGGCGAGACCGTCGCCCGCCGCTACGCCCGCGAGGGTTGGGCGATCGTGATCCTCGACCTCGACGGCGAGAAGTCGGCCAAGGTCGCCGCGGCGATCGGCGGCGAGTTCGACGTCCCGAGCTTCGGCTACGAGATCGACGTGACCTCCGAGGAGTCGGTTACTGCCGCAGAGGCCGCCGTGGCCGCCGAGGTCCGCGACGGGAACCTCCCGACCGTCGGCGCACTGGCGAACATCGCCGGTATCACCTCCCCTGTTCCCTTCCTCGAGACCACCCTCGAACTCTGGAACAAGGTCATGGCGGTCAACGCCACCGGCACCTACCTCGTCACCAAGGCGTTCCTGCCCGGAATGATCGACGCCGGTTTCGGCCGAATCGTCAATATGTCGTCGGTTTCCGCGCAGCGCGGCGGCGGCGTCTTCGGCAAGGTGCCCTACTCCTCGGCGAAGGCCGCGATCCTCGGCTTCACCAAAGCCCTTGCGCGCGAACTGGGCCCGACCGGTGTCACCGTCAACGCCGTGACCCCCGGCGCCGTGGACACCAACATCCGTGTCGGCGCCACTGCCGAAAGCGAAGCGGCACTGGCAGCCTCCATCCCGGTCGGCCGCACCGCGACCACGGAAGAGGTTGCCGCGGTGATCACCTTCCTGTCCACCGATGACGCCGCGTACCTCACCGGCGCGACCTTCGACATCAACGGCGGCAGCCACATCCACTGACGGGCGCCAGCCCGCTCCAATCCGACTGACGGGCACCCGCCCGCATCAATCTGCCTGAGGCACACCATGACTCGACTGTTCAATGATCCGGCCACCTTCACCGAGGACATGCTCGACGGCTTCCTCGACGCCCACTCCGGTTACGTGACCGGCGTCGAAGGCGGCGTCGTCCGCACGACCGAGACCCCGGACGGCAAGGTCGCGGTGGTGGTCGGCGGCGGTTCCGGGCACTACCCCGCCTTCTGCGGCGTGGTCGGACCCGGCTTCGCCGACGGCGCAGTAGTCGGCAATATCTTCACCTCACCGTCCGCCCGGGAGGCCACCTCGGTCGCCCGCGCCGCTCACGGAAACGCCGGCGTTCTGTTGCTCACCGGCAACTACGCCGGCGACGTGATGAACTTCGGGCTCGCGGTGCAGCGGTTGCTCGACGAGGGCATCGATGCGCGCTACCTCGCCGTCACCGACGATATCGCCAGTGCGGCACCGGAAGACGCCGCCAAGCGCCGTGGTATCGCAGGTGACTTCACCGTGTTCCGCTGTGCGAGTGCCGCGGCCGAGGCCGGCTACGACCTCGATGATGTGGAGCGGGTGGCCGAGGCCGCGAACGCCGCGACGCGCACGCTTGGCGTCGCCTTCGACGGCTGCACGATGCCCGGCGCCGATTCGCCGTTGTTCACCGTCGAGCCCGCCACGATGGGACTCGGTCTCGGCATCCACGGCGAACCGGGCGTGGCGAACCATCCACTGCCGTCCGCGGCCGAACTCGCGGAGGTGCTCGTACGCGGAGTCCTCGCGGAGCGACCCGAGGGTGCAGGGGAACGGGTGGCGGTCGTATTGAACGGTCTGGGCCGCACCAAGTACGAGGAACTGTTCGTGGTGTGGAAGACCGTCGCACGACTGCTTGCCGACGCCGGATACACCGTCGTCGACCCCGAGGTCGACGAACTGGTCACCAGCCTGGACATGGCCGGCTGCTCACTGACGGTCATGTGGCTCGACGACGAACTCGAGCAGTTCTGGACCGCGCCCGCGGACACCCCGGCATTTCGCAAGGGTGCACCCGCCGCGGCTACCGGAACCCGGCGCGACACCACGCGCGCGGATCAGATTGCGGTCGTCACGGTCGCGGACGCCGATGACGCTTCGCGCGCCTGCGGCCAATTCGTCGCGAAAGCCATTGGGGCGATTGCCAATCGCATGACCGAGGCCGAGTCGGAGCTCGGTCGCATCGACGCCGTCGCCGGTGATGGCGACCACGGGCGAGGCATGGTCAAGGGATCCTCCGCGGCATCGGCAGCCGCCAAGGAAGCGGTGCAGCGCGAGTCCGGAATGGCGAGTGTCCTCATTGCCGCAGGTGACGCGTGGGCCGCGAAGGCCGGTGGGACGTCCGGCGTCCTCTGGGGTGCCGCACTGAGCGCGCTCGGCCGCACGTTCGGCGATCACGGCCTGCCGAACAGCGTGACCATGGCGGCCGCACTGCGCGCCGCACAGGACGCAATCGTTCAACTCGGCGGTGCGCAACTCGGCGACAAGACCATGCTCGACGCACTCGCACCCTTCAACGCAGCCGTCGATACCGCCGTCGCCGCCGGTCAGGACTGGCGAACCGCATGGTCGGCCGCGGTCGATGTCGCGCAGAAGGCCGCCGCGGCAACCGCAGACCTGCGACCACGCGTCGGTCGCGCCCGCCCCTTGGCGGAGAAAAGCATCGGCACCCCAGACGCGGGCGCCGTCTCACTTGCCATGTGCCTGAGCACCGTGGCGGACCTATTCGAATGGAGCGAACAGGAATGAGCGAACAATTGCGCATCGTCGTCGGCTGCGACGACGCCGGACTGCAGTACAAGGACGCGTTGCGGCGCGACCTCGAAGGCGATGACCGAGTGGGTTCCGTGGTGGACGTCGGGGTCGGACCGGACGAGAGCACCGCGTACCCGCATGTCGCGGTCACCGCGGCACGGATGGTCGCCGAGGGTCGGGCTGACCGGGCGCTCCTGGTATGCGGCACGGGACTCGGAGTCGCGATCAGCGCCAACAAGGTTCCCGGCGTCCGTGCCGTCACCGCGCACGACAGCTTCTCGGTGGAACGCGCCATCCTCTCCAACGATGCTCAGGTGCTGTGCCTCGGCCAGCGCGTGGTCGGGATCGAGCTCGCGCGCCGACTGGTGTCCGAGTGGCTCGACTACCGCTTCGATCCGTCGTCGGCATCGGCCGCGAAGGTCGCCGTGATCGGCGAGTACGAGGCCGCTGGATAACCACGCACGGCCCGGAACGACGGGATCCCGTCCGGTTCGCGACCGGGCGGTTGTGCAGCGTCTTCTAGGCTCGTCCGTATGCAGACGCCCCAGCAAGACGCGCTGACCACGCCGGAGAGCGAACAATCCGGCATCGGAGCAGCCGGCAAACTGCTGATCGCCGTCCTGCTCGTGGCGACGTTCGTCGTCATTCTGAACGAGACCATCCTCAGCGTCGCGCTGCCGCGCCTGATGGTGGACCTCGACATCTCGGCGTCGCAGGCGCAGTGGCTCACGAGCGGATTCCTGCTGACCATGGCCATCGTGATTCCGACCACCGGATACATCCTCGAGCGGTTCAACATCCGGCCGATCTTCATCACGGCGATGTCGCTGTTCTCGTTCGGCACGTTCGTCGCCGCGATCGCACCGTCCTTCGGCGTTCTGCTTGTCGGAAGGGTCATCCAGGCGACGGGGACGGGCCTGATGTTCCCGCTGCTGATGACCACGATTCTGCATATCGTCCCGGCCAATATTCGCGGCCGGATGCTCGGGCTCATCTCGGTCGTCATCTCGGTCGCGCCGGCAGTCGGGCCGACGCTGTCCGGCTTCGTCCTTCAGCACTTCAGCTGGCGGGCAATGTTCCTCATGGTGCTGCCGGTGGCGATCGGTGCCCTCGTGCTCGGAGCAGTGCTGGTGCGCAACGTCACCGAGCCGCGGCCGTCGCATCTCGACATTCCGTCCATCGTGCTCTCTGCGCTCGGCTTCGGCGGACTGGTCTACGGTCTGACCGCTATCGGTGAAGCCGCCTCGGGGCACACCCCGATCGCCCCGTGGGTGCCATTGGCCGTCGGCGCGGTGGCACTCGTCGTGTTCATCGCGCGCCAGCGCATCCTCGCCCGGCGAGACTCGGCGTTGCTCGACCTGCGCACGTTCGCTGTCCCATCGTTCGCGATCTCCGTCGGTTTGATGTGCATCATCATGCTGTCGCTGTTCGGTTCCCTGATCCTCCTACCGATCTACATGCAGAACGTGCTGGGCAAGAGCACGCTGGCCACCGGTCTCGCACTGCTTCCCGGTGGCCTGGCGATGGGACTGTTCTCGCCGTTCGTCGGCAATATGTTCGACCGCTACGGACCGCGCCCGCTCGTGTTGCCCGGCACGGTCGCGCTGAGCGTCGGCATGTGGCTGCTGGCATGTCTCGGCCAGGATTCGACGCTGCCGTTGATAATCGCGGGCCACGTCACCCTTTCGGTGGGTATCGCATTCGCGTTGACGCCGCTGATGACGACGGCCCTCGGGTCGTTGCCCACCAATCTGTACTCACACGGCAGCGCGGTCGTCAGCACCGTGCAGCAGGTGGCGGGCGCCGCGGGAACCGCACTGTTCGTCACGATCATGGCGACCGCGTCGCAGACTGACGACGGTGTCGACGTCGCGTCGACGGCACACGGTGTCCACCTGGCGTTCCTGACCGGCGGTGTGATTTCGCTTGTCGCCGTGGCGGCCGCGGTGGTGTTCACCCGCATGCGAGAGTCGGCGCAGGTAGCCGCTGCCGCGTAGTCGCGCGGCACGGCCTCGGCGAGCGACGTCCTCAGCTACCGAAACAGGCTGCGGCACCGCCGGATTGGAACGTGGATGCGGCGCAGTAGGTGGTCTGCGGGTAGTAGTCACCCATGACCGCTGCCGGGTTCGCGCTACCCTGCGCGGCCTGCACAGTTTGGTTGAACCCGGGGGTCGGCAACATGTTGCGCAGTAGTACGACCTTGCGCGGCGCGGTCGAACCCCACGGCAGCACGGTGACGCTCGAGTCCGACTTTGCCCGTGCGGGAAGGTCTTCCGGCGTCGCGATCACGTAGGTGTAGTAGCCGTTCGCATCGAGCGCGGTCTGGAAATCGGCCGCGCAGGCCACCACCGGGTACGGCGAAACCTGATCGTTCTGGCATATCGACCAGTAGCGCACCTGGGTACCGGGCTTGTCTGGAGACTCCCCCGCCCGCGTGTCCGGGAACGCC
>NZ_LRRB01000284.1 GCF_001646865.1 Aldersonia kunmingensis | reverse complement strand
GGTGACCTGCGTCTTGCCGTCCGGGCGCAAGTACGGCAGCACGCCGGACTTGCGGACCTCGGTGAGCCGACGCGCGAGTCGGTGCGCGAGCGCGATCGGCAGCGGCATGAGCTCAGGAGTCTCGTTGTTGGCGTAGCCGAACATCAGCCCCTGGTCGCCGGCGCCCTGGCGGTCGATCTCATCGTCGGCGAGACCGTCGACGCGCGCCTCGTGCGAGTGGTCCACGCCCTGCGCGATCTCGGGCGACTGCGCGCCGATCGCGATGTTCACGCCGCAGGAGTTGCCGTCGAAGCCCTTGGCGGACGAGTCGTAACCGATCTCGAGCACCTTGTCGCGGACGATCTTGGGGATATCGACATACGCGGCAGTGGTCACCTCACCCGCGACGTGCACCTGGCCGGTGGTCACCAGCGTCTCGACCGCGACGCGGCTGCGTGGGTCGGCGGCGAGCATGGCGTCGAGGACCGAGTCGCTGATCGCGTCACAGATCTTGTCCGGGTGCCCCTCGGTCACGGACTCACTGGTGAAAAGCCGACTGGTCGTGCCCACAGAATCTCCCCTCGAAAGGTCGCCGGCACGCTTCGTGCCGGCCGGTCGTAACCCTAGTACGGTGCCTCGGTTAAGTGGGGCGGCGCACTAGTTGCAATCAGAGTAGTACCGATCTCTGGAGCGCAGCCCCGCGGAGCGACCCGGCCACACGGTCAGGCTTCGCGGCGGCGCATGGCTGCTACCAGCGCATCGAGCACGCGGCTCGCCATCAACGCCTTCGATCCGTGCTCGAGCGCGACCTCGGATCCGTCCGAGGACAGCAGCCAGCCGTCGTTGCTGTCCACCTCGAACGCCCGGCCTTCACCGACGGCATTCACGACGAGGAGATCGCAGCCCTTGCGAGCGAGCTTCGCGCGCGCGTGGGTGAGGACATCACCCTCTTCATCGCCGGTCTCGGCGGCGAATCCGACGATCGCGGTGCTCTTGTGCAGCTTGCCGTCCTCGCGCGCATGAACCAGCCCGGCGAGGATGTCCTCGTTGCGGGTGAGCGGAATCGAGTCCGGCTCCGACGAGGCACCCTTCTTGAGCTTGGCGGTGGCCACCGTCGTCGGCCGGAAGTCTGCGACCGCTGCGGACATCACGACCGCGTCGGCATCGGGAGCGTGCTTGTCGACCGCGACCCGCATCTGCTCGGCGGTTGTCACGTGCACGACATCGACGGCGGCGGGCTCGGGCAGGCCCGCGGTAACACCCGAAATCAGGGTCACCGAGGCGCCGCGCTGAGCGGCGAGACGGGCAATCGCGTAGCCCTGTTTGCCGGAACTTCGGTTGCCGAGGAATCGGACCGGATCGAGCGGCTCGCGCGTCCCACCTGCGGACACCACGACCCGGCGACCTTCGAGGTCTCGCGGCAGCGCGTCGCGCCGTTCGAGCAGCAGTGAGGCTAGGCCGAAGATTTCCTCCGGCTCGGGGAGCCGGCCCGCACCGGTATCGGTGCCGGTAAGGCGCCCGGAAGCCGGCTGGATGACGACGTTGCCTCGTGAACGCAGCGTCGCGACGTTGGCGACGGTGGCGGGGTGCTCCCACATTTCGGTGTGCATGGCCGGCGCGAACACGACCGGACAGCGCGCGGTGAGCAGCGTGGCGCTGAGAAGATCGTCGGCACGCCCGATGGCCGCCCGTGCCATCAGATCGGCGGTAGCGGGGGCGATGACGACGAGATCGGCCTCCTGGCCGAGTCGGACATGCGCGACCTGCGGAATGTCCTGAAAGACGTCGGTACGGACGGGGTTACCCGACAGCGCCTCGAAGGTGGCCTTACCGACAAATTGGAGAGCGGACTCCGTAGGAATCACCCGGACGTGATGCCCGCTCTCCGTGAAGCTACGAATCAGCGCGCAACTCTTGTACGCAGCAATCCCGCCGCCAACACCGATGACGATGTTGCGGCGGTGCTCCGCGGCGATGCGCGCCGAACCGCTCACTCGCCCTCGGTGTGCTCGAGAAGGTCGGAGTGGATTTCGCGCATGGCGATGGACAGCGGCTTCTCCTGCAGACCCGGCTCAACCAGCGGGCCGACGTATTCGAGAATGCCGTCGCCGAGCTGGTTGTAGTAGTCGTTGATCTGCCGCGCACGCTTGGCTGCGTAGATGACCAGCGCGTACTTGGACGACGTGCGGTCGAGCAGCTCGTCGATCGGCGGGTTGGTGATGCCGAGCGGGGTGTCGTACGCCGGGAGTTCCGCCTTGAACTCGGTCGCTGCGGCCTGGCTACTGCTCACTCGAACACTCCTGAATCTATGGCTGTACTTCTGGGTGGGGGCGAAGAAGTCTACTCGGCGGCCCGCTCTGGCGACCGTCCGACCAATAAGGATACCAATGTTTCGCAGGTCCGCTGCACGTCGTCGTTCACAACGACGTTGTCGAACTCGTCACGTGCCGCCATTTCGACCCTCGCGGTCTCCAGGCGCCGTGCGATCACGTCCTCGGATTCGGTCCCACGGCCGGTCAATCGCGACACTAATTCGTCCCAGCTGGGCGGGGCCATGAACACCGCTACGGCCTCGGGCATCGCCGCTCGCACCGAGCGCGACCCCTCCAGGTCGACCTCGACAAGTACCGGCTTCCCGGCGGCCAGCGCCTTCTTGACGGGTGCTGCCGGCGTACCGGACCGCTGCAGGCCGCCGTGGATATCCGCCCATTCGAGCAGCTCCCCGGCCTCGATCATGCGGTCGAACTCGGTGCGCTCGACGAAGTGGTAATCGCGTCCGTCGACCTCGCCGGGACGCGGCGCGCGGGTGGTTGCGGAAACGCTGAACACCAGCTCGGGCAGGCGTTCGCGCAGACAGCGGACAACAGTGGACTTACCGACGGCTGAGGGGCCGACCAGAACAACCAGCCGACCCCTCTGCACGTCGCCTAGCTCGGCGACCACTCCTGTATCAGGAAGCGAAATCGAACTTGGCGAGCAGCGCCTTGCGCTGGCGATCGCCGAGTCCACGCAGCCGACGGGTCGGCGCGATCTCGAGCTCCGTCATGATCTCCTGCGCCTTGACCTTGCCAACCTTGGGCAGGGCCTCGAGCAGAGCCGAAACCTTCATCTTGCCAAGGATCTCGTCGCTCTCGGCGTCCTTGAGCACCTGCTTCAGGTCGGTGCCGCCACGCTTCAGGCGCTCCTTGAGCTCCGCCCGGGCGCGACGAGCGGCAGCCGCCTTCTCCAACGCAGCGGCGCGCTGCTCATCAGTCAACTGGGGAAGGGCCACAGTTCCTCCGTCTCATCGTTTGCTTACACGGTGCCGGTTACCCAGCAGCCGTAGCGACCGTACCCACGGTAGCCCCTGATTGCTAACCCACCCCCCAGGTCAGACCATATTTTTCGGTGTGTCTATCTTGCGCACCCCGCTGAAACGGGCGCGTGAGGGCCTCATTCGACCCCATTTTTGGGCAAACCTGACCGCACCCATGCCGGTAGGTAAAACCCCAGGTCAGACGGTCAGCTACCGCCCGGTCGGATGCGCCGGATAACCTTCGCCACAGCCGCGTGGATTGTGGCCTGTCGACGGGAAAGGAAAATCGCGTGGAAATCGGCGTTTTTGTCCAGGAACAGACCGTCGACAAGGCGATCGAGCACATCCGCGACGCCGGAGAACGCGGTCTGGCCCGCGCCTGGATGCCGCAGATCTTCGGCATCGATGCCCTCACCGTGCTCGCTGTTGCGGCACGTGAGGTACCCGAAATCGGGCTCGGTACGGCAGTAGTGCCGACCTACCCGCGCCATCCGTCCGCGCTGGCCACCCAGGCACGCACCGTGCAGCAGGTATCGGGCGGCCGCTTCACGCTCGGCATCGGACTCTCGCATCAGGTCGTCATCGAGGGCATGCACGGCATGAAATGGGGCGAGGTGCGCCACCTGCGCGACTACCTGTCGATCCTCACGCCGCTGCTCGCGGGAGAGCCCGTCGAATACGCCGGTGAGACGCTGACGGGTCGCCTCGCGCTCGATATCCCCGCCGACCCGGTGCCGACGCTCGTCGCGGCTCTCGGCCCCAAGATGCTCGCCCTGGCAGGGCAAATGACAGCAGGCACCGCGACGTGGATGACCGGCCTGGACACGGTGAGCAGCCACGTCGTGCCCTCGATCCGCGCTGCAGCGGCCGATGCCGGCCGCCCGGATCCGCAGGTCGTCGTCGCGCTGCCGGTTGCCGTCACCGATGACCCCGATGCGGCGCGCGAACGGGCCGCGAAGGTGTTCAAGGTGTACGGCGCACTGCCGTCCTACCGCGCGATGATGGACCGCGAGGGCGCGGCAGGACCGGCCGATCTGGTGATCGCCGGCAACGAGGCCACCGTGCGCGCTGAAATCGAACGGTTCGCCGAGGCCGGGGCGACCGAATTCGTGGTCGTCCCGTTCCTCGAACGTGAGCGCACGCTCGACCTCGCGGCCGAGCTGTAGGCAGAGAACCGCAGAGATCTGCGGCGCTTCAGGCCTGCAGCGGTTAATCGTGCAGGAACGCGAAGGACTCGGTAATCCGGCCGATCGCATCGCGCAGGGCCGGTACGGACGGTCCTGCGCGCAGCACTTCACGCGACACGCTGGGCACCACCGCGCTGAGGTTCTCCCCCACTAGGCGGCGCACGTCGTGCGGTCCGCCGCCCTGTGCGCCGACACCGGGCATCAGCACCGGGCCGTTGAGTGTGGACAGGTCGGGTGCCGCGGTGAGCGTCGCGCCGACCACCACACCGACCGAACCGAGCGGCTCGGCCTCGGCGTTGCGGGCTCCGGCCTCGTCCACCATCACCTGATCCACCGTGCGGCCGTCTCCAACGACCGCACGCTGGACCTGTCCGCCCTCGGGGTTGGAGGTGGCCGACAGCACGAACACGCCGCGATCGGGGCCGAGGTCCAGCGCGGGATCGAGCGAGCCGAATCCGAGGTACGGCGACACCGTCACCGCGTCGGAGGCCAGTGGCCCGTCACCGAGCCAGGCCTGCGCGTAGGCAGCCATCGTGGACCCGATATCGCCACGCTTGGCGTCCGCGAGCACCAGGGTGCCGCCTTCGCGCAGCGCGCCGATGGTCCGTTCGAGCACGGCGAAACCTGCCGAGCCGTAGGCCTCGAAGAAGGCCACCTGCGGCTTGACCAGTGCGACGTCGCCGAATGCCTGCACGCAGAGATCGGCGAACTGCGCCAGGCCCGACGCATCGACCGTGAGACCCCACTCCAGGAGCAGTTCCGGGTGTGGGTCGATGCCGACGCACAGCGGACCCCGCTGACGCAGGGCACTGTGCAGCCGGGCACCGAAACTCGTCACGAGGCGCTCAGCGCCGCGTGCAGGTCCTGCAGCGAGCGAACACCGATATCGCCGCGGATGGCGGATTCGATGCCCTGCACCGCGGCCGCCGCACCCTGCACGGTGGTGATGCACGGGATGTTCATCAGCACCGCGGCGCTGCGGATCTCGTAGCCGTCGACGCGGGGGCCGGAGTTGCCGAACGGCGTGTTGAACACCATGTCGACCTCGCCGGCCTTGATCCGGTCCACGATGTCGGGTTCGCCCTCGACGTCCGCGTCGGAGACCTTGCGGGCGATCTCGCACGGGATGCCGTTGCGCAGCAGCATTTCCGCGGTGCCCTCGGTCGCTAGGATGCGGAAGCCGAGGTCGGCGAGCCGCTTCACCGGGAACACCATCGAGCGCTTATCCCGGTTCGCGATGGAGACGAACACCGTGCCCTCGACCGGCAGCGACCCGTAGGCGGCGGCCTGCGACTTGGCGAACGCGGTGCCGAAGTGGGCGTCGATACCCATCACCTCACCGGTGGACTTCATCTCCGGGCTGAGCAACGACTCGACGTTCGCGCCCTCGGAGGTGCGGAACCGGTTGAACGGCAGCACCGCTTCCTTCACCGCGATCGGGACACCGGCAGGCATCCGGCCGCCGTCGCCTTCCGCGGGCAGGAGGCCCGAGGCACGCAGGTCCGCGATCGACTCGCCGAGCATCACACGCGCGCACGCCTTGGCCAGCTGCACCGCGGTCGCCTTGGAGACGAACGGCACGGTCCGCGACGCGCGCGGGTTGGCCTCGAGCACGTAGAGGATGTCGTCCTTTAGCGCGTACTGCACGTTCAGCAGACCCTTGACGCCGATGCCCTTGGCGAGCGCCTCGGTGGAGCGGCGCACGTTCTCGAGGTCGGCGCGGCCCAGCGTGATCGGCGGAAGCGCGCACGCCGAGTCACCGGAGTGGATGCCGGCTTCCTCGATGTGCTCCATCACGCCGCCGATGTAGACCTCGGTGCCGTCGCACAGCGCGTCGACGTCGATCTCCACGGCATCGTCGAGGAACCGGTCGACCAGAACCGGGCGGTCATCGGAGATCTCGGTGGCGCGGGAGATGTAGTTCTCCAGCGACTTCTCGTCGTAGACGATCTCCATACCGCGTCCGCCGAGGACGTAGGACGGGC
>NZ_LRRB01000205.1 GCF_001646865.1 Aldersonia kunmingensis | reverse complement strand
GCGGCGATCACGTGAACTGCTGTGTGCCCGACGGCGTTCGGCGACCTTACCGGTCAGATGCCCATCGACTGGGCGAGCACCGGCCAGGAGTTGTGGAGGTCATCTTCCCAGTAATTCCACGAATGGGTGCCGGCTGGCTTGAAGTCGAATGTTGCCGGGATACCGAGTTGGCCGAGCCGGGCTGCCAGGTTGTGCGAGCACTGGTTGGTGGCCGCCTCGATGGCACCACCGACGATGATCTGGTTGGCCAAAACATCAACCGAGCCCTTGATCGCCGGGTTTGCGAGCGTGTCGTGCGGGCCGGGGAGGCCGCTACCGCTGGAGACGTAGATCGCGTGACCCCGCAGTTTGTCGGCATGCACCAGCGGGTCGTTCGCCACCCACCCTGGGCCGTTCAGCGGCCCCCACATATTCGTGACGTCGCCCTCACCCCACACATTGACCACCGTCTTCACAAACTCCTGGCCCATCAGGTCCGAGGTTTGGGCACAACCGGAGTACGCACCGATGCCCTTGTACAACCCCGGTGCGGCGATTGCCAGGTTGAACACCGACGTGCCCGACGTCGACAGACCGGCGATCGCGTTGACCTTGGTCGTGTCGAGTGCCGCATCGATGAGCGGCGGCACCTCTTGGGTCAGGAATGTCTGCCACTTGTTATTTCCGAGCTTCGGATCCGTATTGACCCAGTCCGTGTAGTAGCTCCACTTGCCTGCGAGCGGGGTCACGACGTTCACGTGCTTGTCGGCGAAGAAGTTGATGTAGTCGGTTTGGATGCCCCAGGTCGCGCCATCCTCACCGCCACCGCCACCGTTGAGCAGGTACAACGTCGGCGCGGGCTTCTTGGTATCCGCGGGCCGGAGCACGGACAGCATGATGTCGCGGTCCATCGCAGTCGAATGCACCGTGATACGCAGCCGTTGGGGAGCTCGCTGTTCGATCGAGACGATCTTCGACCCGTCTTCCGACGTCACGTTGGGCACCGATGGCGCACCTCCGGACGGCTGAGCAGCGGCGACACCGGCGACACCGGCAATCGGAACCATCATCAGGGCGCTGGTCAAGACGAGTGCGCGCACTCCGAAGCGTCGATTCGCTGTCCTGGCTCTTGGCATGGACCATCAACCTTTCATTCGTTCGAGAGAGGCACAGGCCTGTCCCCCTGCAGACACACGCGTTCGCTTGACGATCGCGGGCGTACTGGACATTGGTCTAACTATCGTCCGCTGTAACCGGAGCGTTACCTGTTCACTGCTTCGAGCGCGCTGCCACGATCTCCTCACCAATCACCGTCACCACATCGGGCGCGGTCATGTGCCAGTGCGTGGCGTTGACAACGCGGTTATGCACTGTCCCGTCAACGAACGCCTGCCACGCTGTCGCCAACACCGATCCGCTCGGATCGTCCGCACCCGCGGTCAAGAATCGAACGTCACCGCGGAAAACACCGGGGGTGTGTCCGGCCAACAGATCGATGTCACGGTTCGCGTTGTCGACCAACGTTTGCAGCAGCGCCTCGGCCGTCTGCGGGTCGATGCCGTACTGCGCAGCAATACCCGCCGCGACGGTCGACGCCGAATCCACGCCGTTTTTACCGGATACCTCGGACCCGGTCGTCTCGACGCCGATACCGCCGAGCAACTCGGCCGCAGAGAGCGCATCCACACTCTCGACTCCCGCGACCCGACTGTTCTCCGGACCGCAGTCGATCATCACCAGGCTCGCGACCTCGTCACGATCGTTCTGCAGCTGCACCGCGATCTCATGCGCGAGCACACCACCGAGCGACCAGCCGAGCAGGTGGTACGGACCGCTCGGCTGCACCGACCGAATTTCACGTACGTAACGCTCGGCCAGGTCGCGTAGCGACGCCGGCGTGAAGTCGGGTTCGGAGAGCGAGGGCGTCTGCACGCCGTAGATCGGTCGATCCCGGTCGACGACACCGGTGAGGCCGCCGTAGCACCATGCGAGCCCGACAATCGGGTGCACGGCAAACACGGGTGCCCCGCTGCCCCCGGACCGGATCGGCAGAATCAAACCGAGGCCCGAGGCGTCGGTACCGGATCCTTCTTGGCGACGTGCGATGGACGCCGGTGTCGGGTCCGAGAACAACCACTGCAGCGGCACCTCGACCCCGTTGTCACGCAGCTCGGCGATGACGCGCACCGCCGAGAGCGAGTTGCCGCCGAGATCGAAGAAGTTGTCGTCGGCGCCGACGGTTTCGATGCCGAGCACCTCCCCGAATGCGGCAGCTACCGCTCGCTCCATCGGGGTGATTGGGGCGCGGTGCACCGCCGACTCGAACTCCGGTGCAGGCAGGGCCTTGCGATCCAGTTTGCCGTTGACCGTCAACGGGATCCGGTCCAGCACCACGAACGCACTCGGCACCATGTACGCCGGCAACGACTCCTCCGCCAGCGAGCGCAACGCCCCGATCTCGAGCACCGCACCCGCGGCGGGCACCACGTAGGCGACCAGGCGAGCATCACCCGGGATGTCCTCGCGCACCACGACCGCGCACTCACCGACACCGGGCAGGCCCGCGACCACGGCCTCGATCTCACCCAACTCGATGCGGAAACCACGCACCTTCACCTGATCATCGGCACGACCGACGAACTCGAGCTCACCGTCACGGGTCCACCGCGCCACGTCACCCGAGCGGTACAACCGGCCGCCGGAACCGAACGGGTCGGCCACGAACCGGGTCGCGTTCAGCTCACTTCGGCCCAGATAGCCGCGCGCCAGCTGACCACCCGAGACATACACCTCACCCGCCACACCCATCGGAGCCGGACGCAACCGCGAATCCAGCACATACAGGCCAAGCCCCGCGATCGGGCCACCCACCACACTCGCGGCGGTATCGGTCGCCTCGATCTGCCGGTGCGTGACATGCACCGTCGTCTCGGTGATGCCGTACATGTTCACCAGGGTGCAGTCCAGATCCGCGCGCCGATCGAACCAGCCGAGCAACCGCCGCGGCTCCAACGCCTCGCCACCGAAGATCACATACCTCAGAGCCAGGTCGGCCGGGCCCGCCCCGTCCGCATGGGCCCGGTCGGCCTCGACGAACTGGTAGAACGCCGACGGCGTCTGATTCAGCACCGTCACACCCTCGGCGGCCACCAGCTCGAGGAACTGCGCTGGGGAACGCGAGGTGAAGTAATCGACCACCACGAGTCGTCCACCGGTCAGCAGCGGACCCCACAACTCCCACACCGAGAAGTCGAACGCAATCGAGTGGAACATCGTCCACACATCCTCGGCACCGAACCCGTACAACTCGTCCGTGCCGGCCAGCAACTCGACCACGTTGCGGTGCGCCACCGCCACACCCTTCGGGCGCCCGGTCGACCCCGACGTGTAGATGACGTAGGCGACGTGCTCGGGCCGCAGCCGTGCTGTGCGCTCGGAAGCCGAAATCGGCTCGCCCGACACAGCACTCACATCCAGGGTGTCGATATCGACCACCGACGTCCCGGCGAACTCGTGCTCACGACCTGTCCACGAAATCACGCACGCCGGTGCCGCATCGGCCACGACGTACTCGATCCGCTCACGCGGATACGTCGGATCCAACGGCACGTAGCCCGCGCCGGCCTCGATGACCGCGAGCACCGCCACCACAAGATCGAGCGACCGCGGCAGAGCCACACCCACCAGCGACTCCGGGCCGACGCCCTGCGCGATCAGCTGCCGCGCCACTCGACGCGCCCGAACGGCCAGCTCGCCGTAGGTCAGCGACTCGCCCTCGAACACCACCGCGACTGCACCCGGATCCCGCGCAACCTGCTCGGAGAACAGGCCCGCCAACGTCGCGGACAGATCCGCACCCGATGCCGCACCCGCACCACTCCACGCACCAACCAACGCCGCCCGCTCGGCCGGCTCGAGGACCTCGATGTCCCCCACAGGGACCTCGGTGTTCCGGGCGAAGGTTCGCAGCACTTGAACGAACCGGTCGGCCAGTGTCTCGATCTCGGTGGTGTCGAACAGGGCCATGTCGTACTTGAGGCCGAGGTCCAGTTTCGCCCCCGCGACGGACACGACCACAGTCAGTGGGTAGTGCGATCCGTCGAGTACCTCGACACCCGTGACCTGCAGCCCGTCGAGCGCAGAACCGGCCTCGCTGAGCGCTTCCTGGTCGACGGGGTAGGACTCGAAGACGAAGAGCGTGTTGAACAGCGCCGCAACGCCGGCTGCCTGGTGAATGTCGGTCAGGCCGATGTAGTGGTGTTCGAGCAGGTCGGCCTGCTCGGACTGCAACCGCTCCAGCAGTGCGGAAATCGTTGCGCCCGCATCGATGCGGACCCGGACCGGGATGGTGTTGATGAACAAGCCGACCATCGACTCGACACCGGCCACCTCCGCCGGGCGACCCGAGACGGTCGCACCGAACACGACATCCGACGACCCGGTCATCCGGCCCAGCAGGATCGCCCACGCCGCCTGCACCATCGTGTTGACCGTGACCCCGAGCCCGGCCGCGGTCTCGGCGAGCCGCGCCGTCTCGGCCTCGCTCAGTCCGACACTGACAGCGCCGGCACCCGACGCGGCGGGCCGAATCCGCGACACCGACTCGAGCACGGTCGGTTCCTCGATCCCGACGAGCGCGTGCGCCCACGTGTCCAGGGAACGCTGGCGGTCCTGCGCGGCCAGCCACACCAGGAAGTTGCGGTAGTCGCGCACTCGCGGCAGCACCGACTGATCACCGCTGACGGCGTAGAGCACCAGCAGGTCCTGCATCAGCAAAGGCATCGACCAGCCATCGAGCAGGATGTGGTGCGCAGTGACACCCAGCTGCCAGGCGTCATGCGCGGTGCGGACCAGCGTGAACCGCACCAGCGGCGGACGGGTCATATCGAAACCGGCCGCCTGATCCGCGGCCAGCACCGCAGCCGCTTGCTCGGCCCGCTCGTTCTCGGACACCGCCGTCAAATCCAGTTCACGCCAAGGCACATCGACCCGGCCCAGCACGAGCTGCACCTCGGTCCCCGCGTTGTCGGTGACGAACGCGGTCCGCAGGTTCGCGTACCGCTCGGTCAACGCCTGCGCCGCGCCGCGCAGTCGTTCGGCGTCGAGATAGCCACCCAGATGCAGGGTCGCCTGCATCGTGTAGACGTCGACGCCGCCAATATCGGCGGTAAGCATGGCGTGAAACCGCAGACCCGACTGCAACGGCGAGAGCTGCCACACGTCGGTCAGGTTCGGATAGCGCAGCTCCCAGCCGTCGATGTCGTTCTGACCCACCGCAACCAACGGCAGATCCGAGGGAGTGAGGCCACCGGCATCCGCCGCCGCACTGTGGCGCGCCAGTCCGGCCAACGCCTCGCTCCACAGATCCGCGAGTTCCTGCACGTCGGCGCGATCCATCACGCCCGGCACGAATGTGAACCCGGCACCGAGCACACCATTGGCACCGACGATCGCGTTGATATCGATCACGGCCTGCGCAGGAATGGTCGACTCGACCTCGGAGGTCAGCGCACCCAACGCCGCCGTGAGTCCCCATCCGATATCGGCCAGTGCCGTAGGCACCTCGGTGCCGCCCACGCGGCCCAGGTAGTTGAAGCTGACCTGTCCGTGCGGCAGCTCGGCCAGCACCGCACCGTCGGGGTTGAACTGGCGAAGCAGCCCGTAGCCCATGCCCCGATCCGGAATCCGGAGAAGCTGCTCCTTGACCGCCTTGATCGCCTCCCCGGCGGCCACGCCACCATTGAACGCATCGGCGAGGTCGATCCCGGCCAGATCCGTGCGCACCGGGTAGGAACTGGTGAACCAGCCCACCGTCCGCGACAGATCCGCACCCGGGATCAGGGTCTCCTCACGACCGTGGCCCTCCATGCGCAGCAGCGCCGAGGAAACGTCGAGACCCCGGTTGCGCCGCCAGGTGACCATCGCCATCGCCAACGCGGCCAGCAGCGCGTCGTTGACACTCGCGCGGTACAGCTCGGGCAGATCGCGCAGCACCGCGTCGGTCACCTCGGCCGGAATGTCGACCGTGACCCTCTCCATCGTGGACTCGACATCGACCTTCGGATCCAGCGCGCGCGAACCCAGCAGCGGATCCTCGACGTCGAGCAACTCGCGCCACAGATCCAGTTCCGCAGCCCTAGCAGGCGCCAGCGCCTCCTCGGCCAACGCATGGGTCCAACGGCGCATCGAAGTACCCGCCGGCGCCAACGCCACCGGCTGACCGGCCGTCAGCTGCGACCACGCGATCGCCATGTCCGGCACCAGAATTCGCCACGAGACACCATCGACCACGAAGTGGTGGCCGACGATGTAGAGGATCCCGTGCCGATCCGCGCCCACAGCGGCACCGGCCGCGCCTTCGGCACTGAAATCGAACCACAGGAACCGAATCAGGTCCCCGGTCTGCGGATCCAGTTCACGCAGCGCCGCATCAGCAGCCTGCGACGCCACCGAATTCAACTCGGCGTCATCGATATCCGCGGGCACCGGGTAATGCCGGATCCAGTCCGCCACATCGACCGACCCCACCGGACGCGCCTCGAAAACCCACTCGCCGTTCTCGTCACGATCCAGCGTTGCCCGCAACATG
>NZ_LRRB01000271.1 GCF_001646865.1 Aldersonia kunmingensis | reverse complement strand
GGCGCCGCGCTACGCCAGGAATGGCGAGGCAGTGGCGTGAACATCACTACTATTTGCCCGGGCTTCGTGCGGACCGAGCTGATCGCGGGCATGTCCGCGCCCGCGTTCATGGAGAAACTGGCGATGATCGACCCCGACGCAGTCGCGAAGGCCGTCGTCGCCGCGGTGCGATCGGGCAACTCGGGCGAGGTGTTCGTGCCGAAGCCTGCAGCGCTGATCTCGAAGGGGACCGGCGTGCTGCCCACCCGGTTCCGTGACTTCATGTTCCGGCTCTCCGGCGGGGACCGGGTGACCAACACAGTGGATGAAAACGCTCGCGCGGAGTACCGACGACGCGTGGCAGGAGCGGAGCCTGCGGAGCGACCATTCAGTACAGACGCGCAGGGAAATGGAGATTCGTAAATGACCAGCAGTGCAATCGGCCTTGTCGCCGGTGTGGCAGAGACCTTCCTGACCGAGCAGGTCGTGAACCGGCTGCCGGAAAACCTGGCTCCCGCGCCGTGGACCTGTGAGTGCGAGTCGGTGTTGTGGACGATGCGCCCCGCCAAGGGCGCCGCGGCGGCGCTGCCCCACGGCATCGGGAACGGTGCGCGGCCGCTCGGCGTGATCGGCGGCATGGTCAGTTACAAAGACACCCCGGTGGGCCATTACGACGAGGTGCTCGGTGCGGTTGTGTTCCGCCGCGGCGCCTCGGTGCGTGGCACCGTCTCGTTCATGGCCGTTGATTCGGAGACCAGCATCGTCGGCGGCCGTGCCAACTGGGCCATGCCGAAGACGCTCGCCGAGTTCGAGGGCGGCATCGGTTCCGGCAAGCAGATCAGCGCGCGCGGTGCGCTCGAGACGCCGTGGTCGGTCTCGGCCACCCCGAAGTCGATCGGCCCGTCGGTGCCGATCCGCTCGTCGCTGGTGGTGCTGCAGCAGTTCGCCGAGGGCGATGTGCGGTCCTCGAAGCTGATCGCGAAGGGCCGCGTTCGTCCCGCACTGGTGAGCGTCGACATGGACTCCGAGAGCTCGCTGTCGACGTGGATGCTGCCCGGCCGGCACCTCGGCGCGATCGTCGAGTCGATGACCTTCAGCCTCGAAGAGCCGCGCCCGCTGCCGAGCCGCTAACGCAAGCCCGTCGGACCGCCGAACGACCACGCGGTCCGGCAGCCGAACATGCTGGTTATCGAGCATTCCGGAATGCGTTGACTCAGTGCGCCACGGGCGGCACAGTGAGAAACTACGACGCAGGGTAGGACCGGGTCCACACAGTGCTGTGACACGGTTTACGATTCGAGTCAGCGCCAAGACCGAAACGTCGCCTCTCGAGGGCAGGACGTAGGAGCGGAGCTTGCGGAGCGACCCGCACGCACCATCAGGAGGATCAGTGACTGCCGTAGCGCCCCAGCCAGTCCCCGAGCTAGAAGCGGCGAGACCGTTTCCACAGCGGGTGGGACCGAAGGGTTCCTACCTGTACAAGATGATCACCACCACCGATCCCAAGGTGCTGGGCATCATGTACCTGACGACGTCGGTGGCGTTCTTCCTCATCGGTGGCCTGATGGCGCTGCTGATGCGTTCCGAGCTCGCGGTGCCGGGCCTGCAGTTCCTGTCGAATGAGCAGTACAACCAGCTCTTCACCATGCACGGCACGATCATGCTGCTGTTCTATGCGACGCCGATCGTCTTCGGGTTCGCGAACGTGGTGCTGCCGCTGCAGATCGGTGCTCCGGACGTCGCCTTCCCGCGTCTGAACGCGTTCAGCTACTGGCTGTACCTGTTCGGCGCCACGATGGCGACCGCCGGCTTCATCACCCCGGGTGGTGCCGCAGACTTCGGCTGGACGGCGTACTCGCCGCTCACCGACGCGCTGCATTCCCCGGGTGTCGGCGCCGACCTCTGGATCCTGGGTCTTGCCGTCTCCGGTCTTGGCACCATCCTCGGCGGTGTCAACATGGTGACGACGGTGATCGTGCTCCGCGCGCCCGGTATGACCATGTTCCGGATGCCGATCTTCACCTGGAACATCCTGGTGACCAGCATTCTCGTTCTGCTCGCGTTCCCGCTGCTGACCGCCGCGCTGATGGGCCTCGCGGCCGACCGTCACCTCGACGCGCACATCTACGACCCGGCCAATGGCGGCGTCCTGCTGTGGCAGCACCTGTTCTGGTTCTTCGGTCACCCAGAGGTGTACATCATCGCGCTGCCGTTCTTCGGCATCGTCTCGGAGATCTTCCCGGTCTTCAGCCGCAAGCCGATCTTCGGTTACACCACCCTGGTCTACGCGACGCTCGGTATCGCTGCGCTGTCGATCGCGGTGTGGGCACACCACATGTACGCCACCGGCGCCGTTCTGCTTCCGTTCTTCTCGTTCATGACGTTCCTCATCGCGGTGCCCACCGGTGTGAAGTTCTTCAACTGGATCGGCACGATGTGGAAAGGCCAGTTGACGTTCGAGTCACCGATGCTGTTCTCGGTCGGCTTCCTTGTGACGTTCCTCTTCGGTGGTCTGTCCGGCGTCATCCTGGCCAGCCCGCCGCTGGACTTCCACGTCACGGACTCGTACTTCGTTATCGCGCACTTCCACTACGTGCTCTTCGGCACGATCGTGTTCGCGACCTACGCCGGTATCTACTTCTGGTTCCCGAAGATGACTGGCCGCATGCTCGATGAGCGCCTCGCCCGCTGGCACTTCTGGACGACGTTCATTGGCTTCCACGGCACCTTCCTGGTGCAGCACTGGGTCGGCAACGAGGGCATGCCGCGCCGGTACGCCGACTACCTCCCGTCGGATGGCTTCACGTTCCTGAACAGCTTCTCCACGATCTTCGCGTTCGTCCTGGGCGCCTCGACGCTGCCGTTCATCTGGAACGTCTTCAAGAGCTTCCGGTACGGCGAGGTCGTCACGGTCGACGATCCGTGGGGCTACGGCAACTCGCTCGAGTGGGCGACCAGCTGCCCGCCGCCGCGGCACAACTTCTACGAGCTGCCGCGGATTCGCTCCGAGCGTCCTGCGTTCGAGCTGCACTACCCGCACATGGTCGAGCGGATGCGGTCCGAGGCGCACGTCGGCTTCGGTTCGCATAACCACGAAACCGCAGTGGATGTGCTCGAGCGCGATCGGGTGCCGTTCGGTGACGCCGGCGGCGATCACGCTGGCACGGACAGCACGAAGTAGCTTCACGTACGACACGACGAAAGGCCCCGCCCGCAGAGGGCGGGGCCTTTCGCGTTCCGCGTGGCCGGGTTGCGACAATGGTTCGCGAGACTGAGCCGGGCACAATGTCACAGGCGCGGAGCCTGCGGAGCGACCCAGCGTCTACGGCGCGTCCCGCAGACGCACGATCGAATGGAGACAAACGAGTGGGCACCCAGACGACAGTGCTCGTGACGGTCACCGGCACCGACCGTCCGGGTGTCACCTCGGCGCTGTTTGCCTGCTTGACCAAGCACGACGTGAGCCTGCTCGACGTGGAGCAGGTGGTGATTCGTGGCCAGCTGACGCTCGGTGTCCTCGTTTCGTGCCCACGCGACCCGGAGGCGCTGCAGGAGCAACTCGAACAGGCGATGAACACCGTCGGCGTCTCGGTGGAGGTTGCGATCGGGGTGGACCCGATGCGCCAAGGCCCGACCTCGACGCACGCGGTGGTGATCCTGGGCAGCCCGGTGAGCGCGCGCTCGTTCAGCGCGATCTCGCGCAAGCTTGCCGAGCAAGGCGCCAACATCGATTCCATTCGCGGGATCGCGGACTACCCGGTGACCGGCCTCGAACTGCTCGTCACCGCGACGAATACCGGTGCCGACGCTGACGAGTTGCTGCGCACCGGGCTCGCCACCGTCGCCGTCAAGGAGAACGTCGACGTCGCGGTCGAGCGCGCCGGGCTGGCCCGGCGGGCGAAGCGCCTCATCGTGTTCGACGTCGACTCGACCCTGATCCAGGGCGAAGTGATCGAAATGCTCGCCGCGCGTGCCGGTGTCGAGGAGCATGTCCGTGCCGTCACCGAGGCCGCGATGCGCGGCGAGATCGACTTCGGCGAGTCGCTTCGGCAGCGGGTTGCCACGCTCGCCGGTCTCGATGCGAGCGTCATCGATGATGTGGCCGCCGAAATCCAGCTCACCCCCGGCGCCCGCACGACTATCCGGACACTGCGTCGCCTCGGCTACCACTGCGGCGTTGTATCGGGCGGCTTCCGCCAGGTCATCGAGCCGCTCGCGCATGACCTCGAACTCGACTTCGTCGAGGCGAACACGCTCGAGATCGTCGACGGCAAGATGACCGGCAAGGTCATCGGGGACATCGTCGACCGCGAGGGCAAGGCCGTTTCGTTGCGCCGCTTCGCAGCCCAGGTGGGTGTCCCGATGGAACAGACGGTTGCGGTGGGCGACGGCGCCAACGACATCGACATGCTCAATGCGGCGGGGCTCGGTATCGCGTTCAATGCGAAGCCGGCGCTGCGCGAGGTCGCCGATACCGCGCTGTCCCATCCCTACCTCGACGCGGTGCTGTTCGTGCTCGGCGTGACTCGCAACGAGGTGGAGGCGGCCGACGCGGTCGACGGTGGGGTCCGCCGTGTCCCGCTCGAGCCTCGTGTCTGACCAGGATCTCGTTCTCGAACCACCGGCCGACGCCGGCGCGGGATTCGCCGCGCGCCATGAGGCTTTGGCCCGCGGCTATGGCGTCGCCGACGACCCGGCCGATCCCGCTGCCGTGCTGGCCATGCCGATCGTGCTGCACCTGCCCAAGCAGGACCCGCCCCGCCGAAGCGCCGTGCTGGAGGCTGCGGCTGCCGCAACGGTCGCGCTATGCCTCGACGAACGAGTCGGCGCCGACGGTCCGTGGAACGAGGCGTTCGAGGCGTGGACCGCGGCGCGGATCCGCAAGATTGCCCGCCGCGCTCGAGGTTCGCACTGGCATGCGGCGAACGATGTCCCCGGAGTCACTGCGGATGTCGACGGCGCGCAGGCCCGCGCGCTGGTGCCCGGACCGGTCGGCGAACTCGATCCACGGATCAAGCGACTGCAGATCGGCGGCACCGAACTCGAACACGACGATCCTGGTCAGCCCGCCGCAGGTCTTCCGGTGCTGTGGATCAATCCGACGCTGAACATGACGCTCGGCAAGGCGGCGGCGCAGGTCGGGCACGCGGCGATGCTGCTCGTCGGTGCCCTGACCGAGGAGGAAGCGCGGGACTGGGCCGCCGAGCGGTATCGCAGCGCGGTGCGCGAGGCGACGCCGGTGCAGTGGATCGCGTTGCAGCAACTCGTCGGTCGCGGACTGGCGGTCGCGGTGCGCGACGCCGGTTTCACCGAGGTTGCGCCCGGCTCGATGACCGTGATTGCGGTGCCCGACATTGGACTCGAATAGCGCCCGGGAACGATTCGCGGCCGCGCGGGTAGCGCGGCTGGCGACGGCGAGCGCCGCGGGGGAGCCGCATATCGTGCCGGTGGTTTTCGCACTGACGGACGATGCCGTGTATCTGGCCGTGGACGCGAAACCGAAGTCGACCGTCCAGTTGCGGCGGCTCGCCAATATCGCCGCCACGGGCCGAGTGAGCCTGCTTGTCGATGCCTACGACGAGGACTGGGCCCAGCTGTGGTGGGTACGGGTCGATGGGCACGCGGAAATTCTTGCGGCACAGGATCCTTCGGGCCGCGCCTCCATCGATGCGCTGGTGGCCAAGTATCCGCAGTACGCGCACAACCGCCCGGAAGGACCGGCGATCATCGTGCGCGAGCTGACTTGGCGGTCCTGGGAGTACACGCCGGGCACTGCCTGATTCGGGCGAACCGCTGACCGAGGCGCTGCCATCGCCGCACACTTTCCGTCGCCTCGCGCAGGTTTCAGCGTGCCAAGCGTGTGCGGCGCGTCAGGAAGTGTGCGGCGGGGAGCGGTGCGAACCGAGAACGGGCCGATGACCGGACTGGTCGCCCGCACCGGCCTGTCCGTCCGTTTGATCCGGACCGGCATCGAAGTCTCGGTGCTGGCGACCGGGTGGGTGCTCGGCGGCAGCATCGGTATCGGCACCGTGGTCTACGCGCTTGGCATCGGTCCGCTCATCCAGCTGTTCATCCCGGTGGTGTCCCGGTACCTGCCGGGGTTCGAGCCGACTCCCGCGAACTGTAGGGCGGATTTCGTGCAAGTCAGCTGACTGCGAACAGTGCGCCAGCCCCTACCGCCTCGACGATGCAGTAGAACCAGTTGGGATAGAACGGTGTTCGTTCATCCACGACGGCGGAGACGATGCGGCCCAACGCCATTCCGGCGAGCGCGGCGCCGACGGCGATGACGATCCCTGTCGCCACATCGCCACCACGAAACGCCGCGTACGTCAGCACCGCTGCGATCGCGAGCCCAAACCCGCCGTAGACGGCCCGCACCTCGGACCGGGAGGTCGGCGACTCCAGCGTGACGCCGAACGGGCGGATCAGCGCGGCAGGTGCTCCCAGCGCGAATACACCCATGCCGAGGAAGAACACCGCGATCGCGATGGTGATGACCGCCGAGACAGCGGACATAAGGCACCCCATTTCATCCGGATGCCTGTGAACCTACTTCGGCCTGCAGCCCCACAAACGCAAACCGCCGCACACCTTTCCGAGGACA
>NZ_LRRB01000126.1 GCF_001646865.1 Aldersonia kunmingensis | reverse complement strand
GCATCGCTGTTCATGGTGATCCATTCCGCGCTTGCACTCTGGGCTGCGCGCGCGAGTGCGACCACCGATATCGCGATCGGGACACCGGTGGCGGGACGCGGCGAGCAGGTGCTGGACAACCTCGTCGGCATGTTCGTCAACACGCTGGTGTTGCGCACCCAGGTCGACCCCGGTAAGGACTTCATCGACCTGATCCGCACCGCACGCGATGCCGATCTCGGAGCGTTCGGTCATGCCGACGTGCCCTTCGAGCGCCTGGTCGAGGTGCTCGACCCGGCCCGGTCGCAGTCGCACCACCCGCTGGTGCAGTTGATGCTCACCTTCCAGACCGCACTCGGCGAAACCTACGAGCTCCCCGGTGTCAGCGCCGAGGTTGTCGAGTTCGATTCGGGTGTAGCGAAGTTCGATCTGCAGCTGACCATCGGCGAGATCGCAGAGGGCGACCGTACGGCCCTGTCAGCGCAGTTCAACTACGCCATCGATCTGTTCGACGAGTCGACGGTGGCCGGGTTCGCCGAGCGTTTCCTGCGCGTGTTGCGTGCGGTGACCGCCGAGCCAACCCGGGCGGTGGGTGATTTGGACCTGCTCGCGCGGGCGGAGCGTGTGCGGGTGCTGGAGCAGTGGAATTCCGCCGGACCGGATACCGCTGCCGAGTCGACTTTGGTCGCGCTGTTCGACGCTGCGGTCGCGCGCCACCCCGAGTCGTTGGCATTGCGGTTCGGCGAGGTCGGGTTGAGCTATCGAGAGCTCGACGAGCGGGTGAACCGGCTGAGCCGCGTACTCATCGACGCCGGAGTCGGCCCGGAATCCCTTGTAGCCGTGGCATTGCCACGCTCCATCGACTTGGTAGTGGCGCTCTTGGCCACCGTCAAGGCGGGTGGCGGGTACTTGCCGGTCGATCCGACCTATCCCGCGGACCGGATCGCCTACATGCTGACCGATGCCGCGCCGGTGTGCGTGGTGACGACGTCGGACCGCGAGATCGACCTTCTCGACGGGCTGCCGCTCGTCGAGATCGACCGCATCGATCTTTCCGACGTCTCACCGGAACCGATCACCGAAGCCGACCGGCTGGCGCCACTGCGCCCCCAGAACGTCGCTTACGTCATCTACACGTCGGGCTCCACGGGACGCCCCAAGGGGGTGCCGGTACCGCACCGCAACGTGGTGAAGCTGTTCGCAAACACGCAGTCCACGTTCGGCTTCGACCATTCCGACGTATGGACAATGTTCCACTCCTACGCCTTCGACTTCTCGGTATGGGAGCTGTGGGGTCCGCTGCTCAACGGCGGCACCCTGGTGGTGGTCGACTACTACACCTCGCGATCGCCGGAGCAATTCCTGGATCTGCTGCGCCGCGAGCGCGTGACCGTGCTCAACCAGACGCCGTCGGCGTTCTATCAGTTGGCCGAAGCGGAACGCTTCGCCGATCCCGCCGCGCTGCCACTGGCGTTGCGGTACGTGGTGTTTGGTGGTGAGGCGCTGGAGTTGCGCCGGCTGTCGGACTGGTACGGCCGGCATCCCGATGACTCGCCGCGTCTGGTGAATATGTACGGCATCACCGAGACCACGGTGCACGTGTCGTATCGCGAGTTGGACCGCGCGACTGCCGCCTCGGCGACATCGAGCGTGGTCGGACGCGCGATCCCGGGGCTCCGGGTGTACGTGCTGGACTCGAGGTTACAGCCGGTGCCGGTGGGTGTTCCGGGCGAAATATATGTCGCGGGTTCGCAATTGGCGCGAGGCTATCTCGGCAAGCCGGATTTGTCGGCGGCACGATTCGTGGCCGATCCGTTCGGTTCACACGGCGGTGCGCTGTACCGTTCCGGCGACTTGGCCAGATGGAATCGCGACGGCGAACTGGAGTACCTCGGCCGCGCCGACGATCAGGTCAAGGTTCGCGGCTTCCGGATCGAGCTCGGTGAAATCGAATCCGCCGTGCTGGCACAGGATTCGGTCGCACAGGCAGCAGTGATCGTGCGCGAGGACACCCCTGGCGATCAGCGCGTTGTGGCCTATGTGGTGCCCGAGGCCGGCGCCGCCCTCGCAGTGGAGGACGTGCGCACGGGTGCCGGGGAACTGCTCCCCGCCTACATGGTGCCCTCCGCGATCGTGTTGGTGGACGCGATTCCGCTGACCGCCAACGGCAAGCTGGACCGCAAGGCGTTGCCTGCGCCCATGCTCGAGACGAAGGCCTATCGGGCACTGTCGACTCCGATCGAGGAGATCGTCGCCGGGGTGTTTGCCGACGTGCTGGATCTCCCGCAGGTCGGTGCGGACGACGACTTCTTCGAACTCGGCGGCAATTCGCTGATCGCCACCCGCGTCGTGTCGCGGATCGGCGCAGCGCTGGACACCGAGGTCGGCGTGCGCCTGCTCTTCGAAGCGTCGTCGGTGGAAGCACTTGCGGCACAACTGGAATCGCAGGCCGGTCGTGGCGGTCGCGTCCCGTTGGTGGCCGGTGTGCGTCCGGAACTGGTGCCGCTGTCATTTGCGCAGCAGCGGATGTGGTTCCTGAACAAATTCGATATTCATTCCGCGGCCTACAACTTGCCGATCGCGATCCGGCTCACCGGTGCGCTGGACGTCGAGGCGATGCGGTTGGCCATCGGCGACCTGCTGCGGCGGCACGAATCGCTCCGCACGCGGTACCCGGAGCACGGTGGGGTACCGCATCAAGTGGTGCTGCCGACCGAGGCTGTGGTCCCGGCGCTCGACCCGGTCGATGTGTCCGAAGCCGATCTGGTCGCCGTGGTCACCGAGTTCGTCTCGGCGGGCTTTGATGTGAGCGAGCGGGTGCCGTTCCGGGCGCGCTTGTTCCGGCTACCCGACGCCTCGCATGTGTTGGCGGTAGTGGCTCACCACATCAGTGCCGACGGTTGGTCGATGCAGCCCCTGGCCCGTGATGTGGTGTCTGCGTACGCGGCTCGCTCGCAGGGTGTGGAGCCGTCGTGGGCACCGTTGCCGGTTCAGTATGCGGACTTCGCGCTGTGGCAGCGCGAAGTGCTTGGGTCCGAGGAGGATCGGACCAGTCTGCTGTCCGCACAGGCAGCGTATTGGCGGTCGGCGTTGGCGGGGTTGCCGGATGAGTTGAACCTGCCATCGGACCGCCCGCGGCCGACGATGCAGTCGTTCGCCGGTGGCCGGGTGAGTTTCCGGATCGACGAGGAAGTTCAGAACGGCCTCGAGGAGGTCGCGCGGGCCAACGGCGCCACGTTGTTCATGGTGGTGCATGCGGCGCTCGCGGTGTTCCTGGCACGGATGTCGGGTGCCGACGACGTCGCGATCGGCACCCCGATCGCAGGGCGTGGCGAGGAGAAACTCGACGACCTGATCGGCATGTTCGTCAACACCCTGGTGCTGCGGAGCCATGTCCGCCCGGAGTTGTCGTTCACCGAGCTACTCGATCAGACGCGAGAGACGGATCTGGGTGCATTCGCGCATTCGGACATTCCGTTCGAGCGGCTGGTGGAACTCCTGAATCCGGAGCGCTCCACCGCACGCCACCCGCTGTTCCAGGTCGCACTGTCCTTCGAGAACCTTCCCCAGACCGAGGCCGAACTCCCTGGCTTGCGAATTTCGGCGCTCGACGTGCAATCGGACGTCGCCAAGTTCGATGTGCAGTTGACCGTGCGGGACGACGTGGATGCGGGAATGGCCGCCGAGTTCCTCTATGCTCGTGATCTTTTCGACGAATCGACGATGCAGTCGTTCGCCGATCGGTTCGGCTTGCTGTTGGCCGCGATCGTGGCTGATCCCGCCACGTCCGTAGGTGAGCTCTCAATGCTGTCATCGGCGGAGTACGAGCTGCTGACCCACGTGCACGGTGACGAGGTCATGGTGCGGGGATTGATGCCGGACGATTTGACGCACGGCGTAGCGCTGAACCCGGACAAGGTTGCCGTCCGGTACGAGGGACGCTCGATTTCCTATCGCGAGCTGGACGAGTACTCCTCCCGGTTGGCCCGCGTACTGATCGAACGCGGCGTGGGCCCGGAAACATTGGTGGCGCTGGCTTTCCCGCGTTCGTACGAGATGGTCGCAGCGGTCTGGGCGGTGGCCAAGGCCGGCGGCGCGCACGTTCCGGTCGATCCGACCTACCCGGAAGATCGAGTGCGGCACATGCTCACCGATTCCGGCGCTGTGCAGAGGCTCACGCTGCAGCGGTACGTCTCGGAGCTGCCCGAGCCGGGTACCTGGCTCGTGCTCGACGAGCCGGCCATCGATCCGATGCTGGCGGCGCAATCCGCGTCGGCGGTGACCGATGCGGATCGGTTGCGCCCGTTGCGGTTGCATCATCCGGCGTACATGATCTACACCTCGGGATCGACGGGTCTGCCGAAGGGCGTTGCCGTCACCCACGCCGGGCTGGGTGGCATGGTGGCGGCAGCGACCGAGCTCTACCAGATGACGTCGGACGGCCGGTTCCTGCATATCTGCTCGCCGAGCTTCGATCCTTCGGTCCTGGAGTGGACCGCTGCGTTCTATGTCGGGGCGACATTGGTGATCGTGCCGGCCGACATCATCGGCGGGCCCGAACTCGCAGCATTGCTGAAGTCGGAGCGGGTCACGCACACGCTCATCACTCCCGCGGTGCTCGGCACCGTCGATCCGGCCGGTATCACCGACCTCGAGGTGGTCTCCGTCGGCGGCGACGTGACCCCGCCGGAATTGGTGGCCAAGTGGGCGCCGGGACGGAAGTACTTCAACGGCTACGGGCCTACGGAGACGACGATCATTTCGTCCTACGCACGGTTGGAGCCCGGTCGGCACATCACGATCGGTTCGCCCGTGCACGGCATGTCCGCGATGGTGTTGGACCAGCGGCTTCGTCCAGTGCCGCCGGGTGTCGCGGGAGAGCTCTATCTCGCGGGCGGTGCGCTTGCCCGCGGTTATCACAATCGGCCGGACGTCACCGCCGAACGGTTCGTCCCGAACCCATGGGGCGCTCCGGGGGCGCGAATGTACCGCACCGGTGACGTGGTGCGCTGGTTCGCGGTCGACGGGGTGCCCACAGTGGCGGATCCGGGCGCGGCTCGGTTCGAACTCGATTATGTGGGGCGCAGCGACTTCCAGGTCAAGGTGCGCGGGTTCCGCATCGAGTTGGGCGAGATCGACTCCGTCCTGACAGACCATCCCGGCGTCGACTTCGCGGTCACAGTCGGCCATCGCACCGTCGAGGAAGTACAGTCGCTGGTTTCGTATGTCGTCGCGGCTGCGGGGCATTCGATCGGCGTTGCTGCGCTCACCGATTTTGTCGGTGAGCGGCTGCCGTCCTACATGGTGCCCTCCGCCATCATGGTGCTCGACCGGATTCCGTTGACCCCGGTCGGAAAGCTCGACCGCAAG
Organism: Aldersonia kunmingensis; assembly: GCF_001646865.1. Classification (GTDB taxonomy): domain Bacteria; phylum Actinomycetota; class Actinomycetes; order Mycobacteriales; family Mycobacteriaceae; genus Aldersonia; species Aldersonia kunmingensis. The sequence continues at coordinate 1,294 of NZ_LRRB01000126.1, read as the reverse complement.
GCTCTGCCCGAACCGGTGTACGCCGAAGCGGTCGCGTTCCGGGCGCCGCGCACACCGGTCGAGCACACCGTTGCCGAGATCTTCGCCGAGGTCCTCGGGGTCGAGAGGGTCGGACTCGACGACTCGTTCTTCGCCCTCGGTGGCGACAGCATCGTGTCCATCCAGTTGGTGTCGCGGGCCCGCGCACGGGGCGTGCTGTTCAGCCCGCGACACGTCTTTGAACGGCGCACCGTGGCAGGCATCGCCGAAGTTGCCGAGACCACGGAAGGCGAAGCGAAGGCGCCGGCGGCGCTTGCCGAACTGCCCGGTGGCGGCGTCGGAGACATGCCGCTGCCGCCGATCGTGCGGTTCATGGTCGAGCGCGGCGGTAGCTTCGACCGTTTCAACCAGACCGCCGTGCTGGAATTGCCGATCGGCATCGACCGGGAGCGCTTGTTGGCGACCCTGGCCGCGGTGGTGGACCGGCACGACATGTTGCGTGCCAAGCTGTTCCGCGACCCGAATGGCGCCTGGCAGCTCGAGACGCTTCCTGTCGGGGCGATCTCGGTGGCGGATCTGGTGACCCACGTGCCGCTCGATGCGATACCGGGTGCTGCGGTGTCCGGCACCGCAGCGCGGACGGAATTGGCAGTGGCGCAGCTGGATTCGGCGCTCGATCGCTTGGATCCGGCCAACGGCACTGTGCTGCAGTTCGTCTGGCTCGACCCCGGTGCGACCGAGTCCGGTCGGCTGATCGTTGCCGCGCACCATCTGGCGGTTGACGGCGTCACCTGGCGCATCCTGATTCCGGACTTCGTGGCCGCGTGGGCGCAGGTTGCCGAGGGGCGTACACCGGTACTGCAGGCGCCGGCCACCTCGATGCGGCGCTGGGCGCATGCTCTCGCGGAACAGGCGCGCGCGTCGGAGAGAGTCGCCGAGCTGCCGATGTGGCACGAGATCGTCGCCGGTCCCGACCCGTTGCTCGGGGCGCGGCCGTTCGACCCTGCCGTGGACCTCGCCCGGTCGGTGCGCAAGGTGAAGGTGCAGCTGCCGACCGAGGTCACTCGATCACTGCTGACCACCGTGCCCGCGCTGTACCACGGCGGCGTCAACGATGCGTTGCTCGCCACCTTGGCGCTGGCGGTGATGGAGTGGCGGGCCCGGCGCGGGCTCACCCAACCGTCGACGCTCATTCGGCTCGAAGGCCACGGGCGTGAAGAGGACGCTGTGCCCGGATCGGGCCTGTCCAGGACCGCCGGATGGTTCACCACACTCTTTCCGGTGCGGTTCGGGTTGGCCGGCATCGACATCGATG
>NZ_LRRB01000142.1 GCF_001646865.1 Aldersonia kunmingensis | reverse complement strand
GCAGCGACCTGAGGAACCGGCAAAATGTTGCCGAGCACATCGGTTTTCGCGGCCGCGTCGTCCGGCGAGAAGCTGCCGAGGATAAGTGGGTTGAGTACCACGATGTAGGCCATCGCGACGAAAGTGACCAGCCCGCCGCGTACTTCGGTGCCGTAGGTCGAACCCCGTGCGGTCACGGAGAAGAACCTGTCGATCTTGCCCGGGCCCGATGTCATTCGCGTCAGTCCTGTCGCCGAAGGAGTGTCAGCCAGCAGTCGTCACCCAGCGCCGCGCGCAACCTGACTCAGATTAGGGCAACCGGGCAGTGTGCCGGGTGGTATCGCGTCGCGGTGAGCTGCGGGTCGCTCCCGCAGGCTCCGCTCCTGTGGGTACGGTTGGCCCATGTCCGAGACACCGCGCGAATCGAGTGCTGGCACCGCTACCGTGCCGGAGATTCCCGCGCGGCTGATCGACCCGCGGCCGGTGCTCGCGATCGGCATGCTGTGCTGGCTCGTCGCCACCATCGTCGTTTTCGCCAGTGGCGACACCTGGGAAGCGGCGCGCCCGACGTGCCTCATGGGTTTGGCGGTTGGAGTGCTCGCGTACACGGTGTACTGGATTCAGCGTCGCGGCGTCCGACGCGGCAGCAAGGGCGCTCAGGTCGGCATCGAATAGCGGTGGCTAGCGCACTCCGCGCGGGCGGTACTGCACGCTGATCCGTGGTCCCATCCGTCGCGTGGTCTTCGGTACGCAGTGTTCCCAGGTGCGCTGGCACGACCCGCCCATGACGAGTAGATCGCCATGGCCCAGCTCGAAGCGCAGCGAATCACCGCCGGCACGAGATCGAAGTAGGAGCGGCCGCGACTGCCCGAACGAGACGATCGCGACCATGGTGTCCTGCGTGCTGCCACGCCCGATGGTGTCGCCGTGCCAGGCGACGCTGTCCGCGCCGTCGCGGTAGCAGCACATGCCGACCGTGGCGAACCCCTCGCCCAACTCGGTGCGGTAGTGGCGATCGAGCTCGGCGTGAACATCGGCGAGCAGCGGATCGGGCATCGCCTCGTCCTCGCCGTAGAAACGCATCAGCCGCGGCACGTCCACTACACGGTCGTACATTGGCCGGCGCTCGTGCTGCCAGTCCACCGTGTGCAGCAGCCGGGCGAAGACGTCATCGGAACCGCTTACCCAGCTCGGCGCGTGATCCACCCACGCGCCGGTGCCGAGCTCGGTGCGCCGGACCGAGCGCGCGAGGTCGCCGATCTGCGCACCGCCGGGAGCGGTATCGAACAGCGAAATCTGATCGCACTCGAACATGCGTTCGATAGTACGCCCCCGCCGCAAAACTGCGGCCAGTATTTCGGCGCCTTCATCGAGTGCTTGGCCGCGCTGACGCGGATCGGCGAAGTCGCCGAAGGCTGAGAACTCGCGTCCGACATCGTTGCCGGTGCCCAAATCCCACGATCAGTCGGCCGCGGCTCAGTTGGTCGAGCGTTGCTGCGCTGTCACTGGTGAACGGCCGATCCTTCGCGATCGCGCGGTAGTCGGACCGAACCACGCTCAGCGGGCGCGTTCGTATCGCAGGAACACGATGCGGGAGTCGAAGGTCCGAGTCTCGGTCAGCCGCAGCTCGTGCTTCTGGGCGACCGGCGGGAAGTACCGCGTTCCGCTGCCGAGGATGACCGGATTGACGAACAGGTGGTACTCGTCGATCAGGTCCTCGGCGATGGCGGCTGCGGCGAGTTCCGCACCGCCGATGCCCACATCTTCCGCGCCGGGTTCGTCACGCAGGCGGGCGATTTCGGTGGCAACGTCGTCGGTGGCGAGGCGCGCGTTGCCCTCCACCGAATCCAGCGTGCGGGAGAACACCACCTTGGGAATCGCGCGCCAAATCCGAGCCCACTCCTCTTCGTCCTCGCCGGTCGACAACTCGTCCGTCTCCCACACGAGCATGGTTTCGTAGAGACGACGTCCGAGTAGGTGTCCGGTGACGCTGCGGTTCAGCTCGATGTGGAATCGAAACAGGTCGGGGTCGGGAGCGCTCCAGCTGATGTCGCCATCCGGCGTTGCGATGAACCCGTCCACCGACATGCCCATCGAAAAGATCACGCGCGCCATCAGTTCCTCCTCGGCGAGACAAGCCCGGTGTGCCACGTGGGTCGCATACCGATTGTCGATCCGCATACGCAATTGCGCATGCGGATCGGCATTTGGTGTGCGATGAGCGGGTGCGCCTCCGTTAACGCGCGGCGAGGAGCCCGGAGACCGCGTACCTCAGTCCGCAGGCTCTAACGGTGTGAAATTGCGCTTGCCCAGGAAGTCCGGACGTCGATGCCGTGCCGAGTACGGTTCGTTCAGCGTGTTCTCGACGCTGTTGTAGACGAGGAACAGGTTCGAACGTGGGTACGGCGTGATGTTGCCGTTCGAGCCGTGCATGCAGTTCGAGTCGAAGACGGTTGCCGAGCCGGCCGAGCCGGTCATCTGCTCGATCCCGTAGGCGTTGGCCATCCGGGTGAGGGTGGCGGGATCGGGCGAACCGGTCAACGGCAGATGCGTTACCAGCGACTGCTTGAAATAGTCGTCCGGCGTCTCACCGGCACAGGAGACGAACTCTCGGTGCGAGCCCGGCATGATCATCAAACTGCCATTGACGTCGAAATTCGGTGTCAATGCGAGCGAAATACTCACCGCGCGCGGTGCGGGCATTCCGTCCTCGGCATGCCACGTTTCGAAATCCGAATGCCAATAGAACGGGCCGCCGATGAATCCGGGTTTGAAATTGAGCCGGCTCTGGTGCAGGTAGACCGGCGAGCCAAGGATCTGCTGCACGATGCCGAGCAGGTCGCGTCGGCGCGCGATCCGGGAGACCAGCTCCGAGAGCAGGTGCACATCGAAGACCGAGCGCACCTCGCCGGAGGAGGATTCCCGAACGACCCGCGAATCACCTTGTAGCTCAGGAAGATTGGCAAGTCGAGTGATCTCGTCGTAGCACTCGCGTACCTCGTCGGCGCTCAGTGCGCCGGGCATGTTGTGGAATCCCTTGGTCTCGAATCGGAGCAGATCCGCGTCGGTGAGCGGGCCGACTGCCCCCTTGCCCCACACCACCGGGTCCGGCCGGGCAGCGGACGTGCACTCTGCTCCGTGACGGGTCAGATAGCGGTCGGCAACCGTCGCGGTCATAGGAGAAAATCACCCTTTCCATAATGGTTCGCTCCAAATCGAACGTACACATATGGCGACGACCTCTGCAATTTGCTGCGATGCCAATATCGCAACGGCCCAGGTATGCCCGCTGAATTCGCGGGAGCGTTCGCGAAACTCAGCGCAGGCGGTGCAGGCGTTCCACGCCGCGCGCGAGTGTTTCCTCGCGTTTGCAGAACGTGAAGCGCACCAGCCGATTCCACTCCTCGGGATGGTCGGTGAAGACGCTCACCGGGACGGCAGCGACACCGATCCGCTCGGGCAGGGCCCGGCAAAACGCCGCCGCATCGGTCTCGCCGAGTGGGGTGATATCGGCACATACGAAATAGCTGCCGTCGCTGCGGCGCACGTCGAAGCCGCCCTCGGCCAGTGCGACCGAGAGCTGATCCTTCTTGTGCTGCAAGGTTTTCCGCAGCTGCTCGACCCAGCCCAGCTCGTTGTTCAACGCGTACGCGACGGCAGGCTGGAACGGCCCGCCCGCCACGAAGGTGAGGAACTGCTTCGCAGCAAGCACACCGTCCAGGAGTCGGGTCGGCGCACACACCCATCCTGTCTTCCATCCCGTCACGCTGAACGTTTTCGCCGCGCTGGACACCACCACGGTTCGCTCGTACATACCCGGCAGGGTGGATAGGGAAACGTGCTCGTGCCCGTCGAACACCAGGTGCTCGTACACCTCGTCGGTCAGGACCAGCAGGTCGTGTGAGCAGGCGAGTTCGGCGATCGCCACGAGATCGGCGCGGGGCAGCACGGTCGCGGTCGGGTTGTGCGGCGAGTTGACGATGATCATCCGCGTGCGGGGCGTGATCGCGTTACGCAGGCTGTCCACGTCGAGCGCGAATCCGTCGCCGTCGGGCACCAGGCGCGCGGTGCGACGCACGGCGCCTGCCAGCGCGATCGCCGCGGCGTAGGAGTCGTAGTAGGGCTCGATGAGCACCACTTCCTCGCCGGGTTCGACGAGGCCCAGGACCGCTGCGCTGATCGCCTCGGTGGCACCGACCGTGACCAGCACCTGCGAGTCGGGGTCGTACTCGGTGCCGTACCTCGCGGCACGGTCGCGGGCGACCGCCTCGCGCAACTCGGGAACGCCGCGGCCGGGCGGGTACTGATTGCGGCCTTCGGCGATCGCCTGCCGCGCGACCTCGAGCATGGCCGGGGGACCGTCGGAGTCCGGGAAGCCCTGGCCGAGATTGACCGCGTCGTGGCGTACCGCAAGCTCGGTCATCTCGGCGAAAATGGTGGAAGCGAACGGACGCAAACGCGCCACCGTCGCGGATTCTCCGGCTGTGTTCGAGCTCACGAGGACCGAGCCTAATGGCGTGTCACGTTCGGCCCACCCATCCCGTCCATCGAGTAGGGGCCGCCGATTCCGGGCGACCGCACACGAGGAGGTTCCGATGACTCGCATACCCGCCGTCTCTCCGCAGGAGGCCGGTCCGCTCGTCAAGGTCGCGTACAAATTCACGCAACGCAGATTTGAGCAGGTCCCGGAGCCGTTCGCGGTACTGGCGAACCATCCCGGTCTGTTCACCGCGAGCGCGGTCCACGAGCTCGCCGCGGAGCGGGCATCCAAGAAATTGCCTGCCAATATCCGCGAGATCGCGGTCTTCCGGGTCGCCTGGACTGTCGGCTGCTCATGGTGCGTCGATTTCGGCACGATGATCCAGCGACTCGACGGCCTCGACATCGACAGGCTGCAGAACATCGGCGACTACGCGGAGTCGCCGCTGTACAGCGAGGACGAGCGCGCCGCGATCGCCTACGCCGATGCGGCAACCGCGACCCCGCCGACCGTGACCGACGAGCAGGTGGCCGATCTCGAGCGTCGCTTCGGTAGGGACGGCGTGGTGGAGCTGACCTACCAAATCGCACTGGAGAACATGCGCTCGCGGATGTACTCGTCGCTCGGCATCACCGAGCAGGGGTTCAGCTCGGGCGACGCCTGTCGTGTGCCGTGGGCAGACGACGCCGGCCCCGCCTGAAAACGTCGCTCGGAACTTCCAATCACTGAGTCGCCAAACCGTTGTCGCTGTGCACCGCACGCGGCAGCCTTTGGGACACCTCGTTGATTGGAAGGAGATCGCGCATGCCGTCGTGTCGCCCTTGTGTGTGACCCATGCGTCGCACCTGACGTGCGCGTGCGTTCATCTCCAGCACTTCCATCGACAAGGAACACATCATCATCATGCGTTTCAAAGCCTTCGATCCGGCGCGCCGTCGCTCGCGCCGCCTGCTCGGCGTCGTCGCGGCACTACTCGCTGTCACCTCGCTCGCCACGGCATGCGGCTCATCGGAAAAGGAAACAACCGCGGACGGCAAGACCGTGTTGCGCTACCAGGGGCAAACCGGCCAGGTCACGTACCCGGAGCTCGCGGCGTCCCTGGGCTACTTCGACAAGGTCGAGCTGAAGTGGGTCGGTGACACCACCAGCGGCCCGCAGGACATCCAGTCCGCCGCGACCGGGCAGACCGAGTTCGGTGCCGCCTTCAACGGTGCGGTCACCAAGCTCGTCGCCGCCGGCTCCCCGATCACCGCGGTGGTCGCGAGTTACGGCGCAGACACGAAGTCTTTCACCGGCTACTTCGTCCTCGATGGCAGCCCGATCAAGTCCGCGCGCGACCTGATCGGCAAGAAGGTCGGCATGAACACCCTCGGTGCGCACCACGAGTTCCTGACGCGGGAGTGGCTGGCGCAGCAGGGTCTCACCAATGATGAGATCAAGCAGGTCGAGCTGATCGTGGTGCCGCCGGTGAACACCGAGCAGGCGCTGCGCCAGGGGCAGATCGATGTCGGCGCGCTTGGCAGCGTGTTCCGTGAGACGGCCGTCGAGCGTGGCGGTATCCACCCGCTGTTCACCGATGAGTCGCTGTTCGGGGCATTCAGCTACGGCACCTATGTGCTGCGCAACGATTTCATCGCCAACAACAAGGATGCGGCAGCCGATTTCACTCAGGGCGTGGCACGGGCGATCCGCTGGGGCCAGACGACACCGCGCGACGAGGTGGTGGCGAAGTTCAAGGAAATCATCAACAGCCGGGGCCGCAACGAGAACACCAAGCTCGCCGATTACTGGCGAAGCACCGGTATCGCGGGTGCCGGCGGCACGGTTGCCGAGAAGGAAATCCAGCTGTGGATCGACTGGCTCACCCGCAACGGTGAGCTGGAGAAGGACAAGCTGAAGCCGGCGGACTTCTACACCAACGAGTTCAATCCGTTTGCGAACGGTGAGTTCCCGGCCGAGTCCGGCCCCGATGGTCAGGCGCTCGGGAAATGACCGCGGCTACCGAGCTCGCGCCGCTCGCCGCCACCGTGGAAGGTGCCGCGCCGAAGCCCGGAGCGGCAGCGACACCGAAGCTCAGAATCGAGAATGTGAACAAGCGGTTCGCGATTCGCGGTGAGTCGTCGGATCTGGTTGCGCTGCAGGACATCAACCTCGACGTGGCGGCGGGGGAGTTCCTCGTCCTGGTCGGGCCGTCTGGCTGCGGCAAGTCCACTCTGCTGGATCTGC
>NZ_LRRB01000191.1 GCF_001646865.1 Aldersonia kunmingensis | reverse complement strand
GTAAACGATGCGGCCGGCGCGCCCGGCGAGCATCCGATCATGCGGCACCTCCACAAACGCGGTGATGCCCTTGTCCTGCAGGAAGGTTCGGATGACCTCTCGCACCCCCGGTGCGGTCCCGTCCGGTGGGGTGGAGACGACCACGATCGCGTTCGCGACCAACGCCTCCAGGCCGTGGCCGGTGAGGCGGTCGAGCATGCCGCCGACGATCTTGGCGGTGTCCTCGCGGTACTGCAGCGGGATCACCAGCTGGCCGGCATGATGGGCGAGCCAGCGCCAGTTCCCCGCGCGCTCGTTGTTACCGGTGTCGGCGACGATCAACGGGTAATGCCGCGCCAGCACCCGGTAGATGTCGGCGCATTCGTCCCACCCGATCTGGTCCATGTGCTCGGGACTGTCATCCGAGGCGAGAATGTGCTCGCGGGTAGGTTGCCGCCGCAGAAACGCCGCGATCTGCGCCGCCGACCCGGTCGCCAACTGCGGAGCATGCGCCAACAGATCCCACACCGTCGACGTCGTGGGGGCTGCGGCGGCGCGCAGTGCGAGGGTGCCGCGGGTTTCGTTGTTGTCCCAGCCGACCACCCCGCCGCCGCGCAACAGGGCGAATGTGCTTGCCAACATCAGCGTGGCTGGCGTCTTCCCCACCCCGCCCTTCGGGTTGGCCACCATCACCAGTTGTGTCCCCGACCAATGCGCCTGCACTGCCCGCTCGGCGAGCCGATGTTCCACCTCCGCCGGGCGCGGCGACAGTCGCCCCCACCCGCCGAGCAGCCGGTTCACCTCACCCCGAAACCCCCACCGCGCCGGATCGCACTCCGGTCCCGGCGGATCGGCCAACAACCCCCCTGCCGGATCCCGCGCGGGTTCGGATGCAGCATCGGCGTCCGGCGCGGCCCCGGCGCCATCGATTGGCTCCACAGTTCCTGTGTCGCAGTCCGGCTCGGTTGACTTGTCGGTTGTGTCCTCGGGTCCGGTGTCAGTCGCTTCGGTCGCCGGCGGTACCGCGGCGGGTGTGCGGCGGCCCTGGAGGATCAGGTTGACCGGTTCCTCGGCCCAGTAGGCCTGTTCGTCGTGGTTCATCGATACTCCCCTTCCTGATAGGGCGACTTGTACGGGACTGTCTGTTGGGCCGTGGGTTTCAGCGTTCATCGATCGTGGTCACCTCCCAGGCGACGTCGTGGCGGTGCAGCACCACCCCGACCGTCGGGGTGCGGGTGTCCAGGACGCGGCCCTGGGGGTCGTACACGGTCTGGGTCACGGTGAACACCCGGATCGCTTCGGTCGCGGTCTGCGGCGGAACCAGTTCAGTCGAGGCGTCCACGCGCACGTCGATGGTGGCGTGCGCGGCGGCCCACCGGGCCCACTGCGCCCCAGGGCCGGTCACCGACGCGGACCCGGTGACCGCGGCAGCGAGCTGTTCGCTCAGCAGCGGCAACGCCCGGGCGGCGGCATCGTTGGGACCAGTGTCGGTGTTGGTATTCCAGGAAAACCACACCACCAGCGCGGCCCGCGCCGTCGCGTCCGGATCGGTGCGATCCACGCCTGCCAACGGCAGCGGGGTCGCGGCGCGAACCGGCGGCGCCGGCCCTGTTGCAGCGCTACCGGTATCGTCATCGACCGGTGCTGGCGGGGTCCATTGTTGAGCCGGCACCACCGAGGTCGCCAGGTCCTCTCCCCCGAGGCCACAGCCGGCGAGCACAACGACCAGCAGCGCTGTCCCGCAGACGATTCGCGTGGTTCGGTCCCCGGTCATGTGTTGACCTCGTTGGGGGCGGTGAACACGGTGGCGGCGCGTTCGGGGATGGTGCGTACGTAGCTGCGGGTTTCCGGGTTCTGACACACCCCGCCCTCGGCGAGGGTGGCTCCGGGTCCGCAGTTGTACATCGACAACATCAACGGCTCGATTTCTCCATGCAGACGGCCATGGGCGACAGCGTCTTTCGCGATACCGGCGAGTTCGCAGTCATAGGCCGCCTGGGTCATCACGGCATCCGGAATGGAGCGGGTGCTCCGAGTGCCGTCCCCGTCGCCGTCGACTGCCTTCGCGGCCCACGTGGCGGGCACGAACTGGGTAGGGCCGTCTGCGCCTGAGGCCGCGTTGTGCGCGGTCACCTCAAACCCGGATTCGTTCTCCAGTTGCGCCGCCAAGAGTGGCGCGCTGACCTCGGCACACGTGCGGGCAGCCTTGAGGATCCAAGGCTGGAACGGCGCCGGCACCGACCCCGCCTTCAACGACCCACCCGGGCCGGCCGATGCGTCGTCGCAGCCCGACCGCGGCGACTCAACGGTTCCGGGTCCGCCAGGCACGGGGCCGTAGGTTTGGCCTGGTTTCGGGTAACCGTGGCCCTGGGTGGTTACGTGGACGTGGTCGAAATGGTTCTGCGTGGGCGAGCCCCGGTCTTCCATGGTGTTTGGGGTGCCGTCGGCGGGGCGGTACTGCTGGCGCCAGATCACGTACACCACCGCGAAAGCGGTTCTGTTGTCCATCACGTAGTCGGCTACTTCGTCGCCGAGCTTCTTGCCGTCGGGGGTGTCCCAGCCCGGGATCATGATGTCCGCTGCACGCCCGGACGGGTGATCGGGATATGCATCTGCAGGACGCCATCCGCCGATCGCGGTGATCTGCGGAAATCGGGTCGTGATTGCGCGGACCAGCCGGATCGTGTCTACCTGCCAATGCGCCTCACTGCCCTTGTCTGCCGGCAGCGCCGCCATCTCCACACCACCGTCGGCGGTTGCCGCGGCCAACTGGGGAGAGCCGGCTCGCCGATTGCGCTCGGTGGACGAGGCGGCGGTGGCGGTGTGACCACTGGCGCGGGTGCGTGTCTGCAACCACGGCGCCGGGTCGATCGCGTGCCCGCCGGAGAGACGGCCACCCGGCCAGACCTCGAAATGCAAGTGTGGGCCGGTGGATTCGCCATTGCTGCCCACGTTGGCGATGCGCTGGCCCGCCCGCACTCGCTCGCCGATGCGCACGAGGACCCCGTCGTCGTACATGTGCCCGTACACCGTCGACAGCTTCTGCCCGTCGATCATGGTGTCCAGCACGATCCAGTTACCGAACCCGCTCGCCGGGCCCGCCGCGACCACCGTCGCATCCGTCGCCGCCACGATCGGGGTGCCTGCGGGTGCGGCCAGGTCCTGCCCGCTATGGAAGCGACCCTCGCGGGGCCCGAAACCACTGCTGAGCTGAAACACCCCCGGCTCCATGGGCATCACCACCCGCCCCGACCCCATCGGGGCCCCGTCGCGGGGCATGTCCGGCAGGCAATTCGGGTCGGCCGGGTCGCGGTGCCCGGTCACCGCCACCAGGAACATCGCCGCCAGCGCGAACGGCGTCGCCACGGCTGCAAGCAGCCACACGGTGGCCGTGCCGCCCGCGCCGCTACCGCTCATCGACATCACCGGCCTGCTGCCGGTGCGGGGCCCGCGAGCGGGGTGATGCGGTTGATCAGCCACTGCGTCAGCCATTGCAGCGCCGTGCGGCCTGCCGCGTCGATCACGGTGGTGTCGTAGGACTGGTGCGCCCCGGAGGTAAAGAACCCCAATGCATCCGCTCCCTCGCCGAGCAGCTGCGACAACGAATCCGCGCCCTCGGCGGACACCAGCTGACCCGCGGCGCTGGGCAGGACGCCATCCAACGCGGCCGGATCGATTTTTGTGCCACCGGTCAAGGCCTTGACCGCGATCGTGGCGAACCCGAGCGCGGTCGGGACCAGGCGCAGCAATGAGCCGCCGATGCTGAGCGGGTCTGCGCCCGAGGCGATCGCGTGCGCCACACCCCAGAGGTCGTTCTGCAACTGCCCGAACTGCCGCGCCAACCCGATCACGTCGAGGTTGCCGAGCAGGTCCACCACCAGCGCGGCGATCGACACGACACCGGAGGGATCGAGCGGCCCAAGCATGTTCAGTACGCCCGACACCAGGTGCAGGTCTACGCCCGCCGCCAAGACCACGATCGGCCGGAAGAGGTTGTTCAGATCTCCGAACACCCGTTGCAGCTGGTCGACCTTCCCGACCGGGGTGTCGGGGCCAAGCAGGATCGGCCCGACCTGGTTGAGCCGGTCGAGGATCTGCGGGACATTCACCGCCAGATCTAGCCCGTTCTTCACCACATTCGTGACCTGCCCGATCATGGTCGAGGGCTTGAGCACCGACAGCACCCGCGATGCCGCCGACAACTGATCCGCCGGCGTCGCGGTCAACGCCGCGGTCTGCGCGGACAACTCCCCCGCCACATCCTCGACACCCGCAGCCTTCGGTGCCGTCGCCGCTGCGATGCGGTCTCCAATCGTGCGCAGCGACCCGATCGCGGCGGGCAGATCCATCGACTCCAAGGTCGCGAGCACTCCCCCGGCCTGTGCCTGAACAGACCCCGGGCTGGCAGTGCTCAACTCGTGGTGCACACCGGGATTCGACTCCGCCCAACTCGCCACATCGTGCAGCGGCTGCAGGGTGCCCAGTGCCGAGCGCGTCGCCTCCGCGACGACGGTGGTGTCCGCCGGATTGGTCGAGCCGGCGTGCGCTCTGATCGTCTCGACGTTGTCCGCGAGCTTTCCTGGGTCCGCGGCCGAGAAATCGGTCGTCAAATCCTCCGGTGACTGCCGCCCATTTGAGGGGTCCAACATCCGGCCCAGCGATGCAATCACCGGATTCTGGGTCGCGTTTGTCGAGCAGTACCTATCGGCTGGGTCGCAAAACTGCGCCACCACCGGTGACAGGCCGCAGAAACCGTCCGGACGAGGACCTGCGATGCCAGTCCCTGTGACCGGCGGACCGACGAGCTTCCCGCCCTGCGTGCCCTGATGCGGGTCTGCGATCAACCCGATCGCAATCACCCGGTCCGCAGTGATCGGGCCACGTCCGCAGCCGATGTCGGCGGCCACGTCCCCTGCCGAGTCTGCACCCTGTGAGTACCCCACCAGCGCTGCCTTCGAGGCCGGGCACTTCCGAAAGAACCCAGACAGGGTGTCCTTCAGGGCGGTGGCGCCGGCAGTCTTCGACTGCGCATACGACAAGCCCTTGTTGAAAGCCGAGCGTGACGATGGCGGAAACGCCACCTGCACGCGATCACCGAACCGTGCCCGCAGCGCATTCGCTGGTGCTGCCAGCAAGCCCACTGGGGTTTCGGGGCTCGAACGCTCATCGCCTTCCCCTGTGCCGGACATGAACGCGGCCATCACCGCTGGGCAGCCCGCTTGTTCTGCCGCGGGTGACGCGGATACCTCAGCGGCCGGGGTCAGGGTGAGCGCGAACGCGGCGCACGCGGCCGTGCTGGTTGCGAGCAGAGAGTGAAATGCAGTCATGACCTGATCGCTTCCGCCCAGAGCGTGCATATCGAATATGCGAGCTCGTCGACGGAGGCTCGCCTAGCCGCGAAACCGGTAAAGCCCTGTGGCACACATGAACTAGAATCGGCGACCGTCCCGATTGTCGCGATTGCGCGCGCACCGAGGAGCCGAGGTTTCATCCGCCGTGTTCCTCGGTGAGGACCCCGATCGGTTGCATCCACGGCGGAGTGCACGTGGATCGTCGGGGAGCCGGGTCCGTGACGTCGAACAGCACAAACCGCTCGTGTTCGGACTACATGCACAAGCATCGAGTCATCGACTATCGTCGACATGGCAGAGTTCCTCTCTGCTCAGAGAATGGGCTGAGTGGCCGCTAACCACTTGGTCTCCGACCCCCGGTCGCCGCTAACGACTGGGGGTTCTCTCGTTCACGCTTCCGCATTCACCTCCAATTCGGTCGCGGTCGCCGTCATGACCGCGTGGACCAGCGACTCGAACGCGGCGAACGAGAATCGATCGATGTCATTGCTGCCAAATTCGCTGCTGCACTGAGTGATTCTGTCGACGAGACAACGTACGCCTACGACGCTGTCCGGTCCCGCACTGCGAGCACCCCTGCGTAGCTCTACGTCGGTGGGGATACGAAGACTCAACTCGACCTCACTGCGGTTTAAGCTCTGCAGCTCATAATTTTCGTAGTCACCCCGAGGATATGAAGGTCACCCAGCGGCAAACAATTGCGCTGAGACGCTTTTTTGCTTCGGGCCGTTGCACCGGCCACGTGCGCGACTCTTGTCGGCGCGTGCGGAACTCGACCAGGTCATTCACGGCGGTGCTCGCCGCCCACACTTTTTCGTCCGCCACCACACCGGTGTCGGCCGCACGGCGGGCAACCAGCCGGGCCGAGCGGCCTGAGAATAGGCGCACCAGGCCCGCCGTGACATAAGAATCGCAGTACGCATACTGGCCCCCACCTCGCTTCGCGTGCATAGAACGTCGTCAACATGCCTCGTAGGGCAGATCACTGTTCCAGCGCGGGCGACGCAGCATGGGGTGCGCCGCGAACCTCGAGCTGAGGTACGCCAACAAGTAACCGATCGGGCGAGAGACCAAGGGGACTCTCACAGTCATCGAGCGAGTGATGAAATCGGCTGCTCGCGAGAAGATTATTACTCACATCGACGTGCGATGTCGATGCAAGCCGTGAAACAGCGCGAAGTTTGTTCACGTTCGAAGATGATTGAACGCGTTGGACGCGGGGAACCCGGATGACCGACACCCTGGCCTCCCCGCCTAGCCCAAATCGTCAGGCGCAGAGAAGATGTTGATTGTTGAAACAATCGGAGCGGACCCAACCGTCATCGCAGATTCAGGCGCATTGCGGCAGTTTCGCAACCTCAACTCCGCCTTCCGCGGTTCAGTGC
>NZ_LRRB01000252.1 GCF_001646865.1 Aldersonia kunmingensis | reverse complement strand
CCGCGCGCTCGAGCTACGCCGACGACACCGTCCAACTCAGCGAGGACGGGACCTACGTGCTCTCGCTGGGACCAAACCGGCTCGAGCTGTGGCGGTCCGATCTCGTCCGCACCCTCGAATACGGCTACGTCGATGCCCCGGTGAATCCGCGCAGCCAGCCCCGCACCGGCTGCGCGCTGCGCTCGGCGGCATCGAGCGGCACGCGGGTCGCGGTGCTCGAACAATGCCCCGGCGAAGCAGGGAATCGGCTGACCCTGCTCAACCCGGCGCCGAAGGATCCGACCAAACCCGAGGAGTACGCGTCCCTGGTGCTCGCCGATCTGCCCCCGGGCGGTGCGGGCAAGATCCTCGCCGCCTCCGGTGATCGGGTCACGATCTACATTCCCGGCGACGGCGCAGGTCGGCGGCCCTACCTTGGGGTTTACGACGCCACCGGTACCGAGGTGGCGCGGTATCCGCTGTCCGAAGAGCTCCCCGCCGACGCGGTGGCGGTGCGCGTGCCTGGGGCCTACCTGCTGTGGACCGGTGTCGCTGTTGTCGCGTTGCGGGCCGGCGATCTGACGCCGCTGTGGTCCTCACTCGATGCCATCGGACCCGGCACCGCGATGGCTGGCGTCGTCATCGTGCCCGTGCCCGGCGCGATCGCCGTGATCGACCCGCTCTCCGGAAACCAACTGCGACGGGTGCCGGTGGCGCGCGACGAGAAACTGGACGGTCCAATCCTCACCTCCGTGAGCGGCAGCACCATCCTCGAGCAACGCGGCGAGGAATTGGTCGCCCTCGCCTGAGCAGCGCAGGCGAGGTGGCGCACTGGCCCGCGAACGCGATGACCTAGGTTCGGCGCATGGCGAATTTTGTAGTGACAGGCGCGCGCTCGGGAATCGGCGCGGCAACGACCCGTCGGCTGGCCGAAGCGGGCAACACTGTCGTGGGTGTGGATATCGCAGATGTCGATGTGACCGCGGACCTGAGCACGGCCGAGGGCCGCGCGGCCGCAGTCGCTGCAGTGACGGAGGCATGCGGTGGCATCGTCCATGGTGTCGTGTGCTGCGCCGGACTTGGCTCACTGTCCCCGCACCCGGGCGGGAAGATGGTCGCGGTCAACTACTACGGCGCGGTCGACTTCCTCACCGGCCTGCGCCCTGCGCTCGGCCGGGCGGGCTCGGCATCGGCGGTGGTGATCTCGTCGAGCAGCACCACCACCCAGCCGGGCATCCCGGAGGATCTGGTCACCGCCTGCCTCGAGGGCACCGAGGACGAGGCCACCGCGCTCGGTGAGTCGCTCGGCGCACTACTCGCCTACCCCGCCACCAAGCTCGCCCTGGCGTGGTGGGTGCGTCGAGAAGCTGTGCAGGCCAACTGGATTGGCGAAGGAATCCGACTGAATGCGATCGCACCGGGGATGATCGACACCCCGATGACCAGCGGGGCGGATGTGAACCCCGATCTGGCGAAGGCGCTCGATTACTACCCGGTGCCGATGGGTCGGCGCGGCCGCCCCGAGGAGATCGCCGCGGTCGCGGACTTCCTGCTCGGGCCCGGTTCGTCGCTGCTGTGCGGATCCGTGCTGTTCGCCGATGGCGGCACCGACGCGGTCTGCCGCCCGACCGACTGGCCGGCGGCCTGGACGCCGAGCAACGAAGAACTGGCCCGCCTGTTCAGCTGACCCGCGGCGTTCCGCAGGCTCCGCTCCTGCCGCACGGGTCGCTCCGCAGGCTCCGCTCCTGCCCACGGGTCGCTCCGCAGGCTCCGCTCCTGCCGCACACCAAATGGCGATCCGCACACGCAATGCGTGTGCGGATCGCCAAAAGGTTTGTGGCGCTGGGTAACCCGTTAATCAGGCCTCGGGCGAGAACGTCTGCAGTGCCTTACCGCCCCACCAGTACCCCGCGAGATTTTTCGCCAAGTCGCGGTAGGCGATCGCCCCCTTGTTCTTGCGCCCCGCCAGAACCGTGGCCCCGGACGCCGAGGCTTCCGCGAAGCGGACCGTGCGTGGAATCGCCGGTGCAAGGACGGGTAGGTCGTACCGGTCCGCTACATCGGCGAGCACATCGCGCGCGTGCGTCGTCCGAGCGTCGTAGAGCGTCGGCAGGGCGCCGAGCAACTGCAGGTCCGGGTTGGTGATCTGCTGCACCTCGCGCACAGTGCGCAACAGCTGTCCCACTCCACGATGCGCGAGGGTCTCGCACTGCAACGGAATGAGCACCGAATCCGCCGCGGTCAGACCATTGAGCGTCATGATGCCCAGCGAAGGCGGGCAATCGATGAGGATGACGTCGAAATGACCGCGGAACGGTGCGAGCGCGCGCTTGAGCGCGAATTCGCGCCCGGGCCGCATCAACAGCACCGCGTCGGCGCCGGCCAAGTCGATTGACGCCGGAAGCAGCGCGACACCCTCGGAAGTCTCGAGCAAGACCTCCTTGGCATGTTTGTCCGCAGTCAGGACCTCGTACACCGACTCCTCGAGTCGGTCGGGGTTGTGTCCGAACGAAAACGTCAGGCAGCCTTGCGGATCCAGGTCCACGACGAGCACGGCGTGCCCCAGCGCGCCGAGCGCCGCGGCAAGCGACGCGACCGTCGTCGTCTTCGCCACTCCACCCTTCTGATTCGCGACTGCGAGAATTGTCGTCACGCGCACGATCCTTCCGTAATTCGACGCATCCGGCGAGTGTTGGGACCAACCCGATCGGTAAGGGCGATCATTGTCGTGAACGGCGCGGCCGAGACGGGCAAGATGTACCCATGATCGCCCCGAATGCGCGGTTGGTGTTGCTCCGACACGGCGAAACCACCTGGTCTCGTTCGGGTCAGCACACGAGTTACACCGATCTGCCGCTCACCGAGACCGGGGAACGCGAAGCCCGTGCGATCGCGCCGGCACTCGCCGACCTCGAATTACGCAATCCGATGGTGATTTCGAGCCCACGCGGCCGCGCGCTGCGCACAGCCGAATTGGCCGGGATGACCGTCCAACGGCAGTGGGACGACCTCGTCGAATGGGGCTACGGCGACTACGAGGGCCTCACCACCGCACAGATTCACGAGACCGCCCCGCATTGGTCGGTGTGGACCCATCCGTGCCCGAACGGCGAGTCCGCGGAATCCGTGCAAGGCCGCGCCGACACGGTTCTCCACGTGTCCGCCGCACAACTACCCGACCGCGATGTGGTCCTCTTCGGTCACGGACACTTCTCCCGGACACTCATCGCCCGGTGGCTCGAACTGCCCGTGCGGGAAGGCCGCCGGTTCGGGTTCTCCCCGGCCGCCTACACGGTGCTCGGCTTCGAGCACGGAGTCCGGCAGATCGTCACGCACAACGTCGCTGTGCCGGTGCTATGAAGGTGCTATGAGCACCACGGAGACTGCGAGCGTCGTGCGCCGAGCCGAGCCTGACGATGTCCCGGCCATCGTCGCGCTGGTACACGAACTTGCCGATTACGAGCGGGCCTCCGACGAATGCACGGTCACCACCGAGCAGATGCACACCGTCCTGTTCGGTCCCACCCCTGCCGCGTTCGCGCACGTGGTCGAGTCCGGTGGCGAGGTGATCGGGATTGCCGTGTGGTTCCTGAACTTCTCCACCTGGGACGGCGTGCACGGGATCTATCTCGAGGACCTGTACGTCCGGCCGCAGATGCGCGGCGGCGGCCACGGCAGGGCGCTGATCTCCGCACTGGCGCGTGAATGCGTCGACAAGGGCTACTCGCGGCTCACCTGGGCGGTGCTCGATTGGAACGAACCCGCGATCGGCTTCTACCGCGCACTGTCCGCCGACGCGCAGGACGACTGGACGAACTACCGGCTTACCGGTGCGGCGCTCGAGGATGCCGCCAACTGGGCACCGGTGCTCTGAGCGGGCCGGAAGTTTCGCCCCGGGAGCACGACCAGAAACGAGACTGAGATCAGTCCTGGTCGGCCTGGGCGTACTGGTCGGCCATCCAGGCCGAGGTCGGGCCGCAGAGCAGGAACCCGAGCGATGCCACGACGACCGCGCCGAGCAATCCACCGAGCACCGGCTGATCCGAGTCGGTCAGCAGCGACCACACCACGGGCAGCAAAAGCACCTGCGCGACCACCGCGATCGCCCGGCCCCAACGCTTGCCGAAGAGCAGGGCCAGTCCCGCGGCCAGGACTGCGCCGCCGAGGATGATGAACCAGGAGGCGGTGCCGTATCCGCTGGCTCCGCTCTGATCGTGGCCGAGCAGCGCGCGCACGATCAGCGTGATCGCGACGACGACGGCGACCGTGCCTTCGAGCGTCACCAACGAGCCGGCGACTCGCACCGTCGTCGGCACGGCGGCCGGTCGTCGATCCTGCGCGGGCTGCTGTTCGGGCTGCTCTGACACGCCACAACCCTATAAGCCGGCCACCTGTGTTCCCCGTCGCGTCCCCCACCCAGCGGGTGTGCGGGCAGCTAGGCTCATGGCCCGTGCGAGCGCTGCTGATCGTCAACCCCAATGCCACCTCGACGACGCAGGCCGCGCGTGACCTGGTCGCGCATGCGCTCGAGAGCCGGATGCAGCTCACCGTCGCGCACACCATGCGCCGCGGGCATGCCGCCGAACTTGCCGGCTGGGCGGCCACGAACGGCATGGACCTCATCGTCGTGCACGGCGGCGACGGCACGATCAACGAGGCGATCAACGGTTTCCTTCCGCGACCGGACGACCCGGGCGGTTATGTCCGCCCCGACGGCCTGCCGCGGTTGGCCGTACTGCCCGGTGGCTCGGCGAACGTTTTCGCACGATCGCTCGGGATCGCGCCGGACCCGGTGGAGGCGACGAATCAGCTCATCGACCTGATCGGCAAGGGCACCCGGCGCCGCATCGGGCTCGGCTTCGCAGCCGGCACGGCGCCCGATGAGACCGCGGAATCACCCAGCGCAGGCGAGCCGACCGAAGATGGGCCCGACCCGGACTCCCCGGCCGCGCTCGGCACCGCGCGGTGGTTCGGCTTCAACGCCGGCCTCGGCCTCGACGCGCGCGTCTGTGCGGCGGTGGACGACAGCCGTGGCCGCGGCAGGACGGCGACGCCGACGCGATACGTGCGCACGACGCTGCGCGAGTTCTTCCGCAACAAGCGCAACGAGCCGACCCTCACGGTCGAGGTCCCCGGCACCGATCCGGTGGGCGATGTTCATTACGCCTTTGTCTCAAATTCGAGCCCGTGGACCTTCATGGACGCCAAGCCGGTCTCCACCAATCCGGGCACCAACTTCGACACTGGCCTCGGTGTGTTCGCCATGCGCTCGACCGGGGTACTCGCGACCCTGCGGGTGGCTTCGCAGCTGTTGCGCGAGGGTGCACAACCCAAGTCCCGCATATTGTTTCGCGTCGACGATGTGCCCTGCGTCACCATCCGATCAAGCGAGCCGATCGCCTTCCAGCTCGACGGCGACTACGTCGGAGTTCGGAATGAGGTGCGTTTCACATCTATTCCTAATGCGCTCGAAGTGGTCGTTCCGGCAAGATCTACATCTGCGTGACGAACACCAGTCTGGCCGTTATCGTGCGCAAACATCGTTGACGGAGTAAAAAGGTACGCGCAAACTGCGGAGGGGCACCTTAACAGAAGTGAGGTTCCCCACGGTGCGCCGGACCCTATTGGCGTCTATGGTGATCGTGAAAGCATTCACATGCAACAGTGCGGAAACATGCCGTTCGCACTCATTTAAGCCAAACAAAACGACACGGCGCCCCGGTGTGGGCGCCCGGTAAGGAGCAGAGGATGGACTGGCGCCACACGGCAATCTGTCGCGATGAAGACCCGGAACTGTTCTTCCCCGTGGGGAACAGCGGCCCGGCGATCGCGCAGATTGCGGATGCCAAGCTCGTCTGCAATCGCTGCCCAGTCACCGCTGACTGCCTGTCTTGGGCCCTCGAATCGGGCCAGGACGCCGGCGTGTGGGGCGGCATGAGTGAGGATGAGCGACGCGCCCTCAAGCGGCGCAACGCTCGGACGCGTGCACGCAGCGCTGTCTGACGAATAACTCGGATCGGGCCCGGCGCACTTTGGTGCCGGGCCTTTTTCGTGCCCGCGCCCGGCTGGACGAGCGACGAACGCGCAGGTTAACCGCGACCCGACCGGCGTCCGAGCGGAACCCGGAGCACTGCGTCGGTGCCGCCGTCACCACCCGGGTGCAAGCCGATCGAGCCGCCGAGTTCGGCGGTGACCAGCGTGCGCACAATCTGCAGTCCGAGTCGGTCGGAACGTTCCAGGCTGAACCCGTTCGGCAGACCCCGGCCGTCGTCGTTGATCACGACGTCGAGAAAGCGCGCGGACCGGTCCGCCTTGATTGTCACCAGTCCGCCGCTGCCGGGATCGAAGGCGTGCTCGATGGCGTTCTGCACCAATTCGGTCAGCACCATGACCAGCGGCGTCGCCCGTTCCGCGGACAGCACGCCGAGACTGCCCTCGCGCCGCACCCCGATGGGCGCCGTATGCACGGTGGCCACGTCGGCCATGATCGGCAGCAGCCGATCGACCACCTCGTCGAGGTCGACCTCCTCGTCCACCGACATGGACAGCATGTCGTGCACCGCAGCGATCGCCGTGACCCGGCGAACCGACTCGGTCAGCGCGACCCGGGCTTCCTCGTTCTCGGTGCGCCGCGCCTGTAGTCGCAGCAGCGCGGCGACGGTCTGCAGGTTGTTCTTCACCCGGTGGTGAATCTCGCGGATCGTGGCGTCCTTGCTCAGCAGTGCCCGGTCGCGGCGCTTCACCTCCGTCACGTCGCGGACCAGCACGGCGGCACCCGCGGATCGCCCGTGCGGGCGCAGCGCAAGCGTGCGCAGCAGCACTGTCGCGCCGCGCGCGTCCACTTCCATCCGGCGCCCGGCCCGTCCCGCCAGGGCGTCCTTGATGTCCTTCACCGCCTCCTGCGCATCGAACGGGTCACTGATCAGGGTGCGGGTGAT
>NZ_LRRB01000200.1 GCF_001646865.1 Aldersonia kunmingensis | reverse complement strand
GCAACTGCGACAGTCCATATCCGGCGACGAGGACCGAAATGCCGCCCATCAATGTGAACTTCGGTCCAAGGCGGTCGGTAATCCGTCCGCCGATTTGCGAAACGATCATCATCATGAGTCCGCCCGGGAGCATCCACAGGCCGGCAGCCAGCATCGACTGGCCGAGACCGTAGCCGGTCGACTCGGGCAGCTGCAGAATCTGCGGGACGACCAGCATGCTCGCGTACATCCCGACGCCGACGAAGATCGAGGCAATGTTCGTCGTCAGGACGCGAGGTCGGGCGGTCGTGCGCAGATCGACCAGCGGTTCACGCGTGCGCAACTCCCAGGCGCCCCAGGCCAGCAGTACGAGGGCGGCGAGGACGAACAGGCCCAGCGTGGTGGCCGATGTCCAACCCCAATCCGCGCCCTTGGACACCGAAAGCAACAGCGCGACAAGGCCGATCGCGAGGCCAACGGCACCGGGAACGTCGAAGCGTTGTCCCTTCGCGGCCGGTGGGCTGCTCGGGACGAAGAACCACACGAGGGCGGCAGTCATCACCGCAAGTGTCGCCGAACCCCAGAACAGCACATGCCAGTTCGCGTACTCGGCGACTGCGGCGGCAAGCGGCAGTCCGATGCCGCCGCCAATGCCCATCGATGCGCTCACCAGGGCGATCGAAGAACTCAGCCTCTCTGTCGGGACGGCATCGCGAAGCAGTGCGATGCCGAGCGGCACCATGCCCATGCCGAGGCCCTGCAGTCCGCGGCCAATGATCATCGGCAGCACCGAGGCAGACAGCGCGCAGACAACCGATCCCAGCGCGAGTGGCACCGTGCAGGCAAGCAGTACCCGACGCTTGCCGAGCAGATCGCCCAACCGGCCTGTAATCGGAACGCACACACCGGCAACGAGCAATGTCACCGTGATAACCCAGGTCGCATTCGACGGCGTCGTGTGCAGCATCTCGGGAAGATGGGGGAGTAGCGGAGTGACGAGGGTCTGCATGATTGCCGCGACCGTGCCGGCGAAGGCGAGGGTCGCGATGACGGCACCGGAGCGCGCGTCAGACGGAGTCGAATGCACGACGAAACTCCTTGAACGAGGGTTACGGAAACGCCGAATGCGCCGTCACGGGCGGCGCAAGTAATCAGCTGATGACTTGAACTGTAGGAGCAGTCGAGGGGTAAGTCAACGCGTGAAGACTTATGTGTGCTGTGTCTCGGGTCACGACACGATTGGTGACCTAAGCTTGGCGATCAGCCGTTTATCCGAGCGAAAGGCCGCTGCTCGATGGTCGCCGACGAGTCCCAACCCCGACGTCGTGATGCCGCGGCAACGCGGAATGCGTTATTGGCCGCGACTCGGGTGTTGCTCGGCCAGC
Organism: Aldersonia kunmingensis; assembly: GCF_001646865.1. Lineage (GTDB taxonomy): Bacteria > Actinomycetota > Actinomycetes > Mycobacteriales > Mycobacteriaceae > Aldersonia > Aldersonia kunmingensis. The sequence goes on along the minus strand of NZ_LRRB01000200.1, from coordinate 5,657 downwards.
AGGGTGCGGCCCAGACGACCACGCGCGATATCGCCGCCGTCGTCGGCGTGAACCAAGCGCTGATCAACCGCTACTTCGGTTCCAAGGAAGCGCTTTTCATCGAAGCGGTCCGTACCGGCGGATCGGCCGCAGAAAGCATTGCCACGTCGGCGCCGCTGGACGAAGTTCCAGCCGCGATGCTGCACGAAGTGCTCGAGGTCACCGCATCCGGAACCGGGACCCTCGAACTACTTGCGGGCGCGCTCAACAACGAGACGATAACCGCGGTCATCAGGGACATGATCGAGACGACGTTCACGAAGGGATTCGGCAACCGACTTCCTGGCCCCGACGCCGCCCTGCGTGCCGAACTGCTTGATGCTCTCCTGCTCGGCGTGGTTGTCATGCGGCAGAAGATCGCGACACCTGCGCTCGCACAGGCCGATGTCGACACGATCGCCGACTACGTGACGCGGATGGTCCGACCAGTGCTCGGCTCCGACTGAAGTCATCCGACCCGCACCGGCTGTTCCGCCCAAGTCGTGCGAATCATTGGGAATCACGGACTTTCGCGATCCGGACAAGCCATGGTGACGTAGGTACCAGACGAGCATGAGCCCCGTCGTACTCACATTGAACCCGTGCAGCACCCAGATCGGACCGGGCGGCAGGCTCAGGATGTAGACGGCGTGGACGAGATTGCCGGCGTTGGCCAGCCCGATGTTGCCGATGCTGTAGGAGGACAGGTCTCGAGTGGCAGCCGCCTTCCACAACATCGGCAGCGTGGCGACCACGAAGAACGCGGTCGACACGCCACCGGCGAGGGTAGGGATGGAGCTCATTACACGTGCGCCCGTCACCTCTGGTCGGCGAGTTCGGCGGTGTGCGGCCCGAACTCGTTCGCGACGACAGACACGACATCTGCCGGAAAACCGCCGCGCCGCGCATGTTCGCGAATCGCGTCTGCATCCTCGGCCTCGTGGATGCAGTACAACTTGTCTCCGGCGACATAGCTGGTGATCCACCGGTACGACACCTGCAGCGACGCCACGGCGGCATTGGACTCGACGGCGATCTTCGCGAGTTCCTCCTCGTCGAGTTCGCTCGCACCGGGAATCTCTCGTTCGATGACATAGCGCTTCATGGGATTCTCCTGTTGGTGGTGGTTCCGTGACGGTGTCGTGGTAGTTCAAGATTCGGCCACCGAGTACCGCTCGCGCATGGGGAGAAACTCCCTATCTTTGGCCAACCGGGTGACGGTCGCCGTACACCCGAACGGGTGTGTTTGCCCTGCTCGGATGCCTGTTTCGGACTACCATCGACCTCCATGAGGCTCGCCGAATGCGCGGCAGAGTTCGGTCGGCTCACCGCCCGCGCGAACGGTGTGCGGGCCTTTGCGCGCCTTGGCGGATGCCGGGTTGATCCAGCGAACGTCGCGCGGGCTTGCGTTCCGGCACGACCTGTACCGGCTGGCAATCGGTGGTGCCATGCCGCCCGGCGCCGAGGCCGGTCTGCATCGGCGGCTCATCGCCGCGTATGAGGGCGCGCCAGAAATAGACCCGGCCGTTCTGACCTACCACGCGCTGGAAGCCGGTGACCACCAACGTATTCGGCGCGCTGCGCGCGACGCGGGCCACGCGGCTGCACGGTCCGGTGCGCATACGCAGGCCGCCGATTTCTTCACAGTCGCCCCTCGAGCGAGGTGGGCCGCTCGCGGCCGACGACGAGGCTGGTCTGCTCGAGTCGCTCGCGGCGGAGTTCTACCTGATCGATCGGCTCGATGATGCGATCGACGCGTGCGCGCGTGCCCTCCGAATCCGCCGCGAACAGGGGGCGATGGCAGCGGTCAGCGCGGATCACCACGCGCTCGCGGTCTACGAGTGGTCCAACGCGAACCGGACCCTGGCCGAGGATCACACCGCCCGCGCAGTCGCAGTGCTTTCCGACGACGCGACCACGGCTGACGCGGAGAAGATTGTTCAGCTCGGGCATGGCTTCGCGATGCAGGTCTTCATGGCGCTGCATGCGAGCGACCTCGACCGCGCGGACACGGCTCTTGTCCGTGCGGTCGAGATCGCGGAACGGGTGGAAGACCCCGCGCTGCGCGCGGGTGCATTTGATCGAGAACTATTGCGCGGTACTGCGAAACGATCACGCCGGTCGCGAGGCGATCCTGTCGATCTTGGCGGGGGGACCCAAATACGTCGATGAGACCTACTCGAGCGGTTACAGCAATCTGATCTACTTCGACGTCGAGCAACGGCGTCTCGAGCCGGCTGCGGACCTGCTCGACGTCAGTCTGCCGCTGATGGTCGAGCACGACTTGCCAATCTGCCGTGTCTGGCAGCTAGGCACACGGGCGCGGCTTCAGTTCCTTCTCGGCGAATGGGATTCGGCGGTCATCGATGCCGATACGGTGCTCGACGGTCCGAGCGCGCCCCTGGCACGAACCTGGCCGCTGCTCATCGGTGGCCTTGTCCGGCTGCGCCGGGATGGTCTCGCGCGCAATGGGATCGACGACGCCTGGCAATTGGCACAACGCTACGGCGAACTGATCCGAATGCTGCCGGCCGCTGCCGCCATCGCCGAATCGATGTGGATCACCGGGTCCGACGACATTCGTATCGACGAGTGCACAGCACTGCTCGAGTCGTCATCCGGCGAAGGACTGGAGTGGTCTCGCGGCGAGCTGGCCGCATGGCTGCACCGGTTGGGCGTCACGGTCGACGTAACCGGTGTCGCCGAGCCGTACCGGCTCCTTCTCGACGGTGAGTGCGCCGCGGCAGCAGAAGTGTTTCAACGCCTTTCGACGCCCTACGACGCGGCTCTCGCGCTGATCGACTCGGCGCGGATCCGGCGCTATGCCGGAAGGGACTCGACAAACTCGATCGGCTCGGTGCCGACGCGCTGGCAGACCGAGTTAGGAAGGATCTTCGATCGCGCGGCATTACTGGCATCCCCGGTCGGCGAAGATCGACAACGCTGGCGAACTCCGTCGGACTCACCGCGCGGCAGGTCGAAGTGCTGCGCCTGCTCGAACTCGGGCTCACCAACGCGGAACTGGCGGAACGGCTCTACCTGTCCGTCAAAACCGTCGACCATCATGTCTCGGCGATTCTCACGAAATTGGATGTGGCCAAGCGGCGCGATGCCGTCCGGCGCGCTCGGGATCTCGGCGTACTCGCCTAGCGCGCACTCTCGAAGTAGCGCCGCGGATTATCGACGAGCATCGTCGCGATTTGTGCTTCGGTCACCCCGCGATCGAGCAGAGCTGGCAGGACGTCGTCACTGATGTGCGTGTAATTCCAGTTCGGCGCCATCGCGGCCACGGTGTCCTCGTTGAACCAGTCGATGTAGCAGGACGCGTCGTGGGCAAGCACCATCTTCTCGGCATATCCGCGCCGCGCCAGTTCGGCCACCGTGTTCACCCGGTCCTCGAAGGGCAGCAGGATATCCAACCCGAACCGGTCCATGCCCAAATACGACCCGGCGTCGGCCAGTTCGCAGAGGTAGTCGAGGTCGGTGCTGTCGCCGGAGTGCCCGATGACGACCTTCGTCAGATCCACGCCCTCTTCGCGCAGGACGCGCTGGACCTCGAGGCCCGAACGGGTGTGCACATGGGTGTGCACGGTGATCGGCGCGCCGGTCTCGACATGAGCGCGACCCACGGCCCGCATCACCCGTTCCACGCCGGCGGTGAGGCCCGGTTCGTCGATGGCGCACTTGAGCAAACCGGCCTTGACTCCGGTATCCGCGATGCCCTCACGAATGTCGCGGACGAACAGATCCACCATCGGCTCGCCCCCGCCCGGGACGGGGTAGTGGAACTGGAATGGAACATCGTTGTAGGTGTAAATCCCTGTTGCTGCAACGATATTCACGTCGACCAGCTCATTGATTCGCTGAATTCGCGGAAGGTAGCGGCCCAGTCCGATGACGGTTGGATCGACGATCGTGTCGATACCGCGCTGCTTCATCGCGGTCAGTTTCGTCACCGCATCCCCAACGCGTGCGTCCTCGTCCCAAGGGTCGGGAAACCCGGGATAGTTCTCCCGCACCTCGGTGCCGAGAGTAAAGACGTGCTCGTGCATGAGCACTTTGCCGAGGGCGGCTGTATCGATCGGTCCTCGCACGGTTTCGACGGTGGGCATCGGTACCTCCGCAGCGGTGTCCGTCCGGGCCGAGGCGATTGGCGGTCCCGGTACGGCCACGAACATAACCGCCCGATGCCGGCGAAATACCCGAAATCGGATCGCGCGACTGCGGCTATCCGCGTGACCGGAACCGTTTTCGCTCCGCGCCGACGCGGGTAGCCCATGTCGCGAGGGAAGGAACCGATATGACCGGGCGCACCCTGGCTCTCACCCAGAACGTCACTCTCGACGGTGCTGTCGAGTTTCTCGACGACTGGTTCGACCCCACCGCCCACGACGCCGAGATGAACGCGGAGCTGGCGCGGCAGGAGGAGCGTTGCGACGCGGTCCTGTTCGGTCGGCAGACATTCGAGGACATGCGCGCGTTCTGGCCGCATCAGTCCGACGACACAACCGGTGGGACCGAGTACCTGAACCGGACGCAGAAATACGTCGTCACCTCGACGTTGACCGACCCTGAGTGGGCAAACACCACGCTCTTGTCCGGTGACCCGGTCGACGAGGTGGGCCGCCTCAAGCAGCAGCCGGGCGGCGAGATCGTGCTGACGGGAAGCATCCGGCTGTCGCACGCGCTCATCGAGGCCGGGCTCGTCGACGAGTTCCGCATGTTCACTTTCCCGGTCTTGCAAGGCCGTGGTCGGCGGTTCTTCCCGGACGGTTGCGTGCTGCCACGCCTGGAACTTCTCGACTCGAAGGCGTTCGGGTCGGGTGTGACGTATGCGGCCTACTCGGTCCGCGGAAGCCGGAGCACCTGAGTGGCTCCTCCGGCCCGCCGAATACGTGGGCGAACACCGATTAACTTCGATGGTCATTGCCGAGCGAAAGAATTCGTCGTAGAACTGTGTGACCGGGGACACAGAGCCGCAGCAGTTCAGGTCCATCGAGCCGCGCGCGTACGACAGGAGTGAGCATGACCGCCACCACGGAGTCGACGAACGAATTGACCACAGAGCCGCTGCGCTCGCGCCGAAACCACTGGAACAACCAGGTACGTCGGCATTCGTTCATGACGCCGGACCGGACGGCGATCAGGTACCTGGACACGTCCACCACGTGGCGTCAGCTCGATCAGCGGTCCCACGCTTTCGCCGCCGCCCTGCATCGTCGCGGAGTGCGATTCGGTGACCGCGTCCTGATCACGATGCTGAATCGCACCGAGTACATCGAAGCCGTATTGGGCGCGAACCTGATCGGCGCGATTCCGGTACCGGTCAACTTCCGGATGAGCCCAGCCGAGGTCGGGTTCCTCGTTGCCGACAGCGGCGCCAAGGTCATCGTCACCGAGAAACTGCTTGCGCCCCTGATGGATGCCGTGAGCGCTGCCACGGGCGCGATCGACACCATGATCGTTGTCGACGGCGGTGACGATTCGGCACATCTGGACTTCGAGGCGCTGCTCGCCGAGGATCCGTCGGATCTGCCCGAGATCGATGTCCCCGAGGACACCGTCGCGCTCATTATGTACACCTCGGGTACCACCGGAAAACCCAAGGGCGCCATGCTCACCCACACCAACCTGCAGGC
>NZ_LRRB01000128.1 GCF_001646865.1 Aldersonia kunmingensis | reverse complement strand
GTACGCGTCACGGTGACCGGGACGCCGTTGAAGATCGGTGACGCCGTCAGCGCCTCCAACTCGGTGGTGTCGTCCACAAGGGCGTTGTAATTGCTGCCGGGCACCGCCGCCGCGCAAGACGTCCGCATACCCGGCCCGTCGTGGCCCCACCCGTGCGGCATGCTCACCACCCCGGGACGCAACGCGTCATCGACCCGCAGCTCGGCTGTCACGGTGGTGACACGGGACGCCACCGCCACCCGGTCGCCGGTTACCAGTCCGCGCTCCGCCGCGTCATGCGGGCTGATCAGCAGCGCACACTGGCCGCCATCCGGTTGCGGCAACGCGTTGTGCAGCCACGAGTTCATCCCGCGGCGCTGGCGCCGATTGATCAGCAGCAGTCCGTCATTCGGACGGTCCAGGCTCGAACGCAGTCGTGGCAAATCCGCGACGATCATTTCCGGCATGAGGTCGATCCGGCGGTTCGGCGTGCGCAGCACCTCCGGGACGCGAGGCGTCAGTGGCCCGTAGTCGATGCCGTCCGGGTTGTCCTCCAGTAGTGCGAGAGTCAACCCGTCCGGGTCGACGCCGAAGCGGTCTCCATAGGGCCCGCTTCGCAGACGTAGGTCCAGCAGTCGCTGGGGCCCACGTCGGCCCGCGATCACCGCGGCGGCGCGCTCCGGTTCGCAGCCGACGAGCTTGGCTGCGCGCCGCGTCGCGACGGCAGCCACCTCGTCGTCCATCTCATCGACCGAACGTTCCGGGGTTCCGCGCGCGATCGCAGCCAACCGCAACAGGATCTGCCATTCCGCCAACTCGCCGTCGGCGAGGTCGAGCAGGGCTGGGGTGTACCGCGCGCCATTGCGGATCTGGAAGTGTGCAAGGGTCACGTCATGGTGGCCTCGGGTCATTAGCGGCGGCGGCGGCAGGATCACGTCGGCGTAGCGGGTCGTCTCGTTCAGGTAGCAGTCGATCGACACCATGAAGTCCAATGCGCCCAAGGCACTTTCGACAGCATCGCTGTTCGGGAGCGAGCGGGCCGGATTGCCCGCCAGGGTGATCAGCGCCCGGGTGCGGCCGGGTCCGGGCGTGAGGATCTCCTCGGCAAAACACACCGCGGGCAACTCCCCCATCGCCTCCGGCAGTTCCCGCACCCGCGAACGCCACCGGTCGAACATCAGCTTCGGCGGCTTGGTCACCGGCCAGGTGTTCGGCCCACCTGCCGGCGGCAGCGCGAACATCGCGCCGCCCGGCCGATCCAGGTTACCGGTGACGATGGTGAGCACCTCGACGAGCCAGTTCGCGAGGGTGCCGAACTCCTGCATGCACGTCCCGATCCGCGAATGTGCCACCGCCGCAGGCGCATACGCGAACCCACGGGCCACCTCGCGAATCACCTCGGCGTCGATGCCACAGACGGCGGCCACCGCGTCGGGGTCGAATTCCAACGCAATGGCCAGCGCGGCGTCCAGGCCGTCCACCACCTCCGGCACCCGGTCGGGCCTCGCCAGTCCCTCCGACGCGACGACGGACAGCACCCCGAGCAGGAACATCGCATCGGTGCCGGGCCGGATCGCCACGTGCAGGTCCGCAACCTCCGCGGTGCGGGTGCGGACCGGATCCACTACGACGAGTGTGCCGCCTCGCTCGCGCAACGCCCGCAGCCTGCGGTCCATGCCCGGCGCGGTGACGGTGCTGCCGTTGGACACCATCGGGTTCGAGCCCAGGATCAGCAGGTAGTCGGTGCGGTCGAGGTCGGGCAGACTGACGCCCAGGCCGGTGCCGTACAGCAGCATGTGCGCAAGGTTCTTCGGCCAGGTATCCACGCTGGCCGGCGAGTACACGTTCCGGGTGCCGAGTGCGCCGATCAGCTCACCGAGGTAGAACGTCGAATCCAGGTGGTGTGCGGCCGGATTGCCGTGGTAGATCGCGCAGCTGCCCGGATCCTCGGTGACGAACTCCGGTAGCCGCCGCTCGATCTCGGCGAACGCCTCGTCCCAGGACGCCTCCCGAAACCCCCCGCCGGGGGTACGCAAGTGCGGTGTTCGGATCCGTTCGGGGTCGCCCTCGATTCGACCGAGGCCAAGGCCCTTGGCGCAGCTGTGCCCTGCGCTCATGACGTCGTCCGGGTTCGGCGCGACACGCACGATGGCGCGGCCTTCTAGTTCGACCAGCAGCCCGCACGTCGACTCGCACAGGGGGCAGATCCGGTGCCCAGCAATGGGTTCGGTGGTCGTTGTCACGTCATCTCCGTTGTCGCGGGTACGCCGGGCTCGACGGCGACGGGGATCGCAGTCATGGTCGGCATCGCGTTGATCGTCTGCACCCCGTGACCCGTTCCGGTCAGCGCGTTCACGTTCACGCCAACGTCGTCGCGCGGGTCGACACTGCCGAAGCAGTGCGTGATCGACACGGTGCCCCGGGCGAGTGTGCTGTCCGCCTGCGCCGTCGCGCGCAGTTGTCCGGACGCCGAACGCACAGTCACCGCCTGCCCGTCGGCGATTCCGAGGGCGGCCAGGTCATCGGGGTGCAGACTCGCCGGGTTGACGCCGCCCGGAACGAGACCGGGCACTCGGGTGCCGGTGGAGTTGATCGCCTCGCGGATCCTGCGAACCGTCAGCCGAAGCGGAAACTGCTTTGTCACAGCACTTTCCGTGAGCGCGGCATTCAGTTCACCGCGCACATCCGCCGGGAGCAAGCTCAGGCGGTGCGCGGCGCCCTCCTCTGTCGCCGCGCCCACAATTGCGCCGCTCAGCCCGGCGAGTTGCCCGTGCGGGGCCGCGGCCAGGTCGGCGAACGGCAACCGTCCGCGCTCAGTCATCATCGCCAACAGCTGTTCCGCGGTCGGTGGCGCGCCGGGGTCGAGGATGCGGCCGGCGAACTTGACGGACTGGCCCGAGGCGGACGCGAGGTCGAGAAAGAACCGCCAGTCCTCGATGACGCCCGGGGGCGGCGTCACGACGGCAGGCGTGTACTGCGCGAACGGTCGCGGAAAGAACGGCTCCATGATCGCGGTGTGGTCGGCCCGTTCGTACATCGTGGTCGGCGCGATCACGTAGTGCGCCAGCCGCGCGGTATCCGACATGCGCGGGTCGACGCATACAAGGAGCTCCAATGATCGCAAAGCGCGCAGTGCCTTGCCGCGATCCGGCAGCGCCGCAGCAGGATTGCCGCCGGAGACGATCAGCGCCCGCACCCGGTCCGAGCCGGGCTCGAGGATCTCGTCGGCGAGGATGCCGGACGGCAGTTCACCTCGTATCGCACGCACACCACCGATGCGGCTACGGAATCCGCGCTCGTAGGCCCGGGTGGCCGGGGCGACCTCCGCACGTGCGGGTACGCGCCGGGTCAGCACGGCGCGGTCGTCGGCCCGCTCCCCCTCGCGCAGGTACCGGCCGCACACCACGTTCAAGGCGGCGACGAGGTGCTCCGCGAGATTCGAGTGCGGACCCATGCACAGACCCGTCCCGCTCGTCGCCATCCCACGACTCCCGCCCGCGAAAATCCGTGCGGCGTCCCGGACCTGATTGGCGTCGACTCCGCAGATCCGTTGCACAACAGTGGGAGTCACGCCCGCCACTGCATCGATGAGTGCGGCCAGGTCGGCGGTGTACCGGCGACAGAAGTCGCCGTCGTGACGGTTTTCGGTGAGGATCACCTGGAGCAGGCCGGCGAACAGCACCGCGTCGGTCCCCGGGCGGGGCGCCAAGTGCATATCCGCCATGGCCGCGGTCTCGGTGCGCCGTGGGTCGACGACGATCAGCCGCAGGCCCCGTTTCCGCGCTGCCCGCAGGGCGACGGACGGGTTGTGCACCACCGCGCCGTCCCCGTCGCCACCGTTGCCGGAGACGATGGGATTGGTCCCGGCAAGCAACCACACGTCCGCGTCCTCGAACCGCTGGCGGCCACCGAGGTAGGTACCCATCCGTTCCGCGACAACCCATTTCGCGGATTGGTCGATGGTCATCGTGGAGAACAGCTTGTGCGAGCCGGTGCCCCGGAACCAGGCCCGGGCCATCGGCGGCGTGAGCGCGGCGAAGTTCTGCTGCGTGCCCATGAAGAGCGCGACGGCATCCGGTCCGTGCCGGTCCACAATGGTGCGCAGCCGGTCCGCGATGTCGGCGGTTGCTTGCGCCACCGGCACCGGCTCGTGGCTATCGCCGGCGCTGCGCCGCATCGAGGTGGTCAGTCGATCCGGTCCGAGTACGAGGTCGCTGCCGCGGCGCCCCTTTGCGCAAGTGTACCCGCCGGAGATCGGATGGTGGGCGTCGCCGAGCACCCGCATGATCCGCCCGGCCTCGACATCGAGCAGGACCCCGCACGAGGACGCGCACAGCCTGCAGAACGACGTTTGCCGGGCCACCGGCTCAGGCGGGTGCGCTGGCGCCGTCGACTGCGAAGGCATCAGTCGGTGCCTCCGGGAAGCGCTGGCGCAGCGATGGCTTGGCCAGCTTGCCCGAAAACGTGCGCGGCAGCGGCTCGCCCAGCGCGACGGCATGCTTGGGGCGCTTGAACTTCGCCAGATTCTCACCGGCGACCACGGCGATGTCGGCGACGATCTCGGCGGCCGGGCGCTCGCTGTGGAACACCACCATCGGCACCTCGCCCCACCGGTCGTCCCTGACCCCGATGACGGCGAGGTCGACCAGTCCGTCGATACCGTGCAGTGCCTTCTCGATCTCGGCGGGGTAGACGTTCAGGCCACCGGAAATCAGCATGTCCTTGCTGCGGTCGACGATTTTGAGGAATCCACCGTCGTCGAGCAGGCCGAGGTCGCCGGTGCGCAACCACCCGTCCTCCAGGGTCGCCGCGGTGGCCTCGGGCTTGTTCCAGTACTCCCGCATGACGTGCTCGCCGCGTACCAGGATCTCGCCGACCTCGCCGGCCGGGGTGTCCGAAGCCGGGCCGCCAATCCGGACGTGGGTGCCGACCAGCGGCAACCCCGCGAAACCGGGACGCGACACGGCATCCTCGTACGCCAGGGTCGACACCATGCCGGAGGCCTCGGTGAGCCCATAGCACTGGGTGAGCGGGATGCCGTGCGAGCGGTAGAAGTCGAGCAGGTCCAGGCTGACCGGCGCGCCACCCGTACCGGCGAAAGTGAACTTCGCCAGCTTGCGGGTACCGAAGTCGGGCAGCATCGTCATCCGTTCCCAGATCACCGGAACGGTGGTGGTCGCGGTGATCTGCTCGCGCTCGAACGTGTCGAGGGCGATCTCCGGGTCGTACTCGCGCAGCAGCACCATCGTCGCGCCGGGCACAACGACGAGCTGCATGAAGATCGACAGGACCGAGCCGGTGTAGACCAGCGGCGCGGAGCACAACACCCGGTCCCGCGCCGAGAAGCCGAACGTGACCGACTGCGAGATGCCGGGCGTCATCGCGTTGCGGTGGGTGATCAGGGCGCCCTTCTGTACGCCGGTGGTCCCCGACGTGTAGCAGATGAAGCCCGGGTCGTCGGCGTCGATGGCGACTGCGGGCGCGGTGCCGGGATCGATCAGACGCTCGTACGGTGCGTGCGCACTGCCGCCGATCGCGTAGGTCTCGAACTCAACCTGCTCGGCCGCAACTTCGAGCAGCGGCGCGTAGGCGTCCTCGACGATCACAACGCGCGGTGCGGAGTCGACGACCATTGGCGCCAGTTCCTTGGCGGTGAGCCGGAAGTTGAGCGGGACGCTGATCGCGCCGAGCTTGAGGGTCGCCAGGATGACATGGGCCAACTCGGGGCGATTGAGCATCATCACCGCCACACGGTCGCCCTTGCGGACGCCACGGGCCGCCAGACCACGAGCGAGAGCATCGGTGATCGCGTCGACCTCGGCCCAGGTCTGCGACGTGTCGCCGAACACGATCGCCTGTTGCCGCGAACGCGTCTTGCCCCAGAATCGCGTCAGATCCGCGAGATTCATCGGTACTCCTCGTTGTCGTCAGCCGGTCGATCGGCCGCGGCGGTCGTGCGGGTGTGATCGCTCTCACCACCTGCCATAAACCTAACAGCTATAGGCTGTGTATGCAATGCCCGGTGCGCAATTCGCACGGGGTACGTTTCCGATGTTGGAACGCGAAAACGACACCCACACAATATTTCTCGTGTGAGTGTCGATCTCTTCGCAAGCGCCGGTTCAGCCGCCCGACGGAATCTCGAGCCGATCGAGACTCGGGCCGACCGCTGCGGCAATTCGCGCGACGTCGTACCCGGCCACCGATCGCAGCACCCCGATGGTGTCCGCGCCCACGGCTGGTGGCAGCGTCGGCGCGAACTTCTCGCCGGCCACGCGCACCGGGCTGACCATGAACTCGAGCTCACCGACCCCCGGGTAGTCGACTCGGTACGTGTTGTCTCGGGCCTGGAAGTGCGGGTCGGCGAGCATATCGGTCACGGTGTTGACCGGACCGCCCGCGATGCCGTGCTCGAGGAACACCTGCATCCATTCGGCGCGGGTGCGCTGCGCGAAGATCTCGGTGAGCGCTCGCCACACCAGGTCCGCGCGGGCGGGTGCACCGTCGTCGGTGCTGGTCAGATCGACGGCGATCAGGTCTTCCCGGCCAACGGCGACCAGGAAATTGTGCCAGAACTTCTCCACGTGCGACCCGAAGAGGATCGCCTCGCCGTCGCTCGTGCGATAGGCCTCGAGCCTCGGCCAATCCGGCAGGCGTCCGTCCGGCAGCCAGGACGGACGCGGAATCGAGCGGTCCCGGTTCAGTTCCGCATCCACCAGGTCCGGCATCCACGCGGCCGCGACGTCGATGCCCGACACCTCGACATGGCAACCCGCGCCGGTCGCCGTGGCCTTGTGCAGCGCGGCGAGCAACCCCATCGCCCCGTACGCACCGAGCGCGTACATCGCGATCGGTGGGGTCGTCGCCCCCGCCATGCCCTCGGTCGGCGGCTGCTCCGGAGTGCTGACTTCGCGCAGACCTGCGTAGGCGTCGAACACCGGGCCTCCGGTCCCCAACCCGCGGTACGGGCCGTCGGTGCCCATGCCGGACACTGTGCACAACACGATCTTCGGATTCGCCTGTCGCAGTTGCTCGTAGCCGATTCCGAGCCAGT
>NZ_LRRB01000240.1 GCF_001646865.1 Aldersonia kunmingensis | reverse complement strand
GGCGTTCAGGTGCCGACGCAGGACAAGGTCAACGGCGCCGAGGTGGTCGAGGTGACCCCGGGCGGTCCCGCGGACCAGGCCGGAATCCGCAAGGGAATGGTGATCACCAAGGTCGACGATCGTGTCATCGACGCCGGTGACGCGCTGATTGCGGCCGTGCGTTCGTACGCGCCGGGCGACAAGGTGCAGATCACCTATACCGATGGGAACGGTGCCAATCCACAGACGACATCCGTCACCCTGGCGGCGGCGCCGGACGGCGGCCGCTGATGCGGCTCGGGGGGAAGCGCGCGGTGCTGCGGGGGATTCCCGGACAGGGCGACGCGTTGTCGCAGTGGACCACTACGGTTAGCACCATGGAGATCGAGAAGCCGGTTGCCGGGCGTGCGCTCGTTATCATCGTCGATGATCGAACTGCTCACGGAGACGGGGTCGATTCCACCGGACCCCTGGTCACCGAACTGCTCAACGAGGCCGATTTCATTGTCGACGCAACGGTTCTGGTCGCCGCCGACGAGGTGGAGATCCGTAACGCGCTCAACACCGCGGTGATCGGTGGCGTGGATCTGGTGATCACCGTCGGCGGGACGGGAGTCTCGCCGCGCGATGTGACGCCTGATGCGACCGAAGATGTGCTCGACCGGGGATTGCCCGGTATCAGCGAGGCCCTGCGTTCGTCCGGGTTGGCCGCCGGCGCACCCGACGCGGGGCTGTCCCGCGGACTGGCCGGGGTCTCCGGCAGCACGCTGGTGGTCAACCTCGCCGGTTCGCGCGCCGCGGTGCGCGACGGCATGGCGACGTTGACTCCGTTGGCCACCCATGTAATTGATCATTTGTCCGGATTGGAAGACTGATCATCGGTAGCCATTCCGACAGCGATTTCGACGGCCTCGGCGAGGACGATCGCGAGCGTTCTACGGCCACACCGCCGCGGAGCACGAAGCGTTCGCCCGCCGAGGCCGCTCGCCTTTCACGCATTTTCGGAGACGTTCTACCCGAGACAACAAGCGACGAGCGCGACACCGGCGGCTCCGGCGAATTCCCGTCGGGCAGCGGGAGTTCCGGGAATTCTCGAGAGGAATGGTTGCGTTCGGAAGTACCCCCTCATCACGGCTGACCTCGCTAATTCGCTGTTCGAAGCAAATCGTTCACCGGGCATGTCGCGCGGGCATATTGTGAGCTAGATCACAAGATCGCCCCTGTCGCGTTCGCGTTGCCGGGGCGTATGGGGACAGTTAGTGTTCCGATCGAGTCGTACTGGAACACGGGTCTGCGGGCGAAGTTGCGCATGAGCACTACCGCGATTGCGCAATCCATATCGATTGGGTTTTTCGATGGTTAGCGACGAGTTAACACGATAGGTAACGCGCCGGAAACGTAGCGGCGCGAAACTTCGCTGGGCCCAACGGGACCACTCACTCCGTTTCGATGGTCGGCTCGAGAAAAGTTGGACACGTGATGATGAGGGGAATTATGAGCGAGAACCGCAACCCCGGCCTTCGCCGAGGCGCCAAGGTCGCCGGAGTGGCTGCAGCAGCCGCACTGGCGGTCGGGCTGTTTTCACCCGGCGCCGCGAACGCGGATGTGTTTGTGCCGCTGCCGGACGGCCAGAAGGCCGGATTTGGATACACAATGGGCCTGGTGGGCTCCTCGGCGATCGTCTCCCCGTCGCTGGCTTCGAACGGCGCGGGCCGGGTGGTGTGGGTTTCCGGCAAGGCGTTTGCCGATGTCACCGTCACCCCCGAGGGTGACCCCGGACCGAACAACGGCCCGGAGAACGATGACGCCGAGAACAGCGGCACCAATAACTCGTCGACCCACGGCGCCTCGCAGATCAATACCGGCTTCATCGTTGGCTGCCAGGTCGATGTCGGCGGCATCAGCCTCGGCGGCGGCATCGGCGGCGGACTCGACTCGGGCGACGGGGTGCTCGGCGCACTCAGCGGCAGCATCTCGCTCGGTATCGGCCCCGGCGAGGTGAAGTTTGTCAGCATCGACGACAAGGACATCACCAAGCCCGGCCGCTACGCGATCGACTACCAGGACGTCCAGATGGAGATCCAGGGTTGCGGCGGCTTCGCGCAGGCGCGGTCGTACACGAACATCGAGATCATCGGCGATAACTACATCAAGGCCACCCTTTACGGCCAGCCTTTCAGCATCGGCTGATCCCGACTCGACCACCAACCCTCGCTTAGCGAACTCACACCAAGGACAAACATGAACAGCATGCTCAAGAACGGTGTGCGGCTGGCCGGTGTCGGAGCTGTCACTGCCATCGCACTCGGTTTCTTCTCGGCCGGCGCCGCCAACGCCGATACCTTCGTCCCGCTGCCGGACGGTCAAATCATTCGCACCCTCGATGACGGCACCGTCGTCACGGTCAAGCGAGTCGGCGAGTCGGCGCTGATCAGCCCCTCGCTGGGCGCCACCCCGTTGCACCGCAATGTCTGGACCTCGGGCACCGCGATCGTGGAAACCAGCATCGAGGCCGACAGCAGCATCGAGCCGGGTTACATCGTCGGCTGCCAGATCAACTTCGGCGGCGCCGACTTCGGCCTCGGCGGCGGAATCGAAGGCAACACCGGCACCGACGGAGGTGGAGGCGGTGCAGCTGCCGCGGTTGATACGACCGGTGACTTCCACTTCGGTCCGGGCCAGGCCGTCAACTACCCGATCCTCGATCTCGAGTCGCCTGATGATTACGGCGATGAGGGCCACGACGCCGACAACGGGTTCAGCGGAACCAGTGGCTCGGTGAACTGGTCGGACATGACCTTCGGGGTGACCGGCTGCGCCGGCTACGCCCAGGCGCGCTCGTACGTCACGGCCTACGTGGCCACGGATAACGTGAGCTCCACGGTCACCCTGTGGGGCCAGCCCTTCTCGATCGGCTGATCACTCCATAACGAAGAGCGGCGGACGGGCATTGCCCGTCCGCCGCTCTTGTGTTTCCTGGGTCAGACTTTGGGGCCCGGGCTCGAACCATCTACTGCCTCAGGTGATTTGGGTCCACCGGCGAGGAGGTCGCGAATCTGGATGAGGACGTCGGTATCGCTGAGTTCCTCCTCCTCGGCGGCGATGAAGCGCTTCTTCGCCGTGGTCACCGGCAATACGATGACAAAGTAGAGCACCACGGCGATGATGACGAAGTTGATAGCAGCGGTGATGATCGCGCCGATATTGACGAATGTCTCTGGGCTGTCGGTGATTTGGAAGCCAAAACCCATATCGTTGGAACCGCCGAGAGTGGCGATGATCGGGTTGATGAAGTTGATACTGAACGCGGTAATGATCGCGGTGAACGCGGTGCCCATGACAACGGCGACCGCAAGGTCGACGACATTGCCCCGCATGATGAAGTCCCTGAAACCCTTCAGCATTCTGGTCTCCGATCGGTTGGATGTCTCGTGCTAGGGGTCTGGCCCGATGCTAAACCGGGTCGGCGCGGTCCGGGAGGTGTAGAGCCAAGGGGTCTGAGGCCGCGCAGCCGGCACGACCGTCAGTGAAAGACCACTGTGAGCGCGCTGGACAACGAGGCCGCCGCGACGGAGGCGGCCTGTTCGGCGGGCAGTGCGACCATCACGATGCGTTCGGCGTCGCGGCCACCACCGGTGTCGGATACCAACACCACGGCGGCGTCGCGGGCGAGTGTTCGCGCGGCCGTTTCGCCGTCGTCCCGGTCGTCGCTCGGTCCGTCTGATTCGGTAGCGGTGACGACGTCCACGCGATCCCCCTCGCGCAATAGCTCGGCGACACCGCGATCGGCGAGACGAATCGGGACAATCCGGGCATCGGAGGTTCCGCCGGACAGTTCGGCCAGTCGTGCGCCGAGCACGCGGACATCAGTAATCGGTTCGCCGGCCCTGGCGGCTCCGGCGAGTGTCCGTCCCACTGCGGAATCGGGTGTACGCAGCACCCCATCGGGGAGCGACCCGGCATCGAGCTCGATAATGCGGACATCGTCGGGCCCTAATAGCTGCCCGGATGGCAGGTCGTGTGCGGCCACCACGATGTCGACCCCGCGTTTATCGGGATCACCACGGAACGCCACCGCGACGGCGAGCAGCGCGAGCGCAGCGGCGAGGATGCGGCGGGCGAGAACGGTATGTGCCCAGCCGGGATGAATCAGGCCGGCGAGCCGGTCGAATGGTGTGGGTGCCAGCCGGTTGCGGGATGGTCGCGGTACGCCCATGTGGACAAGCTAGGGCGAGATAGCGTCACCGTGCGGCGTCCGATGGAGGTTGTGGACAACTAATTGGTTGTCCACAAATGGGCCGGGCGTCTTGCGCTCGGCCGAAGATCAGCTCGCGGCGGCGGCGGCTGGTGCGGCCGAAGACGTGCTCGACGACTCGCTCTTGGTCGAGGGCGACGACGAGCTGCTGGAATCCGAAGAGGAACTCGACGCGGACTCGCTCGCGGTTGAACCGGAGCGGCTGTCGGTGCGGTAGAAGCCGCTGCCCTTGAATACGATGCCCACCGAGTTGAACAGCTTGCGGAGCTTGCCCGAGCACTCGTTGCACTCGGTCAAGGAGTCTTCGCTGAACGACTGCACGATGTCGAAGCGGTTGTCGCATTCGGTGCAGGCATACGAATAGGTTGGCACTTCATCCTCCGCAGTTATTTCGCCGCAAGTGTTAGCACTCTACCGTCTACAGTGCCAACTTGGCGAATGCGTCAACTATTCCCTGCCCAGCTGGACCAGTCCGTACCCCGGCGTCAAAGCCCATCCGACCTTCTTGTCGTGGGGTTCGGAGGGCAGTTGCGTGACCAGTTCATGGTCGAAAACGACGGCCACGATCCGCGCGTCCGGCGCTGCCAATCCAAGGGTGCGGTCGTAGAAACCCGCACCCCGGCCAAGCCGCACCCCGTCGCGATCCACGGCTAGCGCGGGCACCAGCAGCCAGGTCGCCGTTGCCACGACCTCCGGCGGCAGGGCGGGGCCGGAGGGTTCCCGCAGTCCGAACGGTGCGCTGACAAGTTGCTCGTCGCCGGTGAACTCCGCCCAGTTCATCGGGCCCGCCTCGCGGGCCACCGGCAGCAGCACCCGTGCGCCGGCGGCGGTCAGTGCCGCGAGCAGCGATGTCGAACCGGGTTCGCGTCGGGTCGGCACGTACGCGCACACGGTCCGGTCGCGCACCGGCAGGGCACCGGCATGCCGTGCCAGCGCTTCATCGGCGGCAACCTTTCCCTTCGCCGAGATGGCAGCGCGAGCGGCGAGGATGCGGTCGCGCACGTCACGTTTGGCGGAAGGGTCCGCGGGCAAGTTCACTTGAACAACCCTAGCTCTTGCCGGCGTCCTCCCACGGTGTCGACGGCGCACTGCCAGGGACCGCCACTTTGGACAGATAAGGTGTGGCCATGACAGCTGCGGAGAAGTCCCCCGACGCCTGCTTCAGGACGGCGGTGGTGCCTGCCGCGGGCCTCGGGACACGCTTCCTCCCTGCGACGAAGACGGTCCCCAAGGAACTGCTGCCGGTAGTCGACACTCCCGGCATCGAGCTCGTTGCAGGCGAGGCCGCCGATTCGGGCGCCCGTCGGCTGGTCATCGTCACCTCGCCCGGCAAGGACGGCGTCGTCGCGCACTTCGTCGAAGACCTCGTGCTCGAACACAAGCTCGAGGAACGCGGCAAGTTTCAGTTGCTCGAAAAGGTGCGCCGAGCGCCCGGTCTCCTCGATGTCACCTCGGTCGTCCAGGACGAGCCGAAGGGCCTCGGACATGCCGTCGCACAGGCCGAGCGGGTGCTCGATGACGACGAGGATGCGATTGCTGTCCTGTTGCCGGACGACCTCGTGCTTCCCCGCGGGGTGCTCGATGTGATGTGCCGGGTGCGCCGTAAGCGCGGCGGCAGCGTGCTGTGCGCCATCGACGTCCCGAAGGACCAGGTCAGCTCCTACGGAGTTTTCGAGGTGGAGGCCGTACCGGATGCGGTGAACCCGAACGTGCTCAAGGTCAACGGCATGGTGGAGAAGCCGGCGATGGAGGACGCGCCGTCGACGTTCGCTGCGGCCGGTCGCTACATCCTCGACCGTGCGGTCTTCGACGCGCTTCGCCGCATCGAACCGGGCGCCGGGGGAGAACTCCAGCTCACCGATGCGATCTCGCTGATGATCGCCGAGGGCCACCCGGTGCATGTCGTGGTGCATCGCGGCGCCCGCCACGACCTCGGAAATCCCGGCGGATACTTGCGCGCCGCGGTCGACATCGCGTTGGACAGCGACGAATACGGTCCCGCACTGCGAGAATGGCTCGAGCAGCGGCTCAGCCCCGATTGGGCGCCGCAGCTGACGCAATACGAGTAAAGCGCCGCATCTTCCACTTTGTGAACGGAAGATTTGTTGCGTTGAACGGAGTGAACGCTTCCGTTCACTCCGGATAGGCGGGTGCGAACGTGGCATCCGGTGCCTGCGGCGCGGGGGTGCGCCGCCGGACGGGAAGGGAGACATGCGCTCGGTCGAGGAGCAACAGGCGTTGGTCACCGCGGCGGCTGTCGCGCCGCGACCCGTGCGCGTCGCCATCTCGGAGGCGCAGGGCCTGCTCTGTGCTGAGGAGGTCGTCACCGAGCGGCCGTTGCCCGGATTCGATCAGGCCGCGATCGACGGGTACGCCGTGCGCAGCGTCGACGTCGCCCCGGCGGGGACCGATATCCGCGGTGAGGAAGGCGAGCCCGCCGAGCTGATGCTGCCGGTCGTCGGGGAGGTGTCGGCTGGTTCCCGGCAACCGATCCGCCTCCAGCCGCGCCAGACCGTTCGGGTCGACACCGGTGCGCCCATGCCCACCCTGGCCGACGCGGTGCTGCCGGTCGATCGCACGGACGGTGGGCGCGCGCGGATCAAGGTCTACAAGCCGGTGCGCTCAGGTGATTTCGTGCGCCGCGTCGGCGACGATGTGCAGCCCGGCGATGTGGCGGTGCGATCGGGAACGATCATCGGCGCCGCGCAGGTCGGCCTGCTCGCTGCGGTCGGTCGCGACAAAGTGCTGGTGCATCCGCGGCCCCGGCTGTCGGTGATCTCGATCGGCAGCGAGCTCGTCGACATCGATCGCACGCCAGGTGCCGGCCAGGT
>NZ_LRRB01000299.1 GCF_001646865.1 Aldersonia kunmingensis | reverse complement strand
GGTCGGCCAGCGCTTGGACCTGGTCCGGATCGAGGTGGTCGACCTGGACCGCGATACCGCGACCGCCGAGGTCGTCGACCAATGCGGCCGTCTCCTCGATCGTCTCGGGCCGGTCGTAATCTGAGGTCGCGTTCCCTGTGACGCTGCTACGGCCGGTGCAGACGACCGTCGCGCCCGCCTCTCCGAGTGCCGCGGCGATGCCGCGTCCGGCACCGCGTGTCGCGCCCGCGACCAAGGCGACCTTGCCGCGCAGCCCATTCGGGTCGGGAACCCAGGACGTCATGAGCAGTCCGCGACGGCGGTAACAGCGGGTTCGGTGCGTCAGTAGTTGTGGCAGACGTTGGCGACCTGCTGCGTTACGCGCTTGAAGTCGGCGTAGCGCGGGTCTTGCATGCCGCCCATGACCTGGGCCGCGACCATCGGATTGTTGTCGAGGTACCGCTGCAGCGCGGCGGAGCGATCGGCCACGGGGCGGTCGTAGGCCGCCTGCAGTTCGGCCTTCGCCATCGGGTAGCGGTCCAGTTGGGCGGCGTACGCCGGCGATACCGCGTGCAGGGCCGCATCCACCTGGGCGAACGTGCAGGTGCTGGTGATCAGTGGGTTCAAGATCGGCTCTGCGGTCGCCGGAGCGGTGGACAAGAACGCACCGCTCGCGGCGATCGCCGCGGCGATCACGCCGTTGCGCAGAATCCGGGCCCGGTTCGAAGTGGCATGCATGGATTCCTCCTGAATTGCCGTGTTGCTTCGAGGAGCGGTATACCCAGACTACGAGCCGTGAATCTGCTCCGACAGCTGATCGAGCACAGCAGGGTCCTCGATTGTGGACGGCACCGGATAGTCCTCACCTGCGACGATCTGCCGCATCGTCTTGCGCAGAATCTTCCCGGAGCGAGTCTTCGGCAGCGCCGGGACGATCGTGACGTCGCGGAACGTGGCAACCGCGCCGATCTCGTCGCGGACCCGCTCGACCAACTCGTCGCGCAGACGCTCGGGTTCGATCTCGACGCCTGCCTTGAGCACGACGTAGCCGCTGGGCCGCTGGCCTTTCAGCTCGTCCGAAATCCCGATGACCGCGCATTCGGCGACGGCCGGGTGCCCGGCGAGAACCGCCTCCATCCCGCCGGTCGAGAGTCGATGGCCTGCCACGTTGATCACGTCATCGGAGCGGCCGAGGACGTACACGTAGCCGTCAGTGTCGACGAAGCCCGAATCGCCGGTCAGGTAGTAGCCCGGGAAGGTAGCCAAGTACGAGCGGACCAGCCGATCGTCGTCGTGCCACAGCCCGGACAGCGTGCCCGGCGGCAGCGGAAGTTCGAGCACGATATTGCCCTCGGTGCCGGGCGGTACCCGGTGCCCACTGGGGTCGAGGATGGCGAGCCGGTACCCGGGCACAGGGAACGACGGCGAGCCGGCCTTGATCGGCATCTGCTCGAGCCCGCGCGGGTTCGCGCAGATCGACCAGCCCGTTTCGGTCTGCCACCAGTGGTCCACGACCGGGCGACGCAGCACCTGGGACGCCCATTCGTAGGTGTCCGGATCGAGCCGCTCGCCCGCGACGAACAGCGTCTCCAGCGCGGAGACGTCGTACTTCCGCAGTTCGAGGGCGTTCGGATCCACCTTCTTGATGGCGCGCAGGGCGGTGGGCGCGGTGAAAAGCGCCTTCACGCCGTGCTCCTCGATGATGCGCCAGAACGCGCCGGCATCCGGGGTGCCCACCGGCTTGCCCTCGTAGAGCACCGTGGTCGCGCCGACGAACAGTGGCGCATAAACGATGTAGGAGTGCCCGACGACCCAGCCGACGTCGGACGCGGCCCACATGACCTCGCCGGGGCCGACGTTGTAGATGAAACGCATCGACCAGGCCATCGCCACGGCGTGCCCGCCGTTGTCGCGCACAACGCCCTTCGGCTTCCCGGTGGTGCCGGACGTGTAGAGCACATAGAGCGGGTCGGTGGCGGCTACCGACACAGGTGCCGCCGGTTCGGCGTCGACCATCGACTCGTCCCAGTCGTACCAGGGGATATCACCGCTGTGGTCCGCCGCGGACCCGGGTACCTGCGCGCGTCGCTTCACGATTACCGCGCGCGTCGCTGTGGAGGTGGTGAGTTCGAGGGCTTGGGCCACCATCGGCAGATACGAGATGGTCCGGCCCGGTTCCAGTCCGCCGGAGGCGGTGATGATCAGGACCGGCTCGGCGTCGTCGATGCGGCTGGCGAGTTCCTTGGCGGCGAAGCCGCCGAACACCACGGAATGGACCGCGCCGATCCGCGCGCACGCGAGCATCGCGATGACGGCCTCGGGGATCATCGGCAGGTAGATCACGATGCGGTCGCCCGCAGTCACGCCGTGCCGCAGCAGCACCCCGGCGAAGTTCGCGACCTCGTCGAGCAACTGCTCGTAGCTGTAGCTGCGCTGCATGCCGACCATCGCGGAGTCGTAGATGAGCGCGGTGCGCTCGCCATGGCCCGCGGCGACGTGCCGGTCGAGTGCGTTGACGCACGTGTTCATCCGGGCATCGGGGTACCACCGGGCGAGCGGCTTCGACGCGTCATCGAGTGCCCTGGTCGGCGGCTTGTCCCAGGTGATCATCCGGGCGGCATCGAGCCAAAACCGTTCGGGATTATCGACGCTGGTGCGGTATGCGTTCGTGTACGGGCCACTCGAATGCATCGGTGCACTCACGTTTTCCCCTCACTGCCGAGTAACTCTCACCCTAGTCTGCCGGTGACTACGCTCGGTTTGTGACAGCTTCGCCCAAGCGTGTTTCCGCCCGTGACCTGCTCGATAGCGTTCTCGACCCCGGCACGTTCGCCAGTTGGGACACGGCGCCGCTCGATATCGGCGCGAACTCCGACTATCAGGACGAATTGGATCGCGCGTCGGCCCGCGCGGGCACCGATGAAGCGGTGCTCACGGGGGAGGGTTTGCTGCGTGGGCGGCGCATCGCGATCCTCGCGTGCGAGTTCGGCTTCCTCGGCGGATCCATCGGGGTGGCCGCGGCGGAGCGGATCGCAGCCGCAATCGAGCGAGCCACCGCCGAGGGTCTCCCACTGCTCGCCTCGCCGACCTCGGGCGGCACCCGGATGCAGGAGGGGACCGTCGCCTTCGTGCAGATGGTGAAGATCGCCGCGGCGGTCGCCGCCCATAAATCCGCTGGTCTGGCCTACCTGGTTTACCTGCGTAGCCCAACGATGGGCGGGGTCTTTGCCTCGTGGGGGTCGCTCGGGCATGTGACATTCGCCGAACCCGGTGCGCTGGTCGGTTTCCTCGGCCCGCGCGTGTACGAGGCGATCTACGGACATCCTTTTCCGGAGGGCGTGCAAACGGCCGAAAACCTGTACCACAACGGTGTGATCGACGGCGTGCTGCCGCTGAAGCGACTGCGCCAGATCGCGCATCGCGCCCTGGTCGTGATGAGCGGTGAAGCGGTACCCCGCGCGCTGATCGAGGTGCCTGCCGATACGAGTTCCGGTGACATTCCGGCCTGGGATGCCGTGCTGGCCTCGCGCCGCGCGGACCGGCCCGGCGTCCGGGCACTTCTGCGGCATGCGACCGAACGGGTGCCGTTGAGCGGTACGGGTCAGGGCGAGGCCGATCGGACTGTGCTGCATGCGCTTACGCGGCTGCGTGGCCGGCCGTGCGTGCTGTTCGGCCACGACCGCGATACCCAGGCCGCAGATTCGGCAATGGGCCCGGCGGCGCTTCGTGAGGCCCGGCGCAGCATGCGCCTGGCCGAAGAATTGCGGCTGCCGCTGGTGTTGGTGATCGACACCGCCGGTGCCTCACTCTCGCCGGAGGCGGAGGAGAGTGGACTCGCTCCCGAAATTGCCCGCTGCATAGCGGATCTCGTCACGCTCGACACTCCGACCGTCGCGGTGCTGCTCGGCCAGGGCACCGGCGGCGGCGCGCTGGCATTGCTCCCGGCCGACCGGGTCATTGCCGCGCAGCACGCCTGGCTCGCGCCGCTTCCGCCCGAGGGTGCGAGTGCGATCGTGTATCGCGATATCGAACATGCCCCGGAGCTGGCTGCAGCCCAACGTATCCGGGCCGCGGATCTGCTCGCAGACGGTGTTGTGGATGCGGTTGTTCCGGAATTTCCGGACGCCGCCGCGGAGCCGGTGGACTTCGCGATGCGGATGGTGTCCGCGATCGCCGAGCAGCTCGACGAACTCGCGAAAGTATCTGCGGTACAGCGTGCTACGAACCGAGCACAGCGCTATCTCCGGCTCGGGTTGCCCGGCTAGGGATCGGCGGTCCCGACCTCCGAATCGAGCAATGCCAGATCGGACTTGGTGATCACCCGTCCGGCGAGCGCGAACTCGACCAGGCGCACCCGCCGGTTGGACGCCAGCTTGCCCGGTTCGCCGCGTAGCCCGGTCACGCCCATCTGCGCGAACCGGTCGCAGACATTGTCGAGCTTGCGGTTGAACTTGGTCAGCGGCCAGCCGAGCCGGTCGGCCGCGGCACGCGAGCCCGGAATGGCACTGGTGGGGGTGCCGTCGCGGAGTAGCAGCGGCTCGGCCAGTGCGACGATCAGCGCGCGCTGCGCGGTGGTCAGGTCCGGCGGACGGAGCGTCTGCTCGCCGACCGGAATCTCGTCGACCGACACGAGTTGTGGCCGCGCCGAGGAAATATTCACATCGAGTTCATAGGTGGTCGGGCCCGCGGTGAACACCACGGTTGTCGGGCCGAACAGCGGCAGCCGCGAGCCGGGTGGAATCGATGCCTTCAGCCCGGTGTCGGCGGCGACCACGGTGGCCGGCAGTCGGTCACCCTCATTGATCAGCCACCAGAAGCCGTCGATCGACTCGATCCGCAGGAATCGGCGGTGTAGGTACGGGTTGTCGTCGATGACCAGGTCAGCGTCGCGGCCGATGCACAGCGGTGCGGCGGGGTCGAGTTCGTAGTGCTCTCCGCAGAAATCGACATATGCGGCGCGGCGCTCGTGCACGGATGGCCCTTTCGTCTCGCCCGGGTGGAAATACGGGTCCGTTATGAGAGTCATCGCGTTTCGGAGCCCAGGTGTTTACGGGGAGTTCTGCCCATGTACGCGCAGGTCGCGGGCCCTCAACCTTGGCTGCGATCCCTTTCCGCCCGATACCCCTGCGAGGCACCCCATGCTCCGAAGCAGACCTTCCGGCCGTTCCCCCGTTCGCCGCGTCGTTCTCGGCACGTCGGTGTTCGTCCTCGTTGTCGGTGGTGTCGCGGCCTGCGGCTCCGATACGACGACCGGCACAGCGAAGCCCGATCCCCTCGACAAGTACGCCCATCAGCAGCTCGCCTGGACCTCGTGTGCCCAGATGGGCCTGCCCGCGGACGACTCGATCCGCGGATTCGAATGCGCCCGCGTGACGGTCCCCGTCGACTACGCCAATCCGGACGGCGCGACGGCGTCCATCGCCATCTCGCGGGTGAAGGCCACCGGCACGAAGATTGGTTCGCTGCTGGTGAATCCGGGTGGCCCGGGTGGTTCCGGTCTCGCGATGGCCGGTTTGGCGGAGGGCATGCCGATCGCCGATCGCTTCGATGTCATCGGCTTCGACCCGCGCGGTATCGGCGCGTCGACGCCCTCGATCCAATGCCTGACAGGCGCCGAATGGGACGTAGAGCGAAACGATCTCGACCTGGATCACTCGCCCGCGGGCATCGCCGCTGCCGAACGAGAGAACGTCGAGTTCGCCGCCAAGTGCGCACAACGCTCCGGGCCCGAATTCCTCGCGCACGTAGGAACTTACGAGGTTGTCCGCGACATGGACATCATTCGCGCCGCGCTCGGTGAAGAGAAGATCAACTACCTCGGCTACTCCTATGGCACCAGGATCGGTTCGACGTACGCGGAGACCTTCCCGACGCACGTGCGGGCCATGGTGCTCGACGGTGCACTCGACCCGGACGAGGGCTATGTGGAGCAAGCCGTCTCGCAATCGGCCGGATTCCAGCAGGCGTTCGACGCCTTCGTCGGAGAGTGCACCAAGTACGCCGAATGCCCGCTCGGTACCGATCCGGCCGCGGCGAACGACCGCTACCAGGCGCTGGTGCGCCCGCTGATGACGACGCCCGCGGCGACCGCCGACCCGCGCGGCCTCGGCTACAACGATGCCGTGACGGGAACCATTGCGGCGCTGTACAGCCCTGACGCATGGCCTGCGCTGGCCGCCGGTCTAGAGGAGTTGGCAAGCGGCTCCGGTGACACCCTGCTTGCGCTCGCCGACATGTACTCCGATCGCACCGCGACGGGTGTGTACAGCAACCAGACCGATGCCCAGATCGCGATCCGCTGTGTGGACGATCCGCGAATGACCGACCGCACGCTCGCCGGTAAGGCCGACACGGAAGCACGCAAGGCCGCAGCGTTCCTCGACGACGGCTTCGGCACCGGCACGGCACCGCTCGGGGTCTGCGCAGACTGGCCGGCGCCGGTGTCCGCCGAGGGGCCGCACCGCATCGATGCGCCCGGCCTGCCGAATGTCGTGGTGGTCTCCACGACCGGTGATCCGGCCACGCCGTATGCCGCGGGTGTCGCGCTCGCCGAGCAGCTGAACGGTTCGCTGGTGACGTTCGAAGGAACGCAGCACACCGTGTTCGGTACGGGCACGTCGACGTGCGTGGACAACGCCATCACCGCATATCTCATCGATGGCACCGCTCCGGTCGCCGACCTGACCTGCGCCTCGGACGCGTCGTAATTAACCGGCCAGCGCGGTTTGCGAGTCACTGGCTCGCAAACCGCGCTTCCGTGCGCGCTACTGCAGGGCGAAGCAGGCTACGAGTCCCGTTAGCCCGACCGCGCGTTGCTGCTGCCCCGCGGCGCCGTGCCGGAAACGCCGGTTTTGTGCCCGTCGTGCCGGGTAACCCCACCTCACCAGCCCATCGATGCGAGTGAGGTTCACGATGTCGACCGATGCCATCGTCCTGCTGAAGGATGACCACAAGGAGATCCGCAAGCTCTTCCGCGACTTTCAGAACGCCGGGCGGGACGCGAAAGCGGAGAAGCAGCGGATCGTCGACCGGATCATCGAGGCACTAACGGTGCACACCTATCTGGAAAACGAGTGCATGTACCCAGAGGTTCGCAAGCTGGTTCCCGAAGTCGAGAGCGACATCCTCGAGTC
>NZ_LRRB01000032.1 GCF_001646865.1 Aldersonia kunmingensis | reverse complement strand
ATTTGGTGCCTGAGGGCACCCCGACCCGGGTGGCCGACCGCGGCGGCGTAGATATCCAGCGCGCCGTCGTCGTCGAAAGGCGGTGCGGGGTGATCCGGCGAGTTGATGCCGGTCTTAGCGGTCGGGATCTGTTGTGCTGCCGTATGTTTGGGTTCCGCAATCGGATTATTCGCGCGCGGGATTGTGGCGTGTAGTCAATCTCGCAGAGTGGGCGGACGCCGAGCGGTAGGCTCATGGCACCGGGCAGCTGTCGAACCCTTGGCTGGATCGTCGAGGAAGTCGAATCGCCCAGCCGCGCAGGCGCTATCATCGGTTCCCGGCTGCGGACTGCTGGTTTGTCCCGGTTTTGTTCCCGGGTCCGCGTGATCTCGCTGTGCAGGCGGCGGCTACGGGTCACGAGCGCACAGCTGGCAGAGACCAGCTCCGCGCCGCGGTTGCGGACGGCTTGACGGTGCTCCTCGGCGGTGACGCCATGCCACTCATTCGACTCATCACGCGGCGGGGCGACTACGTCCCAGAACCCGTTCTGCTTCGACATCACAGAAACCTTTTCGACGAACCGGACGCGCTGCCCGTGTTCCCCACCCATCGGTGATGAAACCGGTGATCGGCCGTGGGCTCGAATTGCTCGAACCCGGGTCCTTCTCGTCGAGCCGGGAACCGCCGCCGCCACCCACCGCGCCCAACACGGCAACCTTCCAGGGACGGCTCGGCGCCGCTGGTCTCGATCCGTGTCGCTGGCAGGCGCAGGAGAGGCGCGGGAGAACAGTGCTTCGTCGTCGAGTCCTACTCGGGTTTGGATCGGTACGACGCAGTGCTCGCGCGACCTTCGAGCTTGTGGAGATATGCGTTCGCGCCGACCGAGCACTCGAACGCGTCATACAGATGTACAGACGGCGCGGTGCGGCCTGTTTCAGATGCGCATGGTTGCGGCATCCCTATCGGACAATGGTGATTCCCATCACAAATCGTCTCGACTGCAGCCCAGTCGGGTCGCACGGAAGGAACGTGGATGGGCATCAGCGCCGAGAGTTCACATCAACTCAAGAAGGGGCTCAAGCAGCGGCATCTGACCATGCTGTCGCTCGGCGGGGTGATCGGTGCGGGGCTGTTCGTCGGCTCCAGCGCCACGATTCACGATGCCGGCCCCCTGGCTTTCATCACCTATGGACTGACCGGGCTCATCGTCCTGCTGGTCATGCGCATGCTGGGTGAGATGGCGGCGGCGCGACCGTCGACCGGATCGTTCACCGACTACGCCCGGTTCGCGTGGGGGCCGTGGGCGGGGTTCATCACCGGCTGGCTGTATTGGTACTTCTGGGTCATCGTGGTCGGCTTCGAAGCCGTCGCGGGCGGACAGATCATTCACAACTGGGTCCCAGGGATACCGGTGTGGGCCATCGCCCTGGGGTTGATGGTCGTCATGACCTTCGTCAACCTGCTGTCGGTCGGAGCCTTCGGCGAAGCCGAGTACTGGTTCGCCGGCATCAAAGTCGTTGCGATCATTGCCTTCATCGCCGTGAGCGCCTTGTTCGTTTTCGGCCTCTGGCCGGGTGCGTCCGCGGATTTCTCGAACCTGAGCAGTCACGGCGGGCTGCTGCCCAACGGTGTTGCGACCCTGTTCGTCGGGGTGGTCGTGGTCATCTTCTCGATGACCGGCGTCGAGGTGGTCACGGTCGCCGCGGCCGAATCCGCGGAACCCGCTCGCGCGATCCGCAAGGCAGTGAACTCGGTGGTCCTCAGGATCCTGTTCTTCTTCGTCATCTCGACGTTCCTGATTGTCGTGATCGTGCCGTGGGACACCGTGGTTCCCGGTGAATCGCCCTTCGTCGCCGCGCTTGACCGTATCGGTATCCCCGGTGCGGGCAACCTGCTCAACCTCGTGATTCTGGTGGCCGTCCTTTCGGTGTTGAACTCGGGCCTCTACACCTCCTCACGCCTGCTCTTCGTCATGGGCGACCGTGGCGATGCACCGTCGTGGATGTCGAAGACCAACTCGCGCGGGGTCCCGGTGAAGGGCATCCTGTCGTGCACTTTGGTCGGCTATGGATGCGTCGTCCTCGCTGCGCTGTGGCCGGACACGGTGTTTCTTTTCCTCATCAACGCCTCCGGCGCGGTGTTCCTGTTCGTCTATTTCATGATCTGTGTGTCGGAATTGCGTCTCCGGCGTATTTGGGAGCGGGAGTGCCCCGAGATTCTCCAGTTCCGGATGTGGTTCTACCCGGTTCTGCCGATCCTGGTGACCGCCGCCCTCGTCGCGGTCCTGGTCAGCATGGGATTGCGACCCGAGCACCGCATCGAACTGTTCCAGGGCCTCGCGGTCTGGGCGGTACTCACCGTCGTCTACCTGGTGCTGCGCCGCCGTCGCCGGGCCGGCGATGCCGGCAAGTCGCACGAGCCGCCCGTCGCTGCGGTCACCGATCCGATCGTTGAACGCGCCGCACACTAGTAGCCATTCGGGTCCGTTCATCACACCGTGGTGAACGGACCCGACGTCGGTTACGGGGCGAGTTCGTCCAGGGACAGATTGGCGCGTTCGGCCGCCGTGAACGCCAGCCACAACCGCGCCGCCCCTTCCGTGGTGGTCGGTTTCAGTTCAGTGAGCTGTTCCACCTTCTTCAACCGGTACACCAGTGTTTGACGGTGAATGTTCAACGCGTCGGCACTGGTCTGCCACACACCGTCGTTGCGCAGGAAGACGCGGACCGACTCCAACAGGTCGCCGTCGTTGGCGCGATCGTGGTCGATGAGGGGTCCGAGCGTGCTGCGGACGAGGTGGCGCAGGTCCTCGACACTGGATGGCAGGAAGTTCCGCCCGTCGTCGTCACCGTAGGTGGCGCTCTTCGCTCCTCGCTCATGAGCGCGTGCGACGGCCAGCTGAGATTGCCGAAGTGCCTCCGCGACATGCGAGTTAACGGTGAGGCGGGTGCTGGTCCCCACGGCGCAGTTCGGCGCGAGCTTCACAGCGACGCGCTGCAGGGTCTCGGTGTCGAGGGGAGCGAGGCCTACCAGCGTCGCGCCGCGCACCATGAGCAGCGGGGCGAAATTCTGCAGGCACACGTCGCGATGAATCGCGTGGTGATTCAGCGGCGCGCCGTCTGGAGTGCTCCAACACGCCATCACGACGGCCTCCACCATTCCGCGATGGCGAAGCTCGGGCCAGACAGCGGCCAACGTGATGCTTTCGTCGAGCAGTCCGGCCAGCAGGTCCTGCCCGGATGCGCGAAGCCGGTCCTGTTGCGCCGCTGCGTGTTCCAACTCGAGCGCGATCAGGCCACCGATGTGCTGTACCAGGGGCCGGTCGTTGACCGGGTTGCGATCGACCGTGGCGACCAGCACGACCTCTCCGGCACCTGGAATCGCCACCTGCGCTGATTGGTCGGTCGGCGCGTCGCCGGCGAGTGCGTACGCGCGACGCCCCGTGGCGATGACCTCGCCGGCCAGTTGATCTCTGACCTCGAGCGCCCACCCGGTGGCGGTCTCGAGCGCTGACAGGCGTTCACCGAAGGTGCCCCTGGCGTGCAGCGACTGCCAGTACACGTCGTACAGACGCTTGATCGCTGCCACTCGCTGACGCTCGGACTCGACGGCGCTTTCGATCACCGTGCGCGCCAACTCCACGAAATGCAGCTCGTAACTCGCCATCAGGACGGGAAAGCCCTTGCTCTCGGCGACGTCGATCAGACCTCGAGTGACCGCCGGAGCAGTCGGACTCGATGCGACGACGAGCGCACTGACGTTGCTGTCGATGAGCTGCGTCATCCAATGCCGCTGGGCGTCCTCCTCGCGCGGCATTCCGCCGCCCGTCGTCATGACGAGGTCGCCGGTATCCATCCAGTTCCACGGGTCAGCGAGATCGCACGCATGCGCCCACGTCACCAGACGCGAGCCCCCACTCTGGCCCGAAAGGTAGCGCAGACCCAGCGAGGGCACGGCGACGAGTTGGTCGACGGAGATCAATTCACACCTCCTCATACAAACGTACAACCCACCCAGTCAAGGCTGTCGCGAACGCGTATGCCGCGAATCACATCGCTTCAGCAGACTCGGTTCACATCGCATTACTTCGATCTGGAGGCAGGCAAATGGTGGCCAATCACGTCGACCACGTAACGGTGGACGCGCAGTCAGGCGTTCCGCTGTGGCGCGAAAACAGCGCGGACGCGACACGTCCCGCTCTCAACGGTGACATCACTGCCGACGTCGCGATCGTCGGTGCCGGATTCACCGGCCTGTGGACCGCCTACTACCTACTGAAGGCGGATCCGTCATTGAAGGTCGTCGTCGTCGAGCGGGACTTTGCGGGATTCGGGGCATCCGGTCGCAACGGCGGATGGGCGTCGGCCATCTTCCCGGTCTCGCTTGCCCACGTCGCGAAGCTTTACAACCGTGTCTCGGCCCTGCGTCTGCAGGAGGCGATGAATAACACGGTGATCGAGATCGGTGACGTCGTCGCGGGAGAGGGGATCGATTGCGATTACGCGCGCGAGGGGTTCATCTCGCTCGCTCGCAGCGATGCGCAGCTCGCCCGAGCCAAGGCCACCGTCGCCGGCTCCGAAGCCTTCGGCACCACCGGACAGTGGACGTTTCTGGACGAAGGGGCGGCGCGCGAGCGAATCAACGCCACGAATATCCGCGGCGCGCTCTACACCGAGCACTGCGCACTCTTACAGCCCGAGAAGCTGGTCCGGGGTCTTGCCAGGACCGTCGATACCCTCGGCGGAGTGATCTACGAGAACACAGCAGTCGAATCGATCGCCGGCGGCGTGCTCGGCACGAACCGGGGCGTGGTCACCGCCGGCGCCGTCGTGCGCGCGACGGAGGCTTTCACGCCGCAGTTCGCCGAGTACCGACGCAACGTTGCCCCGCTGTACTCGCTCGTGGTCGCAACGGCTCCGATCCCATCGCCGATTCGCGAATCGTTGGCGCTGACCTCGCGCACTGCGTTCAATGACATGCGCAACCTGCGCATCTATGCCCACCCCACCGCCGATGGCCGACTGGTGTTCGGCGGGCGCGGAGCGCCGTACCATTTCGGCTCCAAGGTCGCGCCGCGGTTCGACGTGGACGCGAAGATCCACGACAAGATCATCGCGACGATGCACGAGATGTTCCCGGCACTGAAGGGCGTCGCGGTCACGCATCGCTGGGGCGGACCGCTGGGCGTGCCTCGGGACTGGTTCCCTTCGGTCGGCTACGACCGGAAGAACAAGCTCGCGTGGGCGGGACCCTACGTCGGTGACGGCGTGGCGACCAGTAACCTCGCCGGCCGCATCGTGCGCAACCTGCTGCTCGACAAGCGCGACGAGAACAACGACCTCCCGATCGTCAACCACCGGTCCAAGGAGTGGGAGGTTGAACCGTTCCGCTGGCTCGGCGTGAACGCCGGGCTGAAGGCGGCTGCCGCTGCCGACATCGAAGAGAAGTTCACCAACAGGCCATCCAAGGTCTCGGCATTGCTCGAGAACCTCACCGGCGCACACTAATCCGCCAACAAGTCACGGAGATATCCATGCCCACGCTCACCCATCTGTCCAATGTCGTCGCGCTCGCCGACCTTCAGCCGGTCGGACCAAGGCCAGGTGCCGATTCCGGGGACCCGCAACTGAAAACGCTCGACGTCCCTTCGGGGACGCAAGCCAAAGTCGGAGTGTGGGAGTGCGAGCCCGGAGGCTGGCCGGTCGTCGACCGACCCGACACCGAGACCTGCTACATCGTTGCCGGCAAGGCCAAGATCACCGACGACGAGACCGGCCGTGTGGTCGAAGTCTCTGCGGGCGACTTCCTCACCCTCCCTCCAGGGTGGAGTGGCCGCTGGGACGTCATCGAGACCGTCCGCAAGGTCTACGCCATCTTCTGACACGAAACTCGTTACACCGAAAAGGATTTCATAGATGAACACGACCGCCCACTGGGCCGACAACGCGCCATTCTCCGGTACCAGCAGAACGACTGCCCCGGTGACGAACCCGGCGACCGGTGAGGTGACCGGTCACGTCGCCCTCGCCAGCGTCGAGGACGCGCGTGCGGTGATCGATGCCGCTGCCGCGGCCTTCCCCGCGTGGCGTGACACCTCGCTGGCCAAGCGCACCCAGGTACTTTTCGCATTCCGCGAACTTCTCAACGAGCGCAAGGGTGAGCTCGCCGAGATCATCACCAGCGAGCACGGCAAGGTCGTCTCCGATGCCCTCGGGGAAGTGAGCCGAGGCCAGGAGGTCGTCGAGTTTGCTTGCGGTATACCGCATCTTCTCAAGGGCGGCTTCACCGAAAATGCCTCGACCAAGGTCGACGCCTACTCCATTCGCCAGCCCTTGGGCCCGGTCGCGATCATCGCGCCGTTCAACTTTCCCGCCATGGTCCCGATGTGGTTCTTTCCGATCGCCATCGCGACCGGGAACACCGTCGTACTCAAGCCCTCGGAGAAGGATCCATCGGCATCGCTGTGGCTCGCGGCGCTGTGGAAGGAAGCCGGTCTACCCGACGGCGTATTCAACGTGCTGCAGGGCGACAAGACCGCGGTCGACGAGCTGCTGACGAATCCGAATATCAAGTCCGTCAGCTTTGTGGGGTCGACACCGATCGCGCAGTACGTCTACTCGACCGCTACCGCGGCAGGCAAGCGCGTGCAGGCCTTGGGTGGGGCGAAAAACCACGCGGTGATCCTGCCCGACGCCGATCTGGATCTGGCCGCTGATGCGATGGTCAACGCCGGCTTCGGCTCCGCAGGTGAGCGCTGCATGGCGATCTCGGCGTGCGTGGCGGTTGGTCCGATCGCCGATGAACTGGTCACCAAGATCACCGAGCGGACCACTCAACTGAAGATCGGCGACGGAACCAAGGATACGGACATGGGCCCCCTGGTGACCAAGGCACACCGAGACAAGGTGGCCTCCTACATCGACGCCGGCGAGACCGACGGCGCCAAGGTCGTCGTCGACGGCCGCACCGTGCAAGCCGACGGCGGGCAGGACGGGTTCTGGCTGGGCCCCACACTGCTCGACAACGTCACCCGAGAGATGAGCGTCTACACCGACGAAATCTTCGGCCCCATTCTTTCGGTTGTGCGGGTCGAGACCTTCGACGACGCGCTCGAACTGATCAACTCCAACCCGTAGGCAACGG
>NZ_LRRB01000248.1 GCF_001646865.1 Aldersonia kunmingensis | reverse complement strand
CCCAATTCCTGAGCAGCGCGGACCTCGATAGTCGACTCTTGGCTGATCTTGGGATAGTCACCGAATCCGAGCCCGGTGCCGAGTGGGATCAATGATGCGAAGCGCACGGAAGGCGAATACCCGACAGGCGAGCGGAGTCTTCCAAATGTGGTACTTGACGGCGTAGTGCCAGTGTCCGAACAGCCACAGCGACAATCCGATTCCGAGGTATAGGAACGGCCAGATTGTGGGTGCGAGCACGACCAGGACGAGGCTCCACAGACTCGAGATGATCAGCAGCCCGCCGAAGAATCGTGCGAGTGCGCCACCGAATGCCCAGATGCCGAGGACAACCAGTGCGAGGAGCGCGAGTGCGCTGACGATGATCATTGTCGATTCACCTCCTCTCGCGCCTCATCTCGTCCACCATTGCCCACATCATCGCGAACACCACCGACACGTTCGGCCAGGTGAGGTGTCACAGTGTCGGCCCTCCCAGGGGTGGCGGTGGCGGTGGGCGCCGGCCGGGTCGGTGGTGTTGCGGCAGGGCGACCACGGCGTTTCGTTGTAAGAATGCCGGTGGGTCGTCGCCAGCGGCGCTGGCGAGCGACTGTGGGCTCACGTGTCGCACGTCGTCGCTTCGGCGATCGACCTCGGTTTCGAAGGCGAGCAATCGTTTTCGCACCTGACTCGGGACGTGCACCGGTTCGGCGAACTCGGTGTCGTGGTCGAGTGTCGTGCGGTGCGGCGCGGTTTCGAGCGCGGAGAGCAGCTGGTCGACATTCCTGGACGCTGTGGGCGCGGTGAGTTCGCCGACGTAGCGTTCGCCGTCGACTGCCTCGGGGTCGCGGCGGTATTCGTGGGCGACCCAGTCGCGGCGGTCCATGCCGATGACTATGACCCTGTCGGGGTCGTCCTCGGTTGCGAAGCGTTCGGTGATGCCGGCATCGAGGGTGTCCTCGATGTCGGCTCGAGCCGCGTATGCGGGATCGTCGCAGCGTGCTTCTTGCGCGGCTCTGGCGCCGAGGGGCTGGACGCCGCCGTCGCCGTCGGGTTCGTATTCGGTTGCGCTGTAGGCGACTCCGTCGACGACGAGGTCCTCACCGATGACGTCGCGGAAGAAGTCGAAGTCGCGTTCCTCAGGCGATGCAGGCACCGAGGGTGCGGTATTCGGCCCGGGGATCGGCGGTGCATGATCGGCGATGAGCGTGGTGAACCTGTCCCGAATGTCGTCCACATTTGCTCCGTTTCGTGACGCGTGGGCCGCGAGTACGGTGTCGATGGTGGCGTCGATCTGGTCGATGCGAATCTGGGAAGCGGCGGCGCTGTCGATGCTGTTGAGGAAGTCGTCGATCGCTTTGGCACGGTGGTTGTCGGTGCTCGCGTCCAGTACGGTGCCGACGGCATCGCGGAGGGCATCAAGCCGGACTTGCTCGGGGTCGCGCCAACGGCTAGTGAGTGTGGCTGCGCCACTGTGAAACAGGACCGCGGCGATGTCCTCGCGTCCAGGGTGGCGTTCGTGGCGCATGGTGTCGAGCGCCTGGTCGGCGCCTTCGAAGACGGCGTTGTCGATCATCGGCCCGTCGCAACCGTGCGTGCGCGCGGTGTCGCAGGCGATGAGGTAGTCGTCGAGCATGGCGGCGATGTCGGGCGGGTCACCGACGACGGTGTCGGTGTGGATCTGCCACGGGTTGGCGTCGAGGACCAGCGTGCGGGCGCACGCGCGCACCGCAGCCAGCGGGTCAAGCGCGCGCGGCCGGTCGATCGTGGCGCGGCGTGCGGGGTCGTGCCATTGGGCCGGATACAGGGCCGCGACGAATACTCGGGCGGAGTCGTCGTCGAGGGAGAGCTGCTGTGGCCACGCGCTATTCACCGCGCGAGACACGGACAGGCCGACCTCGCCGTAGCGGGCACGAATCTCACGCTCATGCGCGGCGGCGGCTGCGGGGTCGTGGGTGGTGCGTCGCGTGCCGATGAGCGTGGTGAGGTGCCAGGTCGCGATGGTGACGACGCGGTCATGGAAGGTCATGCTGGACTTCTTTCCTCGACGGTAGAGCGGTCGGGCAAGGGCGGAAGGTCAGACGCTTGTGCCGGGTCCCAGATCCACGATGCGAGTGTGCTGTTGGCGACGAGGTCAGCGAGTTCACGCTCGTGTGCGTGTCGGTTGTCGGGGTCGGTGATGTAGCAGGCGGTGGCCGGGTCGGTGTCGAG
This sequence comes from Aldersonia kunmingensis, assembly GCF_001646865.1. GTDB lineage: Bacteria > Actinomycetota > Actinomycetes > Mycobacteriales > Mycobacteriaceae > Aldersonia > Aldersonia kunmingensis. The sequence goes on along the minus strand of NZ_LRRB01000248.1, from coordinate 4,977 downwards.
GACGACCAGGCTGGCGAGCAGTTTGTCGCGGGTCATGTTGTAGCGCAAGGTTTTGCGGAACGGCCGCCTTGCGGCGGCGACGGTGTCGAGCACGGTCTTGTCGAACACCGACTCGAACGGGACCCAAGCGTCGGTGGTGGGCATGAGCGCCATCTGGTCGAGAGTGGGAATCCCGGCCGGGGACACCGCGAATGTGGCGGCGGCCACGAGGTGAGTGTGCTCGACGGCCTCCCACAATGCGAGTTCGATGTCGAAAGCCTTGTGCAGGCGGCGATGCAGGTCCTCGGGGAGCAGGAATGGGCAGTCAGGGACGTGTTTGAACACGATCTTGTACCCGAACCGGGCCGGCACGATGGTCTTGACCTCTGCGACGAGCAGGAGGAGTTTGTGCCGTCCTTTGGCGGGTCCGGCGATCCGGCGCAATAGGCTGGCGCGGCGCGCGGCGATCTCGTGTTTGTGGTCGAGGTCGAAGTACTCGGGCACGTACAGCGCGTCGGTGAGGGGCTGGCCTTTGGCGACCTTGTCCTGCGCTGCGTGCAGCATGTCGCGGCGCACGACGCTCCAGTTGCGTTTGCCGGCCGCCGCGGGGTCCCAGCGGGTGAGTCCGGCCTCGTCCCACAGGTAGTGCAGCAACGCGCGGAGCGTGAGTTTGGCGCCGTCGGTGCGGGCGCTGGTGGAATCGGGGTCGGCGGTGGCGGTGGGCGCGGCCCGGCCGGGAGCGCGAGTGAGGGAGAACCCGAGGGTGAGGCGGGTAGCGCCGTCACCGGGCAACAGGGTGATCGCGGTGCCGAGCACCTCCCCGCCCCCGACACTTCCGGCGGCGGATCATACGAGCGGCACCGTGGGTCGTGCTCGGTGCCGGTACCGGGCATGCGTTTGAGGATGTAGGTGCCGTTGATCCGCGCCACATACATCGTAGGGCCCGGCGCACTCGAACTGGTCCCGTTGCGGCACAGGCAGACTGGTCGCGTATCGGTGCTTCCGGTGGTGCGGTGGGTGTGGGCGAGCAGCGGCTGCAGCCGCTCGGTGTCGTCGGCGTCGACGGTGTGTCCGTCGATCCGGTAGCGCGTCATCGTCGACCTCCGATTGATGGTTGCCGCGAGATGGTGGGCGCAGTCATGCGGGTGAGTCCTCGTCGTCGGGTTGGCGGATCCAACCCCCTGTCGCGTGCGTGTAGGCCCAGAGGTGTCCGTCGAGCCGGACACGGGGATGGCCCTCCCGGTCGCGGTCGAGCAGGTCGACCGCGTCCCCGCGGGCTCGGTATTCGTTCATCGCCGCCGAACTCAGGAACATCGTGTCTCTGCTGGGATGCCCCGGCTGCTCGGCATCGGGTGAGTCGGCAGGAACTGGGTGCAGGCGTGGTGCCGATGCCCGTGGTGGATCGTGCCGGTTCGGTTTCGGTTGTGGTGCTTGCGGTGTGGGACGGTGGTCGAGGTCGGTGGCGAGGAATTCGGACAGTTCGTCGAGGGTGATCGGGGTACGGGGGCTGTGCGCGCAGGTGGTGTCGCTGCAGCGGCTTGTGGTCGACAGTGCGGGGAGGCGGTCGATCAGGGGCCAGAGCCAGTGCCGGTGCCAGGCGGTGAGGTCGTCACGCGCGGGGTCGTGTCCGTCGGATCCGGTCGTGTAGGCGGCGTGATGGGCGGCCATCAGGGCGGTGAGTTCCTCGACAATGACGCCGTGCCGGTACCAGCACGGCGGAATGGTGTGGCCGAGCTGATACCGCGCACGTAGCCAGGTCACCCAGTCGGTGAGCTCGCCCCACAACACCCGCGCCTGCTCGCGGTCGAGGTGACGCCACGCATACCGCGACCACCCGTAATCCGGACTTGCACTGCCGGTGTCGGGCCAGCTCGGGGTGCCCGCGGCGGCATCGACCGGCCACGCAGTCTGTGGTGTCGGTTCGGTGGTGCTCATGTGCTGGTCGCTTCGGTGGTGAGTTCGCCGCTGCTGATGCGGTACCGCGCGGGGACGGGGGTGCGGCGAGCGACGATGGCATCGAATTCGTTCAGTGCCGCGGTGACGGTGCGGCGGTGGCGGCGCTGTGTCCACACGGTGGGCACGTGCAGTTGGATGGGGGCGGCGTTGCGGTACAACAACAGTGCCTGGTCGTCGCCCATGCGGCGGATCGCGGCGCCGCTCATGATCGGGCGCTGCTGCGCCTGATAGGAATTCCCGCCGCGGCTGTGGCTGACCTGCCAGTGTTCGCGGTCCCCGATCAACCTCGATAGGGAGGCGAGTTCGTCCTCGCCGTGCAGGCCGGGCAGGATGATCGCGGCCGGTGCGGAGGTGAACAGCATCCGCCCGCCCGCGCGGCCCCACCGCAGTTCGTTCTGTTCCTGGTTGTGCGCAAAACACCACAGGTTGATGCCGCGCCCTCCGGTATCGGTCATCTTCGACGGCAGCTCCGGTAGCGGGGCGACGTTGTTCATCTCATCGAGCACGAACCGCGCCGGCGGATCCAGACGCCCGCCCGGGCGGGTCTGGGAGTCCTTGCGCAAATAATGTTCGGCTTCGTGCGCCAGCGCGGCGACGAACGGCGCCATCGACCGGCTCGTGCCCTCGGACACCAGGTACAGCGTGTTCGCCCCACCGGTCACCATCGCCTCCACGTCGAGCGATGCGGGTAGCGGGACGTCGACGGCGGCAAGGAGTTTCGGGGAGGCGAGGGGTTCTAGCAGTCGTGCGCACGCCGAGACCACGTCGCCGGTGGAGTTGGATTTGTTGCCGAGCGTTTCGTCGAGTTCGGCGGCCCAGTCCGGGCGTATCCCTTTGAGGATGTCGCGCGCCTCGGTGGACGTGCGGGAGTTGATCCAGATCCGCACGTCGCGCACCGAGCGAGCATCCAGGGCAGCCGCGTGCAGGTAGCAGCGCAACAGGGTCGCGGCCTTACCCTCGAAATAGCCGGTGTTCCTGGCGCCCTCGATCGGCATCGCCGCCGCGAGAGCCGCCGCGCGGCGAATGGCGGTGTCGGGGTCGGTGCAGCCGGCCAGGATCGACCAGCGCAGCCGATCCGGCCAGCCGGTGATGTTCTCCGGGTCGAACACCCCGATCTCCCCACACTGCGCGCGGGTGGTGAGCGTGGCCGCCAGCACATCACGCGACTTGGTGGTCGTGGCGAGGCAGAACCCCGGGGCGTCGACGACGAGCTGGTAGGCGAAGCGCCACGTCTTCCCGGAGCCGGTGGGACCGTGCACCAGCACACCGTCGCGGTGCTGCAGGAACACCCGATGCCGCCGCGCCCCATCCAAAGCGCCGACGTCGACGGCGACCCGGCGCGCGAACGTGCCCGGCGCCATAATCCTTCGCAGCCGATCCGCGGCCCAACCACGCCTCGACGACGGCGCCATGCCGGGGCGGGTCGTGGCCGATCGTGCACGCGACATCCCGTGGTCTGCAGCGGTGGCGATCACAGCGCTCCCCTCCCTGGGTGTCCGCGGCGGTGCTGACCCTGGTGTGCGTGGACGGCGAGGATCGGGAACTCGCGCACCGATTTCCCGGTGGCGGCGCGGGCGGACAGTCCGCTGGCCCGCAGCAGGGCAGGTCCGGCAAGACCGCGAGCGTGGGCACCGGTGTGCGTCGCGATCGCGGCGCACAGCCACGCCAGCACCACCACTTCCGTGACGAACACGACCACCACTGCGCCATAGAGCAGTGGCGCCGGGCCGGGGACCGGGTGGTGCGACCAGCTCGACGCCGGGTCGGCCGGAGTGTGCAACCACCCCGCGAGATCCATACCGGTGGTGGGTGACCATCCGTGCCCCGCCAGCACCCCGGAGACACCGGGGCCCGCCCACACCGCGACCACCGCCGCAATGATCGCGCCGACACCGAAGACGGTGGAGGCCCGCAGGATCGGCGCCGGCTGACCCACCGCCCCGTCGGGGGCGCTCATCGCGCCCTCGCTGGTCCGGTGACGACGCGGTGTCGATGCTGGTGACTCATCAGCGGATCTCCCTGTCTGGGAATGGATGTGATCAGGTGCGGTGGCCAAGGATGGCGCTGTCGGTGTTGGTGAGAGTGGCTTCGATGTCGGAGCGGATGTGGCGCAGCAGGATCGGGTCCTCGGACCCGACCTTCAACAGGGCTTCCCCGCGCCCTAGGGACATGAGGGTTTCGACGGATCCGGTGGGGAGGTCCCACATGTGTGCGCACTCCTGCGCGTCCACGGCGCGTTCCTGCCCGAACAGGTAGACGATGCTGGATTCGCGCATCAACGCCCGCGCCGGCGAGTCGGGTGGGAAGTCGGCTAGGTGGTGAAACGCCGTCCACGTCGACAGGCCGGTGCCGCGGGAGAGTTTCATGTTGGCGCGCACCAGTTTCCCGGTGGAGCCGTCGGCGATGTGCCAACCCTCCTCGATGCCGAGCACCGTTTGCCGGTGGGCGCGGGAGCGGTCGGCGAGCAGGTTGGCCAGCCACGTGTTCATCACCGTCATCACGATCCGCAACGCATGCCCGTCCTCGGGGAGCGCGGAGATGTCGGTGTGCACGAACGGATGCTCGAGCGCGGCACGGACGTCCGCACTCGTGGGCCCGTCAACCAGGCCCGAGAGTTCGTCCTCGGCCAGGCGCTTCAAGGCGAGGCCGCAGTCCCGTCCCCAACGCTCGTATTCGGGGGCGTAGGCACCGAACGGGTCCCCGTCGCCGGGTTGGGGGTCGAGCAGTCGCCGCCACAGATGCGCGATGGTCGGGTCGTACCCGGCATCGCGGGCCTCGCCGGTGACCAGTTCGAGGCTGCGGGCGATGGCGGCGTGGTCGGTTTCGGACAGGCCCCGCTGCATCATGGTGTCCACCAGCACGGCCTTGACCAGGGCGAGTTGCCCGGCGGGGCGTTCGTCGGTGTCGCGTTCGTCCAGACGGAGCGCGATCACGGGATCGAGCAGGTTGATCCGGGCCCCACCACTGCGGTGTCCGGCGCGGAATCGCAAGCTGTTGGCGCGCAACAGGCTCGCCATGTGCGAGTACTCGCCGAGACCTTCC
>NZ_LRRB01000139.1 GCF_001646865.1 Aldersonia kunmingensis | reverse complement strand
GAGACACTGCGGCCCACACCTGGGTGGCCGCGCCTTGTTCCGGTGTCAGCACGTCGAGGTTCTTTGTGTTGCCCACGCTGGTCATCACGGTGACATCGTCGGCCGTCATATGCCGCGCGAGCCGGGTGGCCACCATGCCGGGATGCACCGCGTACGCGCGGACGCCCCGGTCGCTCAGTCGTCGGTCGAGTTCGACGGCGTGGAGGATATTTGCTGTCTTCGCTGCGCCGTAAGCGGCGAACTTGTCGTAGGCGCGAGCGTGCCAGTTCGGATCATCGAGGTCGATGTCCCCTAGCCGATAACCGTCGGAAGCGAGATTCACGATGCGGGCGCCATTGGCGGCGATGAGTTGCCCATGGAGGAGCTTGGCGAATGCGAAGTGGCCAAGATGGTTGGTCCCGAATTGCAGTTCGAAGCCGTCCTTCGTGCGGCCGAAGGGCGTGAACATCACGCCGGCGTTGTTCATCAGGATGTGGACGACCGGGGTGAGCTCGGCGATTGCCGAGGCAGTGACCCGGACGCTGGCGAGTGATGCGAGGTCGAGTTCGGCGACCGAGGTCCGGGCATTTGGCACCGAACGGCAGACCCGCTCCTGGGCTTGCAGCGTTGCGGACCGATCCCGACCGCACAGAACAACGTGCGCACCCGCACTCGCCAACGCTCGCGCCGACTCGCGGCCAAGGCCCGACGACGCGCCCGTGATTACCGCGGTCTTCCCGGTCAGATCGATGCCGTCAACGACCGTATGTGCGGTGGGTCGTGAATCAGCTTGTTGCACAGTCGGTTTTCTCCGTTCCCACTGTTACGCCGGCGGCCTTCTCCATCGGCAGGACGACTGACGTGAAGTCGGACGCCGGGCCCGCTTCGGTCTGTGTCGTCTCCCAGATTCGTGCGACCACTTCGGCGACTTCGATGGGTGTACTGAGAGTTTCGGCCTCGTCCAGGTACAGCCGAACGTCCTTGGCCATCAGGCCGGTGGCGAAGCCGAAGTCGAACGTGCGGGGGAGTACCGCGCGCGGGAACTTGTCGCGGCTCGCGTGGGTAGCGCCGGAACCCGCGTTGAGGACGTCGATTATCACCTCGGGGTCGAGCCCGGCCTTGACGCCCATGACGACGACCTCGGCGGTGGCGGCCAACGTGGCGGCTGCCATCAGATTATTGATCAGCTTCATCGTCTGCGCGGCACCGGGCTTCTCGGATACGAAGATCGCGTTACCGAGGGCACCGAATACATCTGTCAGAAATTCGAATTCGGAGCGAGCGCCCGACACCATCAGCGCCAGGGTGCCCGCCTCGGCTCCGCGCACGCCACCGCTGACTGGGCTGTCGAGCGCGGCGATGCCACGCGCCGCGAGCACATCGTGATTGCGTTGCGCAGCCTCGCCACCGATGGTCGACAGGTCCACAAACCGGCGCACCCGCGTCCCCGCAGCGACATCCAGCGCCACCGCATTGGAGACCTGTGGAGTGGGGAGGCTCGCCATGACTGTCTCCGTCCGATGGGCAACCTCGCCAACTGATGTCGCGGCAAGCGCGCCAAGGTTGGTGGCGTCACCGACAACGTCGTCTCGCGTGTCGAAAACGACCACCCGATGACCAGCGCTGACGAGGCGGCGCATCATCGGAAAACCCATGTTGCCCAGACCGATGAAGCCGATGTCCGAGCTCATTGGTCCGTGTCCTCCAACTCGGCGAAGAGGTCGCGCGCGATACGGAAGCTATCCACCGACGCCGGGATTCCGGCGTAGATGCCGACCTGAAGGAAGATCTCCCTTATCTCCTCCTTGGTTACACCGTTGGTCAGCGCGCCACGAAGGTGAGTGCGCAGTTCGTGAGGCCGGTTCAACACCGCGAGCATCGCCAGATTGAGCATGCTGCGTGTCTTCAGCGGCAACCCATCTCGACCCCACACCGCGCCCCACGCATACTCGGTCACCAGATCCTGTAGTGGTTGGGAGAACTCGTCCGCGTTCGCCGTTGCCCGTTCGACGTACTCGGTGCCGAGTACCGCAGTGCGAATCTCGAATCCCTTGTCGTAGGTGTTTTTGTCCATCAAGTGCTCCGTCCGGTGAGTTATCGGGGTTGGTGGTCATCGGGGCCGCACCCCGTCGAGGAACAAGCGCACGCACAGACGTATTCGGTGCTCGACCACCTTTGGGTCCGAGACGAGACCCCAGGCCACACCGGTGACCGGACCGCCGACCGTCATGGCGAGGAAGGCGCCAGCGACCACTTCCGGTTCGTCGATCTCGATCTCTCCGGAGGCGGCGTGCCCGCGCAGAACGTCGGCAATGACTTGAAGCGCAGGAACAGTGCCCTGGTCGAAGGCCAGTCGATACAACTCGGGGAAGCGGTAGCCCTCGGCATTGAGGATGCGCTGCAGCGCCACACCATCGGCACTCGTGAAGCGCTCGAACCGGATCGTCGCGATGGCCACCAACGTGGCCTCCAGGCCATCGGTTTCGGCGTTGCGCAAAGTCTCGATCGGCACGACCCAGCGGTCCACCGCCCGCTGCACAGCGGCCTCGAACAAGGAAGCCTTGTCCGGGTAGCGCGCGTAGATCGTTCGCTTCGCCATTCCGGCTGCGGCGGCGATTGCGTCGATGGTCGACCGTTCGAAGCCGTTCTCCACGAACACGTCCAATGCGCAGTCGAGCAATTCCTCTTGGCGCTGCTGGGCCTGCTCCTGTGTCGGCCGTCCAACGCCCGGGCGCTGGTTCGTCGCGGCGGGCGTCATGCCGTTGTGGGTTGGCCGATCGGTGTCACGGAGACGACAGTAGCAGTAATGAAACGGTTCAGGTGCTATTAATTCCCGGCTTGCGGCGACGGGGTTCGCCGCGGCGCCCGACACCTAGGGGCTACGTCGCCCCAAAATGGAGTACTCGCCTACTCGTGATTCTCCCAGCATCGACAGTAATACTGAGCGGGCGGAAGAAAACTGGTGGTGGCGCGACCTGGCCACCACGGCTGACCAGCAGCGCGATCCTTCTCGCGGTGCCTCGAACGAATCGCTCTCACGAGGAGTATCCGTGTCCAGCAATAGACGATTCGACTACCCCGCAAATCCGCCGCTCGAGTGCGACCTGATCATGAAGGGTGGTATCACCAGCGGTGTCATCTACCCGCTGGCGGTGTGCCGCCTCGCCGAGACCTTCAAGCTGCGGTCGGTAGGTGGGGCGTCTGCCGGCGCAATCGCTGCCGCGGTGACAGCCGCCGCGGAACTGGGTCGGACGTCGGCTTCGGAGCACGGCGGCGGATCCGGTGCGGGTTTCGATGTCCTCGAGAGCATGCCGAAGTGGTTGGCGGCGAACGGCGCAAACGGCAGATCGAACCTGTTCAATCTGTTCCAGCCGGCGGACGAATCCCGCAGCCTCTTTCAGTTGGCTACATCATTGGTGGGGAAGCGTGAATCAGGTGAACGCGTAGAGAATGGCGACGAAGGACCAGGCCGGGGACGGCGTGTCGCCGGATTTCTTGGCAAGGCCATCGCGGTCGTATTCGGGGCGTTGCGCGCGTTTTGGCCTGCTGCGCTAGCAGGTGCCATACCCGGATTCGTCTTGATGTGGTTGATATTCGTCGGCGCCGACGGTTGGGGGCGGTGGCTGGGCGTCATTGCGTCGGCATCCGTGGTGGTCGTCGGGATGACCGTCGTGATCGCGGTTGCTGTCGCGTGGGCAGCACACAAGGGACTGAAGGAGAACTTGTTCGGAATGTGTACCGGTATGCCTGCCGCGTCTGCTGCGTCAAAAGGCGTTGGGACGCCAAATTCCGCGGCTGCGCCCAGTGTGACCGAGTGGCTGCACGAGCGGATTCAGGCGGCCGCAGGCCGAACCGTAGCCGACTCCGCCGTCACATTCGCCGATTTGTGGGGTTGCGATGAGAGACCGAAGGATCCTCCTGTCGATCTTGCGATCATGACGACGAATCTCACCGAGCGGCGCCCGGAGCGTCTGCCATGGGGAGAGACGGACGACCGACTGTATTTCGATATCGCGGACATGCGGAAACTGTTGCCGAAAGGCGTCGTCGATCAGATCGCCACCGAGCGTGCCGAGCACGAAGATCGGAAAGGTCGAGCGATGTATCGCATGCCGCGATCAGGCCACACACCCATCTTGCTGGCCGCACGGATGAGTCTGAGCTTCCCGGTTCTTCTGTCTGCGGTGCGATTGTTCGCTTACGAGGGCGCTAGCTATGTGCCGTTGTGGTTCACAGATGGAGGCGCATGCAGCAACTTTCCTGTGCACTTCTTCGACGCGCCGCTGCCGCGACGGCCCACGTTCGCCCTAAACCTTGCGCGTTTCACTCGAGCGCAACGCGAAGTCGAGGACGAGTCGAAGAATATTGATCTGCGGGACAACAACACCGAGGACAATCCGTGGCCGCGCCACGAGGTGGCGCCGCCTGGACTCCCCGGTGCTGTCAGTTTTGTGAGTGCGATTGTCAATACCGCACGCGGGTGGGTGGACGGCAGTGCGTTGTCCATGCCCGGCTACCGCGACCGCATCGTCACCGTCTTCCACACCAAGAAGCAGGGTGGCATGAATCTGGAAATGCCCGAGGCCGTCATCGAGCGACTGACGAATCGCGGACTTGCCGTCGGTGATTTGCTCACGCAGCGCTACGCCGGCAAGTCCCCGGGCCTAACGAAAGCTCCGGGATGGGAGAACCAGCGGTGGGTTCGGTACCGCTCGGCGATTGCCGCCGCCGAGACCTGGCTCGAAAGCTTCCAGAACGCGTACGCCACGCCGCCGAATGCCTACCAGACCGCATATGACGACTGGCTCGACTTCGAAAGTGGTGTAAAGCCAGATGAATTCAAGTGGCTTTGCAAAGCGGAAGCAGATGCCGCGCGTGCCCGAACGGACCAGCTGATGAGACTGGCGAATACCTGGTTTGAGGGTGGTTTTCGATTCGGCGAATCGGCACCTACACCACAACCCGTCCTGCGTAGTCAACGCAGGCTGTAGGCGGAAGCGCCTATCGGCACAGACTCGGCAGTCACAGGTGACCACAATTCGGACATGCCAACGTCCGTGATTAACGAAACAAACGCTGATCGCGTCCGCAGTCATCGCATGCGTAAATGGATTGTTCCAGATTTGTTCCGGCCGTCCCGGCTATCGGTCCGCAAATCGAGTACCGCCAACTGATGCTTTTCCCGGCGTCGGCGGCAATGCTGATTTAAGCGAGAAGGAGCGGAGGTGAATTCGATGGTCTACGTCGCAGCCGGCGCCGGGCTGACTCTGTTGGTGATCGGCGGGCTGATGTACATGAAGGCAAGGCAAGAGAACGCGCAGCCGGAGTAGGTCAGCACGTACCGGGGGTGGCGCGGGCCTCAGCGGGGCGTGAACCTGCAGGTTCTCTGAACCACCGTGGTGAGGCTCTTCGCACGAACATCAAAAGGGGGATTTGAGAGGGGAAACAACATGGCTAGCGGTGCGCTTTTTGTTGGCTGGGGTGAACCGGTACACGGGCGCGAGAAGGCAGCTCTCGAAATCTTCAACACATCGATGGAGTACTGGGGACGTTTGCAGGCGGACGGAAAGATCGAGAGTTTCGACGTCGCCCTTCTGGAACCACACGGGTCAGACCTGGGTGGCTTTGTCTTGATCCGCGGCACGCGAGAACAAATCGACACGTTGCAACACGACGAAGAGTGGCGTCGACTCATCGCTGCAGTGCGGTTGCGGGTCGAGGGTGTCGGTGCAGTGGACGCAATTGTCGACGAACGACTCCTGGCCGAGATTGGCTACTACCAGGACGCCGTTAGCGAGATCAGCTGACTGGTAGCCCATTTCGACGCGCCCAACGAGGCGCCATGATTCGCGGTGGCTCGGTATACGGCCACCGGCGGCGTCCTGTTGACCTCCAGGTCGAGGCGGTCCGAGAAATGGACCTGAACGCATCGCGCCGCAGCCTCGTACTCGTGACGACAACTTCCGATCCAAAGGAGACCTCATGAGTGACTCGCGACCCATCGGGGTGGGCATCACGCCGCTCACGACGAGCCGTGACCTCGCCGTCGACCTAGCCCTGCGCGCCGAGGAACTCGGCTACACGTCGGTCTATGTTGCCGAGGGGTGGGGAAACGATGCCTCGGTGATCCTGGCCGAGATCGCGCTCAAGACAAATCGGATCCGGATCGGGACCGGCATCATCAACATCTGGGGTCGCACGCCGGCGACCGTGGCGATGATGGCGACCACGCTGTCCGACCTGTCGAATGGCCGATTCGAGTTGGGCATCGGCGCGGGCAGTCCGACGCTGGCCGAGGGGTTGCACGGCTACGAGTTCCGGGCGACAGCGGCGAGGCTGCGCGAGTTCACCAGGCAGGTTCGTGGGCTCCTCGACGGCGAGCGCGCAGCACAGGTGGTACCGGGAGTCCGGACGTTGCGGCTGTCCGTTCGCCCGCAGGCGCCGGTGCACATCTCGGTTGCCGCACTTGGTCCACGGGCCGTGCGCACCTGCGGTGAACTGGCCGATGGCTGGTATCCATTCCTGCTGTCGCCGTCCGGTCTCGCCCCCGGTATGCGTTTGCTCGAGGCGGGCGCGGAGGCGGCCGACCGCCCTCGACCGGCTGTCTGTCCGGGCATTCCGACCGCGGTCCACGAGGATCCCGAGCAAGCTCGCGCCATCGCGGCGTGGTGGATCTCGTTCTACCTGACCAAGATGGGTCCGCTCTACGGACAAACGTTGCGAGGCTTGGGTTTCGGTGATCTCGTCGACGAGGTCGTCGCGGCGAATCGGGAATCGGACACTGCGCAGGTTCCCGAGTCGGCGCAGGCGCTGATCGATGAACTCACCATCACCGGCGATCCGGAAACAGCGGCTATGCGCCTGGACCGCTGGTACGCGGCGGGCGCAGATATGCCAGTGGTCGTGCTGCCGCCCAATGCGAGTCGCGAGGATCTCGATCGGACGCTGGTCGCGCTGAGGCCGCAGTAATCGAAGCTGGCTCGGTTCGAAGCGCATCGCGTTAAACGCTCTCGCGCGTTCGCCTGCTCCGGAATGATTCACCCAACAGACCGGACGAACGCGCGGAGGAATTCGCCATGACCTACACAGTGGACTTCAAAGACGTCTCGACCGTCGGCCTGGAATCATCGCCAGTCGCAGAGGCGCTAGCCGGCCTGCGAGCGAACGAGGCCCGCTACTTCAAGAACAAGTAC
>NZ_LRRB01000095.1 GCF_001646865.1 Aldersonia kunmingensis | reverse complement strand
AAGTGGTACCCGGGAGAACCCCTGCCGCGCTGGCAGATTGGACTGATCTGGCGCACAGACGGTGAGGCTGTCTGGTCCGACCCTGCGCTACTTGCCGATCCCTGGGAGCCGGACTCACCAACGCGGGATACACCCGACCACACCACCGCCAGGGCTCTCATCGAGCACATCACCAACGGGCTGCGACTGCCCGAAACCCAGGTCCGCCCGTTCTTCGAAGATCCGTTGGCGCGCCTCGCCGCGGTCGTACGCGCACCCGAAGGACCGCCGGCCGCTGGGGACGACGATCTCGAATCCGACACCGCCGAGACCCGCGCGGCACTGCTGGCGCGGGCCGAGGCGACGGTGAACGAGCCGGGCGGCTATCTGCTTCCGCTGCACCGACTACCGGACGACAGCGCGTGGGCCAGTGCCGACTGGCGGCTGCGCCGCGGCCGAATCGTTTTGCTGGAAGGCGATTCCCCGGCCGGTCTGCGATTGCCGCTCGGCTCGGTGTCGTGGGTGGCCGCGCCGATCGCGATTCCACGGGACCCGATCGCAGCCAAGCTGCAGTTCGGTCCCCACGGGCACCGCGACGAGACGGCCACCGTGGACACGGCCGATGGGAACCCGACGACGGCGCTGGTCGCCGAGATACGCGATGGGCTGCTGCACGTGTTCCTGCCGCCGATCGAGGAGGCCGAGAACTTCCTCGATCTTGTCGCGCGGGTTGAGGACGCTGCGGCCGCGCTCAGCCAGCCGGTCGTCATTGAGGGCTACGGTCCGCCGTCCGATGAGCGGCTGCAGAGCCTCTCGATCACACCGGACCCGGGTGTCATCGAAGTCAATGTCCCGCCGACCGAGTCCTTTGCCGAACAGGCCGAACTACTCGAAACCCTCTACGAGCAGGCGCGGTTGGCGCGGCTGGGCACCGAGGCGTTCGATATCGACGGCTCGCACGGCGGCACCGGCGGCGGCAACCACATCACCCTCGGTGGACGCACCTCGCGGCAGTCGCCGCTGCTGCGCCGGCCCGATCTCCTCGTGTCGATGCTCACCTACTGGCAGCGACACCCGGCTCTGTCGTACCTGTTCTCCGGGCGGTTCATCGGCACCACTTCGCAGGCGCCGCGAGTCGACGAGGGCCGCGAATCCGCGCTCTACGAAATGGAAATTGCGTTCGCCGAGATACTGCGGCAATCCGCGAAGACGGCGCGCACCGAGAGTGCACCGTGGGTGGTCGACCGTGCCCTGCGGCATCTGCTGACCGACATCACGGGCAACACGCACCGGGCCGAGTTCTGCATCGACAAGCTCTACAGCCCGGACTCGGCGCGGGGCCGGCTCGGCCTGCTCGAACTTCGTGGTTTCGAGATGCCACCGCATTTCCAGATGGCGATGGTGCAGTCGCTACTCGTCCGGAGCCTGGTGACAAGGTTCTGGGACGAGCCGTACCGGGCACCGCTGATCCGGCATGGCGCGAATCTGCATGGTCGATACCTGTTGCCGCACTTCATCATCAATGACATCTCGCGAGTCGCCGAGGACCTGCGCGCACATGACATCGAATTCGATACCGCCTGGCTCGACCCGTTCACCGAGTTCCGTTTTCCGCGGATTGGCACGGCGGTTTTCGACGATGTGGAGATCGAGCTGCGTGGCGCGATCGAGCCGTGGAACACACTCGGTGAGGAGTCGACTGCCGCCGGCACCGCTCGATACGTCGATTCGTCGGTGGAGCGCCTCCAGGTCCGCCTGGTCGGGGCAGACCGGGGCCGATATGTATTGACCTGCAACGGTTATCCCGTTCCGATGCTGGCCACCGACAACCCGGACATTCAGGTCGCCGGGGTGCGGTTCCGCGCCTGGCAGCCGCCGAGCGCGTTGCATCCGACCATCACCGTCGACGGCCCCCTCACTTTCGATCTTGTCGATGCGCACACCGGGCTTTCTCGCGGCGGCGTCACCTATCACGTCAGCCACCCGGGCGGGCTTGCGCACGAGCACGCACCAGTGAATGCCGTCGAGGCGGAGTCACGGCGCAACCGGCGGTTCGAGGCCGCGGGCCACACCCCGGGAGTCATCGATCTCGCGGATCTCCGGGAACGCGCGGCCCGCCTGCGCGCCGACGTGGGTGCCCCTGGCCTGCTCGATCTCCGCAGAGCCCGCACAGTGCTCAGTCGCTGAGGGACAATCGCGCAGGTAGAGCAACCGGGACAGTGACGTGCGAGGAGGGCGTTTCCATGACACAGGAGACAGCCGACCCCTCGAATCGCACCGCCCAGGATGAATTGGTGACGCGCTACCTTCAGGGGCGGTTGGCCGACAGCGTCTATGACGAGTTGATCGACGCCGACGGAACTGTGCGAGCGGTGTGGCGTGACCTCACCGAACCACTCGCAGGGCGCGGCAGTGCTGGTCTGTCCGAGCTCACCGACCGCGTCGAGCGGCTGATCGACAACGACGGCGTGACCTACAACCCGGTGATCCAGGTGCCCGCGGTAGTCGCCGCGCCGGTCCCTTGGCGCCTCGACCCGGTGCCGATGCTGCTGGCGGCAGAGGACTGGGACGTCCTCGAGGAGGGGTTGCTGCAGCGTTCGCGGCTTCTCGATGCATTGCTCGGCGATATTTACGGGCCGATGGAGACTGTGCGCCGGGGATTGCTGCCGCCCGAACTCGTTTTCGGTCATCCGGGTTATCTGCGCGCAGCGCACGGCATCCCATTGCCGGAGCGATGTCGGTTGTTTCTCCACGGCTGCGATATCGGGCGCGGGCACGACGGCCGGTTCCGGGTGGGGGCCGACCGGGCGCAGGCGCCGTCGGGTGCGGGGTATGCGCTTGCCGATCGGCGAGTGATGGCCCGCGCGATCCCCGAGGTCTTCGAGCATGCGGCACCGCGTCCGCTCACGTCGTTCGTGCGGGCCCTGCGAGCCGCCCTGATCGAGTCGGCTTCCGAGCAGGTGGAGCAGCCGACGGTCGTTGTGCTCAGCCCGGGTACACATTCCGAAACCGCCTTCGATCAGGCGTATCTCGCGTCCGTGCTCGGATTTCCCCTGGTCGAGAGTGCTGACCTCACCGTTCGTGAGGGCAAGCTGTGGATGCGCGCGTTGGGCGCGCTGGAACGCGTCGACGTGGTGCTGCGCCGCGTCGACGCCGAGTACGCCGACCCGCTCGATCTGCGGCCGGACTCGCAACTCGGAGTGGTCGGCCTGGTCGAAGTGCTCCGCCGTGGCGCGGTGAGTGTCGTGAACACTCTCGGCAGTGGCGTGTTGGAAAACCCTGCGCTGCAGGGATTTCTGCCGGAGATGTGCCGCGCCCTGCTGGACGAGGATCTGCAGCTCGACAGCGTGCCCAGCTACTGGGGTGGAGACCCGCTGCAGCGTACGAAGCTGCTTGCCGACCTGCCCGGCCTGGTGCTCAAGCCGATCACCGGCGAACCGAGCATCGACGGCAGTCGGCTAACCACCGCCGAGCGCACGACACTCGCGGCTCGGATCGAAGCCGAGGGCTGGAAGTGGGTCGGCCAGGAACCGCTGCCGCACACTCTTTCTCCGGCCGCATCGAACGGATCGTCGTTCGGGGCCGTCCCCTGCGGGCTGCGTACGTTCACCGTTGCGCAAGGTGCGGGATACACGGCGATGGTTGGTGGGCTCGGTCAGGTGTTGCGCCGTGATGGGGCCGCGCTTGTATCGGAAAGCTATGCAGCCAAAGATGTTTGGGTACGCGCAGGCGAGTCCGCGACGCGCGCCGAGCCGGTGCGTGTGCCGGTGACGCGAATCGAGGAGCTGCCCGCCTTCGAGGCTCCGGATATCGACGTACTCAGCTCGCCGCGTGTCCTCGCCGACCTCTTCTGGATGGGTCGATACGCCGAGCGTGCGGAGGGTACGGCGCGCCTCCTCATTGCCGCGCGAGAACGCTTCCAGGACTTCCGGTTCAGCCCGTGGCGCGACGGATACGAGTGCGTCCCAGTCCTTCTCGGCGCCATCACGGGTACGGAACCGAGCGGCGAACGCAACCCGATCACGGCAGCGAGGACACAAATTCGCGCGCTCACCGTGGACAAGGCCCGATCCGGATCGCTCGCCGAGTCTCTCGAGCATCTGGGGCATTCGGCCCGTGCCGTCCGTGACCAGCTGTCCAATGACACGTGGATGGTGCTCGGCGCGGTGGAGCGGGCACTCGCAGAATTCGCCGCCTCCGGTGCTTCCGACGAGGCAGGCTTGGCCGGAGTTCACTCGACGGCACTGGCCGGCATGCTCGCGCTCTCGGGGTTGAGCGCGGAGTCGATGGTGCACGACACCGGTTGGTACGTCACCGATATCGGCAAGCGGATCGAGCGTGGTCTCCAGCTGACCGGGCTCCTCGCCGCGACGCTGACCCGCGAACTGCCGTCCGATGCCGAGGCGATCGTCACCGAGGCGGTCCTGGTGGCGTCCGAGTCGTCTGTGATCTTCCGGCGCCGCAACCGCACTGATGCACGGCTCGCCGCGGCTGGTCGGGCCCGCATCGCGGGTGTCGCTCAGCTGCTGCTCTTCGACGACGGCAACCCTCGCTCGCTGGTCTTCCAGCTCGAGGCGCTGCGTCGTGACCTGCGCGCGCTGCCTGAGGCAGAGGGCTCGCCGCGCGCCGAACGGATCGTCGACGAGGCGAGCGCGCGACTGCGCCGCGCCGACCCCGAGGGCCTGGAGACGCTCGCCGAATCCGGGACTCGGGCAGACCTCGCGGAATTGCTCGACGCGATGCAGTCCGCACTGCGCACGCTGTCGGATGTCTTCACCGACACGCGACTGTCGCTGCCCGGTGAGATCCAGCCGCTCTGGGGTGCCGGTCCTGCGAGGCTGGTGCCATGACCGGGGTCCGGCGCTATCGCATCGAGCACCGAACGACGTACACGTATTCGGCGGTGGTCACCGGCTCCTATGGCCGTGGATATCTCACCCCACGCGAATTGCCGCATCAACGCTGCCTTTCGCACCTGGTGAGGGTCGATCCGGAGCCGGCCGATCAGTCGTCGGGCACTGATGTGTACGGCAACGTCGACTCCTATTTTCATGTGCTGGCCGAGCACGATCGTTTGGTCGTAACTGGCGAGTCCGTGGTGGAAGTGGATGCGCCCGAACCTGATTGGTACACGGGCGGTCCGGCCGCGCTGCCATGGGAGGACGCCCGTCCGTCGCAGACGAACGGTCCGCTGTCGGTGGAGTTCGCGCTCGACCTCGAACCGTCCGAAATCACCCCGGCGGTCACCGAATACGCCGCCGCGTCCTTCACACCTGGGCGCCCGCTCGGCGCCGCGGTCGCCGAGTTGTGCTCACGCATCTATCGCGACTTCACGTACCGGTCCGGATCGACCACCGTGTCCACCCAGGTGGCCGATGTCTTCGCCGCACGCGAAGGTGTGTGCCAAGACTTCGCGCGGTTGGCGCTGGCCTGCCTGCGCTCGCACGGGCTCGCGGGGAGTTACGTCTCCGGGTACCTCGCGACCGACCCACCACCAGGGAAGGAGCGGATGGTAGGCGCGGATGCGACCCACGCATGGGCTGCCGTGTGGACACCCGGCGGACGGTGGCTGGGCTTCGATCCCACGAACGATCAGTTCGCCGACGAGCGCTACGTGACCGTCGCGTGGGGTCGTGACTACGCCGATGTGCCGCCATTGCGGGGAATCATTTACACCGACGCGACCGAGGCCGGCATCGCAGTCTCGGTGGACGTAGCGCCGCTCGACGCAGATCAACTGCGTGTAGCCGACCCGGAGGATGGGTAGTAGTCCCTCGCTACCGGTAGGAGATCGGAGATACATGCGCGACTTCAACTGCTCGAATTGCGGCCAGGAACTGTCCTTCGAGAACTCTGTCTGCCTGCAGTGCAACAGCCCGCTCGGATTCAGCCTGGCCGAGAAGGCACTCGTAGTGATCGGCAAGCCGGCCGACCCGACTGCGCCCGCGGGTATCACGGGCGAGGTCGATGCGGAGAAGTTCCGGTTGTGCGACAACCTGCACCTCGCGCGCTGCAACTGGCTGGTGGCCGTGGAGGACGAGGAGGGGCTCTGCCCGTCGTGCCGGCTCACCACGACGCGGCCCAACAACGACGATGTCGACGCGCTCGCGGCGTTTGCCGATGCCGAGGCGGCCAAGCGGAGGCTCGTGCTCGAACTCGTCGAACTCGGGTTGCCGATCGTCGACCGCGAAGAGGACCCCGACAACGGGTTGGCCTTCGAGCTGCTGTCCAGCCGTGAGGAGAACGTGATCACCGGGCACGTCAACGGTGTGATCACCCTCGATCTCGCCGAGGGCGACGACGTTCACCGCGAACAACTGCGGGTATCGATGGCCGAGCCGTACCGCACGCTGCTCGGGCACTTCCGCCACGAGACCGGGCACTACTACTTCACCGTGCTCGTCACGACGGATGACGATCGCGCGCGCTTCGAGGAGTTGTTCGGCGATCCGGACGCCGATTACCAGGACGCGCTCGATCGGCACTACAGCCAGGGCGCACCCGACGGCTGGGAGGCGAACTATGTCTCCTCGTACGCCACCATGCACGCGGCCGAGGACTGGGCCGAATCATTCGCGCACTATCTGCACATCCGCGATGCCCTCGACACCGCCGCGGCGTTCGGCTTTGCCCCCGCCGGCGCGACGTTCGAGCGACACGTCCCGGGACAGGCCGGCTTCGACAAGATCATCGAGTTGTGGCTGCCGCTGGCCTGGGCGCTGAACATGGTCAACCGCTCGATGGGCCACAAGGACCTCTATCCCTTTGTGCTGCCGGAGCCGGTGCTGGAGAAGATGCGCTTCATCCACGACCTGGTCGTCGCTGCGCAGACCGGCTAGCCGCCGTCGACGGATTCAAATCTCGTTCGCCGGTGTGGCATTGGGCACATCGGTAGCGGGGCGATGGCAGGCCGCCCGGGTGGACCGATCGCTGCGGGCAGTGACGCAGACTCCGGAGGCGATTGGGTCCACACGCACGACAACGTGGCGGCCGATGTGAGCAAGTGCGTCAAAGTGCCCGTTGACCAGGCGATTTGGTGCACGGCGTAGGCGCCCTGTAACTTTCTTCGAGTCAGCAGGACGGACGCCGACCCAAGCCCGAGAGGGTGAGGAAAACGAGGTTGGACGAAGCGCTGATTCTGGTCCTGAAGCTCGTGTAGAGTGGTGGGCCGGTCCTCGTACTGAAGCTTGGGTGTGTGGTTTGCGTCCGGGTGGGGTT
>NZ_LRRB01000296.1 GCF_001646865.1 Aldersonia kunmingensis | reverse complement strand
AGGACGCGCACTCGACGATCGATTACGTGAGCAAGATCCTCGAGGACGAACGTGGCATTGTCATCGCTGCGCGCCCGCTCGAGGCAACGGCCTTCGAAGTGGCGGGCATTCGATTCGCCTATGTCTTCTACGAGGACGGTTTGTCGATCAACGTGATGTACACGGTCGAGGACTCCGGCAAGCGGGCGGTCGGCTTCAAGCTCTCCGAGGAGATGGAAATCCCCGAGGAGCTTTCCTCGTTCAAGTTCGCGAGGCAGAAGTCGAAGCTCGCGGGAACCATTCGCGGCTCCTACTTCGTCATCAAGAATCAGTACTGAACCTGAACTCGCCTCTGACGCGACCGCTCACGCTGGCGCTCGTTGGCAGTCATCCCACCCCAGATCCCGTGCGACTCGTCGAACTGCAAGGCCCAAGTACGACACTGGTCCAGCACATCGCAGCCGGAGCAGATCAGCTTCGCGTCGCGCTCACGGCGCATCCGCGTGCGCCGCGTTTCCTCCTCGGTCCCGAAGAAGGTCTGCGACCCGGTGGAGCGGCAGCGTGCGTCGAGTTGCCAGTCCCAGAATTCGACGACGGGACTAACCTCGGGTGCCCGACTCAAACGCGGGTTCATGCGGCCAACCACCGACGTCGACGGGCCACGCGCTTCATCTCGTCGATGTGACTGCCGGACAGGTACTCCGGCGGGGCGACTTCGAGAATATCGTGGATTCGGGAGAAGAACTCGAGTGGCTCGAGCCCAAAACGTGCGCGTATCTCATGCTTCGGGCCGCCGCCCAGACTGGACCAGCGGGCCGCGAACCGGACGAGATCGGTGTCCGCTGGGGCGAGGGGAGTCATCGGTAATCCTTCCGGTTCAAACGGCTTGAAGTTGCTGAGCGAGATCCGCTTCGCGCGTCATGTGCTGCCACGGCGCGACGAGTGTGTCGAAATGCTGCTGGGTGAAGCCATGTGTGCCGACCAGGTCGCGCATGCAGAGGGCTGCGGCGACGTCGCGAACGGTGGCCACGATGTCCGCGAAGGGCGTTTCGTCGGTGCGCAGCGTCCTGGTCTCGAGGTAGCTGCGTTCCCATGCCGCGGCCTGCGCGCGGTACCACTGGTCGACTCGGCCGGTCTCGCACGCAGCTTCGCGGGCACGTAGCCACGCGCCGAGACGCCGGTGCACGCCTATCGGCGTCGGCAACTGGGCGACCCGATCCTCCTGGAGCACCTCGCCGACAATGACCGCGTGCGCGACAACGGCCTGCCAGTTGGGGCCAAAGGCAACCTCACATGCTGCTTCGGTGACTACGAAACTGTCCAGGACGCTGAGGATCTCGTCGATGGTGTCCGCGTTGATCTCACCGTCCTCGGCGAGTGCCGGCGCGATCAGCTGGTGGACGACGAACGCTTCACCGCGGCTCGCCGTGCACTGAAGCAGGATGTCGAGCAAGCTCGTCCGAACCCCGGCGGGCAACGTGGGCCGCTCCGGCACCGGGGTGCGGCGCAGGAACGTGGCGGCCCGGGCCGGAAGCAGCTGCAGCCGCTCGGCGATCGCGGTATCGGAATTCATCGGTGCCTCCTGCCGATGGGGACGATGGGGGAGTGTCAGCATTCGACGTAGTTGACCGTGACGTTGACGGCGAGTCCTCCGGTTGAGGTCTCCTTGTATTTGGAGTGCATATCCGCGCCGGTCGAACGCATCGTCTCGATGACCTCGTCGAGGCTCACGTGATGGGTTCCATCGCCGCGCAAGGCCATTCGTGCCGCGTTGATCGCCTTACCCGCGGAGATCGCATTGCGCTCGATACACGGGATCTGCACGAGCCCTTCGATCGGATCGCACGTCAAGCCGAGGCTGTGTTCCATCGCGATCTCCGCGGCGTTCTCGACCTGTTCCGGTGTTCCGCCGAGGATTTCGGCTAGCCCGGCCGCCGCCATCGAGGCCGCCGAACCCACCTCGCCCTGGCAGCCGACCTCTGCTCCGGAGATCGAGGCGCGTTCTTTGTACAGCGAGCCGATCGCGCCGGCGGCAAGGAAGAAGCTAATTGCGGTCGAGTCGGGATCGTTTCGTCCGGCTGGGGTGTAGTGCACCGCGTAATGCAGGACTGCTGGAACGATGCCCGCGGCGCCGTTGGTCGGTGCGGTGACGATCCGCCCGCCCGAGGCGTTCTCCTCGTTCACCGCGAGCGCAACGAGATTGACCCAATCCTCGGCGTACTCGGGACGGCGGTCGGGATCTTCCCGGTCGAGGCGTTCGAACCACTGCTTCGCCCGGCGCCGCACCCGCAGCGCGCCGGGGAGATAACCGTCGCGAGAGATGCCGCGCTTCTCGCACTCCACCATCACGTCCCGGATATGCAGCAGCCGATCGTGAATCTCGGGAGTCGAGCGGGTCTCGCGCTCGATGGACAGCATGAGTTCGCTGATCTGGCAGCCGTACCGGTTGCATAGATCGAGGAGTTCTTTCGCAGATCCGAAATTCAGCCCACGGGAAGCACCGGCATCCGAATTATCCTGCAGGCTTTCGGCTTCGGTGACGACGAAGCCGCCACCGATGGAAAAGTACGTTTCCCGATGCAGCTCCATGCCGCCATCGCCGTATGCGGTGATGGTCATGCCATTCGGGTGATAGGGCAGGACCGTCAATGGCCGCAGGACGAGATCGTCCTCGGTGAGCGCGATCTGGCGAGATCCGCCGAATTCGATGCGGCCGGTCGCGCGCATTGCGTCGACCCGCTGCTCCATGTGCTCGGTCTCGAGTTCGTCAGGCAGGTGGCCTTCGAGCCCGAGCAGCACCGCCGTCATCGTCCCGTGGCCGGCGCCGGTCGCGGCAAGCGAACCGTAGAGATCGACGCGCAGATCTTCCACGTCGTCGAATGCGCCGAGGGTGCGCAGGTCGGAGACGAATCGGGCGGCGGCGCGCATCGGCCCCACAGTGTGGGAGCTCGACGGCCCGATGCCGACGGAGAACAGTTCGAACACGCTGATGGTCATGCGGTCACCGATCTTGTCCGGGTTGCGGTCTGGCTGCGGTGCCTGGAATCAGGCCGCTTTGCCGCGGGCGAGTTGGTACTGGTCGGCCGTCAGCAGCGCCTCTTCGGTCGATTCGATCGACGGCAGCACGGCGAACAGCCAGCCCGCGCCGAAGGGGTCATCGACGACGAGTCGCGGGATGGTGACGGCGGCGGAGTTGGTCATGGTGACGAGACCGCCGATCGGCGCGAGGATCGTGACCGGCGTCCATGCCGAAGTCCACAGCGCAGCGCACGGCATCCCAGCTTCGACATAGCTCCGTACCGGCGGCAGGTCGATTGCCACAATCTCGAGGTCTGCGAGGGCCTCGGGTGTGACACCGGTGCGCTGCGGTGTTTCTCCAGGGGAGCCCACTGCCGGAGCAAGCCAGCTGTGCGAATCGGTGTAGAGCAGACCGTACGGAATCTCGGGTGTCGTCACGATCTTCCTTTCGTGTCGTCGCGGGCTCGAGCTGGCGGTTGATGGCTCCTGGGCCGACCAATGCTGGTGTGATCGGCATCTAATATATTAGAGTGATGCCAACGGTATGCCAAGGGTGGGATGCGGTCAAGGATTTCCTGCAATGAGTGCGTCCAACGCCCGACGGCTGATCCATTTCCCGCAATGAGAGGCGTCGCAGCATGGTCAGGACGCTGCTGATCGACAACTACGACTCGTTCACCCACAACCTTGCCGACCTGCTGGCTGGGGTGAACGGGGTGCCACCGACCGTCGTCACCAACGACGTGTCCTGGGATTCGCTGGACTTCGCGGACTTCGACAATGTCGTCATCTCGCCGGGACCCGGCGATCCGACGGTCCCCGGCGATTTCGGCATTTGCGCGCGGGTGATCGCGGAATCCGGGCTTCCAGTTCTGGGCGTATGTCTCGGCCATCAGGGACTGTGTGCGTCGATGGGGGCTCGAGTCGTACCGGCGCCGCTCCCGATGCATGGCCGCGTCTCGCCGATCCACCATGCCGGGCGCGACCTGTTCGCCGGCCTGCCGTCGCCGCTCTCCGTCGTGCGATATCACTCGCTCATCGCGGTCGACCTGCCCGACGAGCTCGAGGTCCTGGCCACGACGTCCGAAGGTCTCGTCATGGCCGTGCGTCATCGCAGCCGCCCGATGTGGGGCGTGCAGTTCCATCCCGAGTCGATCGCCGCGGAGTCCGGGCGGGCCATCCTCGAGAACTTCAGGGACCTCAGCGCGCCCGCGATCGCAGCACCGCCGCCCGCGACCCGGCGGGCGCCGGCACCTCTGCAGCGAACCGGTTACGTCGTCGAGCATCGGCGAATCGAGCACCATCCCGACCCAGCCCGCCTGTTTCGGGCGGCGTTCGCCGGCCGGTGCGGAAGTTTCTGGTTGGACGGCACCGCCGCGCCCGAGGCCGGTTCGCGTTTCACGTTGATGGGTGACTGCACCGGCCCGTTGGGGGAGTACGTCACCTATGACGTGACGACCGCCCGCGTGCGAATCGAAAGTGCGGCCGGCGTCGACGAGCACCGGGTGTCCTCGATATTCGACTATCTCGAGCAGCAACTCCGATCCCGGGCCGTGCCGCGCGACCCGTCGCTACCATTCGATTTCCAGCTCGGCTATGTCGGCTACCTAGGCTATGAGCTCAAGGCGGAAACCGGTGGGAGCAGCGCGTACCAATCGCCGTATCCTGATGCGGCGCTTACCTTTACCGACCGGGCGGTGGTGATCGATCACGACCAGCGGTGCACATATCTACTCACGCTGAGTCGCTCGACCAACGATCCGGGCGACGCGGATTGGCTCGACCGGGTCGACGCCATGGTGCGCTACATCGGCACCGCGCCCGCTGGGGCCGTCGACACCGAGTTGTTCCAGCGTGGCGATATCGCACCGAACCTGCGCCACGATGCGGCCGCCTACCGAGCCCGAATCGAGGCCAGCCTCGATCTGATCCGCGCCGGAGAGACGTACGAGGTGTGCCTGACCAATGCCGCCCGGGTTGACTGCGCCATCGACCCGGTCGATGCGTTCGACCGCGCTCGCGCGCTGAACCCGGTACCGCACGCCGCGCTGCTGCAATTCCCGGGTCTCGCGGTGGTCAGCGCATCGCCCGAACGCTTTCTGCGTATCCGCGGCGACCGGACGGCCGAATCCAAACCCATCAAGGGCACGCGCCCCCGAGGCGCGACGAGCGAACAGGACACTCGGCTGCGCGAGGCGCTGCTCTCCAGTGAGAAGGAGCGCGCCGAGAACCTGATGATCGTCGACCTCGTGCGCAACGACCTGTCACGGGTCTGCTCGCCCGGCACCGTGCACGTGCCGTCGCTTTTCGGTATCGAGTCCTATGCCTCGGTCCACCAGATGGTCTTCACGGTGCGCGGCGCACTGCGCCCCGATGCTCATCCGGTCGACGCGATCCGGGCAATGTTCCCGGCCGGATCCATGACCGCCGCTCCCAAACTGCGGACGATGGAGATCCTTGACCGGCTCGAGGAAGGACCACGCGGGGTGTACTCCGGCGCGATCGGTTACCTGTCGCTCGCCGGCACGGTCGACCTGTCTGTAGTCATCCGCACGATGGTCGCCACGGATACATCCGTCGAATTCGGGGTCGGCGGCGCCATCACCGCATTGTCGGATCCGGCCGAGGAGTACGCCGAGATCCTGGTGAAAGCCGCCTCGTCACAGCGAGTGATTGCCGATGTGACGCGCTGCGCCGGCCGGGACGACGCGGCCGGCGCCCATACCGAACCGCAGCTCTCTCCACCCTTGACCGCTTCCCGGACGTGACATACATTACAAACAGCATAATGTGTTAGAGAGCGCGTCAGATATTTCAGAAGATTCGGGGATTGGTATGACCCACCAGCTCATCGACCCGCTGCTGCAGCCCTTCGAGCTGAAGAACCTGACCCTGCGAAACCGTGTGGTCAGCACGTCGCACGAACCCGCGTATACCGAGGACGGCATGCCGAAGCGGCGCTACCGCCTCTACCACGAGGAAAAGGCCAAGGGTGGCGTCGGTCTGACGATGATGGGTGGGTCGGCCGTGGTCGCGCCGGACAGCCCCGCCGCCTTCGGCAATCTGCACGTCTACAAGGACGAGATCGTCCCGTGGCTGCGTGAGTTGGCCTATGGCGTCCACGAGCACGGCGCCGCAGTGATGTGCCAGATCACCCACCTGGGCCGGCGCACCAGCAACTACGACGGCGACTGGCTGCCGGTCATCGCCCCCTCGCCGATTCGCGAACCCGCCCATCGCGCCTTCCCGAAGGCGGCCGAAGAGTGGGATATGGACCGGATCGTGAAGGCGTACGCCGACGCGGCTGCGCGGTGCCGCGAAGCCGGACTCGATGGCATCGAACTCGAGGCGTACACCCACCTGCTCGACTCGTTCTGGTCGCCGCTGACCAACCAGCGCGACGACGAATTCGGCATCGCTTCCCTCGAAGACCGAATGCGCTTCCCGCTGAGGGTGATTCGTGCTGTGCGCGAGGCCGCGGGCCCGGACTTCGTCGTCGGCATTCGGATGTCGTTCGACGAGGAGCAATCGGGCGGACTCGAGGTCGATGAGGGCATGGAGATCGCGCAGCGCGTCGTCGCCGAGGGTGTCGATTTCATCAGTGTCATCAAGGGCAACATGGCCAGCGATGAGGCGTTGTCGCGCGTCATCCCGCCGATGGGCACGCCGGTGGCGCCACATCTCGAGTTCGCAGGCCAGGTCAAGAAGGCCGTCTCCGTGCCGGTGATGCATGCCGCGCGGATCAATGACGTTGCGACAGCCCGTCATGCCATTCGGGATGGACTCATCGACCTAGTCGGCATGACGCGCGCGCATATTGCGGACCCGCACATCGTCGCGAAAATCCAAGCGGGGGAGGAGGACCGGATCCGGCCCTGCGTCGGCGCGAGCTACTGCCTCGATGAGATCTACCAGAACCGCGACGCGAAATGCATCCATAACCCGTCCACCGGCCGCGAGGACCGGCTACCGCATCGAGTGCCCGCCGCCACCGGGCCGGCGCGCACGGCAGTGGTGATCGGCGCCGGACCTGCGGGCCTGGAAGCGGCCCGGGTGCTCGGGGAGCGCGGCCATCGCGTGATCGTGATGGAAGCCTCCGATGCGCCAGGTGGGCAGATCCGCCTGGCGGCGTCTGCTCCCCGGCGGCGCGATCTCATCAGCATCGTCGAGTGGCGCCTGGACGAGTGCAAGCGCCTCGACGTCGACATCCGCACGAACACCTATGCGGAGGCCGAGGAGG
>NZ_LRRB01000183.1 GCF_001646865.1 Aldersonia kunmingensis | reverse complement strand
GTGCGGGAACGACGATGACGACACCCGTCGGTACGGTCGTCCTCATCGCGTCCTCATCGCGTCCGACCGGTGCGGACCAGAGCGGCAGCATTCATGCCCGGGGGAGTACCCGCTGCGCGGTGGCACACACGTGGATCGAACCGTTCCCGTCGCAGCAGGGGATGACCCAGTCGCTGTGTCGGTGATACCGGGCGCGGCTGCGTCGTCACAGTGGGTCCTCCGGCGTCGGGGTTCGTGTAGTCGCCAATTCCCACACCGCGCAGACCCAACCCCCGTCACCCCCATCACTTCGCGGGCTTCGGGGTGCGGGTGCGCAATGTGGCGCAGCCGGTTATTCGGGCCGATTAAGCCGTCTTATGAAATTTGCACCCGGCGACGCCTATGGCCCCCGCCGACCGACACAAACGGGGCTGGCCCCGCGTGATGCGGGGCCAGCCCTGTGATCGGCACTGTCGCCGACCCTCATTGCGTCGGTGCGGTGCTTACCGCTGGTGGGACTTCTGGCGTTCCTCGTCGGTCTTCGCTTCGGCGCGAGCCTTCTCGGCTTCGGCTTCCTTCTGCGCGACCTCGCGTTGAGACTCGGCCTTGTCCTGCTGGGCGCGACCCTCGCGGGCCAGATCGTCTTGACCAGTGATGGCACCGGCGGCTTCCTTCACCTTGCCCTTGGCGCCCTCGACGACGCCCTTGATGCCTTCGCTGGGTCCACTGTTCTTGTCTGCCACTTTGTCCCCTTTCTTGGTAACGGACTTCGCTTACGTCCTCCGGCTACCCGACGGTCGCCGCGACTAACACCCCGGTCCGAAATTTCTTTCGGATCGGTTCCGATCGCGGACCGAACTGCGCATTTCAGCCGTTTGGTGACGCCCCCCACGGGTACGCCGAGTGAAAGCGTCGGCGACGACCAACGGGAAGGCATGAGCTCAATGGCACAGAACGGCCCCGAAAATACCCAGAACGGCAATGCCCAGAACAACAATGCCAAACAGGCCCAACTCGACGGTGCGCGCGTCAAACGCGACGAGGGGTACCTGACCACCCAGCAGGGCGTGCGCGTCGACCACACCGACGACGCCCTCTCGGTCGGCGAACGCGGGCCGACGCTGCTCGAAGATTTCCACGCGCGCGAGAAGATCACCCATTTCGATCATGAGCGGATCCCCGAACGCGTCGTGCATGCGCGCGGCGCCGGAGCGTACGGATACTTCGAGCCATACGACGATTCGCTCGCCGAGTTCACCGCGGCGAAGTTCCTCACCACGCCCGGCAAGCAGACCCCGGTGTTCGTCCGCTTCTCCACCGTCGCCGGATCGCGAGGGTCCGCCGACACCGTGCGCGATGTGCGCGGCTTCGCGACAAAGTTCTACACCGACGAGGGCAACTACGATCTTGTCGGCAACAACATGCCGGTGTTCTTCATCCAGGACGGAATCAAGTTCCCCGACTTCGTTCATGCGGTGAAACCCGAGCCGCACAACGAGATTCCGCAGGCGGCGTCCGCTCACGACACCCTCTGGGACTTCGTCTCATTGCAGCCGGAAACCCTGCACGCGATCATGTGGCTGATGTCCGATCGTGCATTGCCGCGCAGCTACCGGATGATGCAGGGCTTCGGCGTGCATACCTTCCGGCTCGTAACCGCCGACGGCAAGGGAACTTTCGTGAAGTTCCACTGGACACCGAAGCTCGGTGTGCACTCGCTGCTGTGGGACGAATGCCAGAAGGTGGCAGGCAACGATCCCGACTTCAACCGGCGCGACCTGTGGGACACCATCGAGGCCGGCGATTACCCCGAGTGGGAACTCGGCGTACAGCTCGTTCCCGAAGAGAACGAATTCGATTTCGACTTCGACTTGCTCGACGCCACCAAGATCATTCCCGAGGAGCAGGTTCCGGTGCGGCCGGTGGGCAAGATGGTGCTCAACCGCAATCCGGACAACTTCTTCGCCGAGACCGAGCAGGTCGCCTTCCATACCGCCAACGTGGTGCCCGGAATCGATTTCACGAACGACCCGCTGCTGCAGTTCCGCAACTTCTCCTACCTCGACACCCAGCTGATCCGGCTCGGTGGCCCGAATTTCGCTCAGCTGCCGGTCAATCGGCCGGTCGCGGATGTGCACACCAATCAGTACGACGGCTACAGCCAGCAGAAGATTCACCGGGGCCGCACCAGCTACCACAAGAACACGCTCGGTGGCGGCTGCCCGGCGATCGCCGACGAAGGTGTGTTCCGTCACTACACCCAGCGACTGGACGGCGAGACGATCCGCAAGCGCGCCGAGAGCTTCAAGAACTATTACAGCCAGCCGGCGTTGTTCTGGCGCAGCATGTCCGAGGTCGAGGCCGAGCACATCGTGGCCGCGTTCTCGTTCGAACTGGGCAAGGTGGAGACGGTGGAGATTCGCAGTGCGGTTCTCGCACAGCTCAATCGAGTGGATCGCGACCTGGCCGAACGGGTTGCAGAACAACTCGGACTACCGTTACCGGACGCTGTCCCCACCCCGGAGACGACAACATCTCCTGCACTCTCGCAAGTCAACCTCGCGACGGGGAGCATCGCGACGCGCAAGATCGCTGTGCTTGCCGCCGATGGTGTCGACGTCAAGGGTGTGGAGACGGTGATGTCCGCGTTGACGAACCGCGGTGCGATCGTGGAAATTCTTGCACCGCACGGCGGGACACTGTCGGGTGGTTCGGGCGGCGAACTCGCTGTCGACCGTGTGCTGAACACGATGGCATCCGTGCTTTACGACGCGGTGATCGTGCCGTGCGGCCCGGACTCGGTTCCGACGCTGTCCTCCGATGGATACGCGGTGCACTTCGTCGCCGAGGCGTACAAACACGCGAAGGCCGTCGGCGCATTCGGCAAGGGCGTCGACCTGCTGCGCACCGCCGGCGTCTCCGAGGAATTCGCGGACGGCACCGATGTGACTAACAGCAATGGCGTCATCAGCAGCACAGCGGCACAGGACGACCTGCCCGACCAGTTCATCGAGGAGCTTGTGAAATCGCTTGCTCAGCATCGCGACTGGGCGCGCAGGACGGAGGCCATCCCGGCGTGAACCGGGGCGAACGGCTGCCGGACGTGCGACGAGACCACCCGTGTCCGGTCCGGTTCGATGCCGAGAACAGACGCCAAGGTCCTTTCGCCCCTGTGTGCGTTGTCGGGCGCGTCGTGCAGCGTGAGGATCGTTTCGACGGATAGTCCCGAAATGGGAAGTGCCCCGGTGGCTAATCCTTTCGGTGGGCACATCTGGCGCGACGAATTCGGTCGGGTCTGCTCGACCCAGGCTAATTGCACTGGCAGATGTACCTTCAGGAGGCTTCAGGCAGTGCTGGACGATCGTCACGCAATCGCGCAGCAGTCCCGTCACGCGTTGGCCGGTGGCCCCAGGTGGGTCGATTCGAGCACGAGGTCTTTGATGATCTTCTGGTATTCGGCGTGAGACCGGTGTTCTCGGGTACGCCACGTGGCGCCCTCTTGGCAGCGCATGAATTCCCGATACTCGGGGGCGCCGGGGTATTTCACGTTGTCCGCCATGACAACCGAGCCCGAACGCAGCCAACCCTGATCGAGGATCCGGTGTAGATCGGGGAGATACTCGTCCTTCTCGTGGTCGAGGAATACGAAATCGAGTGTGCCGGGCGCGAAGTTGTGCGTTTCTCGCAGTGCGGTGAGTGTCTTTCCGTGGTCGCCGAGTGTTCCGACGATCACGACGATGCGCTCGCCCACGCCCGCGTGGTCCCAGATTCTTTGGGCGACAGCCGCATTCGCTGGGTTGAATTCGATCGAGTACAGCACGGCGTCGTCTGGCATGACCCGCGCGATGCGCAACGCGCTGTAGCCGCAATAGGTGCCGAGTTCCAGCAGACGGCTCGGACGCGCCCCGACAACGGCACGATCGAGTATCTGGCCCTTCTCATCGCCGACGTTGATCAGGTAGCTCTTGGTGTAGCAGAACTCGTCGATCACGCGAATGACGTCGTCGATGTCATTTCTGCGCGCGTGCGTGCACACGTAGTCGGCCAGGGCCTCCTCGCGGCCGTCCCCGACCTGCCAGTGGGCGCCCATGTGCCGGAGACCGAACAGGAACCGCACGTACGACCATCGCAGGAACATCACCGGTTTGCCGACCCACTCGTTGGCGGCGACGGCCAAGGCAACGGCAGTGACGGCGGCCAGCAGCAGTCGCGGGTACCGCCGACCGAGAACCCTCGGTCGGCGTGCGATTAGCAGAATCGACGAAACAACCGACACCGCGGATGCCCCGAAGGCTGCGGAAAACTTGCTCACCTGCTTGTCCCTTCGCCGTGCCGCCGATTCAGTTCGGCTTCCAGGATCGGTCCGATGACCGCGAATGCCTCGGGGTTGGTCATTTGGGCGTGTGTGACGCCGACGGCGTGTTCGGTGATGGTCCCGGCAACGTAGGGCCGCCACATTTCAGCGGTCAGTTCGCGGGTAATGCCCTCGCGTGCAGAGAAATACAGAAGATTCCCGTCGTAGTGTTCGGGTCGGTAGCGCGCGGACATACCAACGCAGTCGACATATCCCTGGTGCAGGCGTTCGAGCTGCTGTCGGTTCAATCCCCGCCCGGGCCAGGGACTGTCGGCGAGCAGATCGACAGCCTCGTCGAGGGTCAGCTGCCGGCTATCCGGAGTGGCCGATTCATCTCCCTGGAGATGTGTGACCAGATCACGGACGGTCGGCGGCTGCGGCTGCGGCTGCGGTGCGCCGTCTCCGACGGCCACGCTGTCGAGCATGACGAGCGTTTCCACGTGGTAGCCCTTCGCGCGCAGCCTGACTGCCAGTGCGTGCGCGAGCTGACCTCCCAGCGACCACCCCAACAGGTGATACGGACCCTCCGGCTGTACGCGCATGAGCACGTCCAGATACGCCTCGGTGAGTTCCTCGACGGAGCCGTATCGCCGCGATCCGTCTGCGATGGCGGGGGATTGCAGCCCGTAGACGGGTCGGTCGGTGACGTATTGCAGCAAGCCCGAGTAGCACCACGACAGCGGCACGGCGGAATGCAGGCAAATCATTGGCGTCCGGGAACCATCGCTACGCAACGGAAGAACCGGATCCAGGGCCGATCCGCGGACCGTGACGTCGCTGTTCGCGCCCGCAGCTGCGGATTGGATGGCGGCAGCCAGGGTTTGCACCGTCGGGGTGAAGAGCGCGGCAACCGGCACTGCCGTGCCGGTCCGCTCCGACAGCAGCTGACACAGCTTCACTCCCAGCAGCGAGTTCCCGCCGAGTTCGAAGAAGTTGTCGTCCAATCCGATACGCGACTGCCCGGTCACCTCGGCGATCGTCTCCGCCACGATGTGCGCGATGCGCGAGGCCGGCGCACGGAATACCGGGCGAGGCAGCGTCTGCGGATCCGGCAACGCGGATCGATCGATCTTGCCGCTGCTCGGATTGATCGGTATTTCGGGCAACGCCACCAGCACTGCCGGAATCATCCCTGGCGGCAACACTGTCCGTACCCGCGCCAGCACAGCGGCACGGTCGAAATGCTCCTTCTCTGCCCTTGCGGGGACGACGTAGCCGATCAGTCGGTCCCCAAGTGTCTCCGAAGCCCACACCCGCACCACGGCCTGATCGACCGCGTCGTCCGCGGCCAGCGCGCGTTCGACCTCGGACGGTTCGATGCGCTGCCCACGCAGCGAGATCTGAGCGTCGCCTCGGCCGAAGTACTCGAGCGTCCCGTCCTCCTGTTCGCGAACGACGTCGCCGGTGCGATACATCCGAGCGCCTGGCTGCCCGTACGGATTTGCCACGAAACTGTGCGCGGTGACCCCGGACCGCCCCAGATACCCGCGCGCCAATGCGGCACCGGCCAGATACAGCTCGCCACGGGCGCCGCGCGGTGCTGGGCGCAACCGGGAATCCAGGACGAGAGTCTGCACCCCGGGCAGGCCACGACCGATCGTGATCGTCGCGTCCGGGTCGAGCGGCTCGGATTGGGTCACCACCACGGTGGCCTCGGTGGGGCCGTAGGAGTTGAACATCGGTAACCGGCTCGCCCAGCGCTCCACCAGTCCGGGTGGGCATTTGTCCCCGCCGACGGTGACGGTCTGCAACGACGGCAATCGGTCCGCGTCGAGCGTTGCCAGAATGGCCGGCGTGACAACGAGGTGCGTGACCGCATTATCCTGCATGACCTGTAAAAGCCTCTGTCCGGCAACGATGTCCGGCGCCGGGACCATCAAGGATGCTCCGGGAGCGAACGCGGAAAGGTACTCCAGCATCGACGCATCGCAAAACGGCGAATGTGCTTGCAAAACTACCGATTCGCCGCTGATGCGATTTCGGGTGCGCAGGTCGTCCGCCAGCGCTGCCAGCCCCTCGTGCGTGCTCAACACGCCCTTCGGTTCTCCGGTGGATCCAGAGGTGTAGATCAGATAGGCGGGGTGATCCGGGCGCAGCGGTCGTATCCGGTCCGCGTCGGTCACCGCAGCACTCGACCGTGACGCTGCGGCAACTCTGAATTCGTCGGTGTCGACCATCAACCAGTCGACCGCCGTGTCCGTCAGCGGAGTTCGCCACTCTGTGCTGGTGAGCCCGAGCGTCGCACCCGAGTCGGCAATCAGTTTCACCACTCGCGCCGGGGGATCGGACGGATTCACTGGAAAGAACACCGCGCCGGTCCGGGCAACCGCCCACAAAGCCATCACCGACTCCACCGACCGCGTCAACGCCGCTGCGACAACAACTTCCGGCCCTGCACCGTGCGCGATCAACTCACGCGCCCATTGCGAGGACAGTTCGTCGAGTTCGCGATAAGAGACCGACCGGCCCTGCCCGCGCAGCGCAATCCGTTCACCGGCACCGATCCCGGCCGAGAGCAACTCCGGCAGCAACCGTGGCCGGCGCCTCGGCTGCGGGGCACCGATGCCGCGCTCGCCGGCGGAGACGGCGAAAACCTTCTCCTCGTCCGAAGCCCAGAGGAATCGGGTCAGCCAGTCCATGAACTGGTGCAGATGCCGATCCAGCATGTCGGCGCTGTACAGCCCGGGATTGGCGTGAAAATCGATGCTGAACGGCCCATTGCCAAATCGGTAGAAATTGATCGCCACATCGTCCACCGGACCGCTCGAGAGCAGATGCGCCCGACCGCGAGCGGCTCCGAAGTCGATGCCGTCGCGAAACGCGAGGACGTTGATCAGCGGGCCATAACCATTGCGACCGGCTAGGGCCGCCCCGTGGTCACGGAGCAGGTCTTCGTGCCGATACAGCTGGTGGCGCAACGCCCCGATCATGACCAGGCGAACCTGCTTCACGAGGTCACCGACCGTGCTGTCGGGAACCCCGCGCACCCGCAAAGGCACGACGTTCGAGACCATTCCCG
>NZ_LRRB01000199.1 GCF_001646865.1 Aldersonia kunmingensis | reverse complement strand
GGTCGAGCGGGTCGACGAGTGCCCACACCGCCAGTGCCGCGAAGGCGACTGCCCAGGCGAGCGCGGCGTTGATCGCCCATAACCATTTCGCGCGCGGACTCGGGCGCCATGCTGGTTCGACCATCGTGACGGGCGCCATGCCGCCATGCTCCACGACGTCGCCGGGGTCGTCCATGTGCTGCGTGACAGCACCCGAAGTGGCAGGCCAACTCATACGTGGCGCATGATCGGGTGCGTGACCTTGTTGCCGGATCCGACAGTGCCCGCCAAGTCTGCGCCCGCCGCGGCCGTCAGTTCCTCGGCTGAACGTCCTGTGCCGACTTCGTCGGCGATGCGACGGGTGCTGCGACGCGCCCGCGACGGCGCGACCCTCAATCTCGACGAAGCCGAGGCGCTGCTGACCGCGCGCGGCGAGGACCTCGCGGATCTGTGTCGCTCGGCGGCGCGCGTGCGGGATGCGGGGCTCGAATCCGCGGGTCGGCCGAAGACGGTCACGTACTCGCGCAAGGTGTTCATTCCGCTGACCCGGTTGTGCCGCGACAAGTGCCACTACTGCACGTTCGTCACCGTGCCCGGCAAGCTGCGCGCCGAGGGACTGGGTGCGTACCTCGAGCCTGACGAGGTGCTCGATATCGCTCGCAGGGGCGCGGAACTGGGCTGCAAGGAGGCCCTCTTCACGCTCGGCGACCGGCCCGAGGACCGCTGGCCCGAGGCGAAGCAGTGGCTCGACGAGCGCGGCTACGACTCGACCCTCGACTACGTGCGGGCCATGTCGATCCGCGTACTCGAAGAGACCGGCCTGTTGCCGCACCTCAACCCCGGCGTGCTCAGCTGGGAGGAGATGTCGCGGCTCAAGCCCGTGGCGCCGTCGATGGGCATGATGCTCGAGACGACGGCCACCCGGCTGTTCACCGACCGCGGCGAATGCCACTACGGCAGCCCGGACAAGGACCCGGCCGTGCGCCTGCGCGCGCTCACCGACGCCGGCCGCCTGTCGGTGGCGTTCACCACCGGAATCCTCGTTGGGATCGGCGAGACGGTGCGCGAGCGTGCCGAGTCGATCATGGCGATCCGGAAGTCGCACAAGGCGTTTGGGCACATCCAGGAAGTCATCGTGCAGAACTTCCTGGCCAAGGAAGACACCGCCATGCGGGATACGCCCGATGCCGGTATCGAGGAGTTCCGTGCCGCGATCGCCGTCTCCCGTCTGCTGCTCGGGCCGCGGATGCGAATCCAGGCGCCTCCGAATCTCGTGTCCGCGGATGAGTGCCGCGACCTGATCGACGCCGGCGTGGACGACTGGGGCGGTGTCTCGCCGCTCACGCCCGACCACGTCAACCCCGAGCGGCCGTGGCCGAACCTGGACACGCTTGCGGAGATCACGGCCGCGGCCGGCTACACGCTCACCGAACGCACCGCCGCGCAGCCGGAGTACGTCCTCGCGGGCCCGCCCTGGATCGATCCGCGGATCGCCAGGCACGTCGACGCGCTCGCCGACCCGGTGACCGGGCTCGCGCGCACCGACGTGACTCCGGTCGGCCTGCCCTGGCAGGAGCCCGACGAATCGTGGGAGTCGGTCGGTCGCACCGACCTCCATTCCGCGATCGACACCGACGGGCGCAACACCGAGACGCGCAGCGACCTCGGCAGCGCGTTCGGCGACTGGGAGACCGTGCGCGAGCAGGTGTTGTCGTTGAGCGCCCCGGTTCGCGTCGACACCGATGTGCTGGCCGCGCTGCGCTCGGCAGAGGCCAACCCGGCAGGGTGCACGGACTCCGAGTACCTCGCGCTGGCCACCGCGGAAGGCCCCGGCCTCGAGGCGATGACCGCGCTGGCCGACGACCTGCGCCGCGAGGCAGTCGGCGATGACGTCACCTACGTGGTGAACCGGAACATCAACTTCACCAACATCTGCTACACCGGCTGCCGGTTCTGCGCGTTCGCGCAGCGCAAGGGTGACGCGGACGCGTACACGCTGTCGATGGACGACGTCGCCGACCGCGCCTGGGAGGCGCACGTCGACGGTGCCACCGAGGTCTGCATGCAGGGCGGCATCGACCCCGAACTCCCCGCGTCCGGTTACGCCGACCTGGTTCGGGCGGTCAAGAAGCGCGTGCCGTCCATGCACGTGCACGCGTTCAGCCCGATGGAGATTGTCAACGGCGCAGCACGCTCGGGGCAGAGCATCCGGGACTGGCTGATCGAGCTGCGCGAAGCGGGCCTGGACACGATCCCGGGCACTGCCGCGGAGATCCTCGACGACGAGGTGCGCTGGGTGCTCACCAAGGGCAAGCTGCCGACGGCGAGCTGGGTCGAGGTGGTCACCACCGCGCATCAGGTGGGGCTGCGGTCGAGCTCGACGATGATGTACGGCCACGTCGACAACCCGAAGCACTGGGTTGGCCACCTCCGCGTGCTGCGCGGGATCCAGGACGAGACCGGTGGGTTCACCGAGTTCGTCCCGCTGCCGTTCGTGCATCAGTCTGCGCCGCTGTACCTCGCCGGCGCTGCACGTCCGGGGCCGACGAATCGGGACAACCGCGCGGTGCACGCGCTGGCACGCATCATGCTGCACGGCCGGATCCATAACGTGCAGACCAGTTGGGTGAAGCTCGGCGTCACGGGCAGCCAGGTGATGCTGAACGGCGGTTGCAACGATCTCGGCGGCACGCTGATGGAGGAGACCATCTCGAGGATGGCCGGCTCGGAGCACGGTTCGGCGAAGACAGTGGCTGAATTGCGGGCGATCGCCGAGGGTATTGGCCGTCCCGCCAGGGAGCGCACGACCAAGTACGCCCGGCGAGAGGGCAGCCCGGCGGCGTGAGCGGATCGGCATTCGGACGAGTCCCGCTCGGGCGCGGGCTGTGGTAAGGGCAGGCTAATTGAAATGCGTGTGATCCGGCGGGCGATACTCTTGGATCGAGCGATGCGTTACGCCGAGCGGTGCTACGCGCGCGCACGTGACTTCGAGTTTGTAAGGGAAACGAGGGACTGCAGTGACGTACATTATCGCTGAGCCATGCGTGGACGTGATGGACAAGGCGTGCATCGAGGAGTGCCCTGTCGACTGCATCTACGAGGGCGGCAGGATGCTGTACATCCACCCCGACGAGTGCGTGGATTGCGGTGCGTGCGAGCCGGTTTGCCCGGTCGAGGCGATCTTCTACGAGGATGACGCGCCGGACCAGTGGAGCGGATACGTCAGCGCCAATGCCGACTTCTTCGATGACCTCGGTTCGCCAGGTGGTGCCGCGAAGCTCGGCAAGGTCGACTACGACCCGCCGTTCGTGAAGGCGCTCCCGCCCGGTGGCGAGGACTGATTTGACCAATCGGATCAGCCGTCGGCCGATTTCGGCTCGGCTTCCCGATTTCCCTTGGGACACCATCGCGGCCGCCAAGGCGACCGCGGCTGGTCACCCCGGCGGCATTGTTGACCTCTCGGTCGGCACGCCGGTGGACCCCGTCGCGCCCGTCATCAAGGACGCGCTGTCCGCCGCCGCCGATTCACCGGGATACCCGCTCACCGCGGGCACCCCGGCACTTCGCCATGCGGCGGCGGCGTCGCTGTTCCGTCGCTACGGGATCGGCGGCATCGCGGATGACGCGGTGCTGCCGGTTATCGGCACCAAGGAACTGATCGCGGCGCTGCCGCAGCAGCTCGGACTCGGCCCGTCCGACCTCGTGGTGATCCCTGAGCTGGCCTACCCGACCTACGAGGTCGGCGCGCTACTCGTCGGCGCCGAGGTGCTCCGTGCGGACGGTCTTACTCAGCTCGGGCCGCAGTCACCGGCGCTGATCTACGTGAACTCGCCGTCGAACCCGACGGGCAAGGTGCTTGGCGTCGACCACCTGCGCAAGGTTGTCGAGTTCGCCCGTGAGCGCGGCGCGATCGTTGCCTCCGACGAGTGCTACCTCGGCCTCACCTGGGAGGGGCATGCCCCCTCGATCCTCGATCCCGAGGTCTGCGGCGGCGACCACACCAACCTGCTCGCGGTCCACTCGTTGTCGAAGACGTCGAACCTGGCCGGTTACCGGGCGGGCTTCGTCACCGGCGATCCCGCGCTGGTCACCGAGCTGCTCGCGGTGCGCAAGCACTCCGGCCTGATGCTGCCGGCCCCGGTGCAGGCCGCGATGACCGCAGCGCTCACCGACGACGAGCACGAGAACGTCCAGCGCGAGCGCTACCGCGCCCGCCGCAAGACGCTGCTCGCCGCGCTGACCAGCGCCGGTTTCGCCGTCGACCATTCCGAGGCCGGGCTGTACCTGTGGTCGACCCGCGGCGAGCCGTGCCGTGACACCGTCGACTGGCTCGCCGAGCGCGGCATCCTCGTCGCCCCCGGTGATTTCTACGGCCCGCGGGGTGCACAGCATGTGCGCGTCGCGCTCACCGCGTCCGACGAGCGGATCGAAGAAGCCGCAGCCCGGCTGTCCTGAGCCGGATCACCGGAGGCCAAGCGCCTTCCCCCGAGCAAATCTTGTTTCCCCTGGCAAAACTTTGCCCGCGCGAACACATTTGCTCGCGTAAGCGACCCCATTTCGTGTCCCGAGCGCACCGCAACGAAGCGCTCGCGCCCTCGGTTTGCGCGCTAACCTGACGAGTAAGCAGGTGCGGAGCGACCCGAACACTCGGAGGCGCCATGGATGCGATTACATCGGTTCCGGAACCCACCAACGAGCCGGTCCACGGTTACGCGCCGAACAGTCCGGAGCGGGCCAGGATCACGGCGAAGCTGAAGGAGCTCGCCGCGGAGCCCGTCGACATTCCCCTGGTGATCGGCGGGGTGCATCGCCGCGGCGAGGGGCGCCGGGAGGACGTCGTCGCCCCGCACAGCCGCCGAACCGTGCTCGGCACCCTCTCGCACACGACGCGCACTGAGGCGCAGGCGGCGATCGATGCCGCGCTCGCCGCCGCGGGGGAGTGGCGGGCGATGGCGTTCGACGATCGGGCAGCGATCCTGCTGCGCGCAGCCGACCTGCTGTCCGGGCCGTGGCGGGAGACGATCGCCGCCGCGACGATGCTCGGGCAGTCAAAGAGTGTTCAGCAAGCCGAGATCGACGCGCCGTGCGAGCTGGTGGACTTCTGGCGTTTCAATGTCGCATTTGCTCGCAATATCATTGCCCAGCAACCTAATTCGTCACCCGGTATCTGGAATCGGCTGGAGTACCGGCCATTGGAGGGGTTCGTCTACGCGATCACCCCGTTCAACTTCACCGCGATCGCCGGAAACCTGCCCACCGCACCGGCTCTGATGGGCAACACGGTGGTGTGGAAGCCATCGCCAACCCAGACCGTCTCGGCATACCTGACGATGAAGCTGCTCGAGGAGGCAGGACTACCGCCCGGGGTGATCAACCTGGTCACCGGTGATGGCGCGGATCTGTCCGAGGTGGCTCTGGCCGATCCGCACCTGGCCGGTATCCATTTCACGGGTTCCACCAAGACATTTCAGTATTTGTGGCGCGAGGTCGGCACCCACATCGATCGATATCGCGGCTACCCGAGGTTGGTCGGTGAGACCGGCGGCAAGGACTTCATCGTCGCGCATTCCTCCGCCGACCCGGCGGTGCTGCGGACGGCGCTGATCCGCGGGGCCTTCGAGTACCAGGGGCAGAAGTGCTCCGCCGCCTCGCGGGCCTACGTTCCACGTTCCGTCTGGCGGCGGATGAGGGACGAATTCCTCGCTCAGACAGATGAATTGAGCTATGGGGACGTCGCGGACCTGAGCAACTTCGGCGGCGCCGTGATCGACCAACGGGCCTACGACAAGAACGTCGCGGCGATCGAGCGCGCACGTGGCGCGAACGGGATCGAGATTCCGGTCGGCGGTAAGTACGACGACGCGGAGGGCTGGTTCGTCCGCCCGACCGTGCTGCTCGCCGACGACCCGCGCGACGAGGCATTCGCTACCGAATACTTCGGCCCGATCCTGTCGGTGCACGTCTACGACGACGCAGACCCCGGAGCTTTCGACGATCTACTCGGCGAGGTCGAGTCTGCCGCGCCGTACGCGCTGACCGGCGCGGTCATCGCGCAGGACCGGGCCGCGATCGCCGAGGCATCGGCGGTACTGCGATTCGCCGCGGGCAACTTCTACATCAACGACAAGCCGACCGGCGCGGTAGTCGGCCAGCAGCCGTTCGGTGGCGCGCGGGCCTCCGGCACCAACGACAAGGCGGGCTCGCCGCTGAATCTGCTGCGCTGGACCTCGGCTCGCACGATCAAGGAAACCTTCACCCCGCCAAACGATTACCGGTACCCGCATATGGGCAGTGCCACATGAGCAAGCTGTCCAACCCGCTACGCCCTGCGATCCTCGCGGCGGCCCGCTCCCCGCGGATGGAACGCACCATCACCCGGGCGCCGATCACAAGCCGAATTGTCGAGCGGTTCATTGCCGGCGAGGCGCGGCCGCAGGTGCTCGAGGTGGTGGCAGGCCTGCTCGACAGCGGGCGGGTGGTGAGCATCGACTTCCTCGGCGAGGACACCACCGATCGGGCCGCAGCCGATGCGACGGTGACCGAGTATCTGGCGCTGATCGGCGCGCTCGGCGAGCAGACCGCCAATGCGCGCGGCGTAATGCCGGCCGAGGTGTCGGTGAAGCTTTCCGCGCTCGGTGCGGCGCTGCCGCAGGACGGGGAGAAGATCGCGCTGGATAACGCATGGAAGATCTGCGCGCAGGCCCAGGCATCGAGCGTGTGGGTGACGATCGACGCCGAGGACCACACGACTACGGACACGACGCTGCGGATTGTGCGCGAGTTGCGCGCGCAGTACTCGTGGCTGGGCGCGGTGCTGCAGTCCTACCTGCGCCGAACCGAGGCCGACTGCCGGGATATGTCGGG
Source organism: Aldersonia kunmingensis (assembly GCF_001646865.1). Classification (GTDB taxonomy): domain Bacteria; phylum Actinomycetota; class Actinomycetes; order Mycobacteriales; family Mycobacteriaceae; genus Aldersonia; species Aldersonia kunmingensis. The sequence continues at coordinate 519 of NZ_LRRB01000199.1, read as the reverse complement.
ATCAGGTTCGCGCATCCGGCTGTGCAAAGGGGCCTACGCCGAACCGGAGTCGGTGGCATTTCAGGACCGGGAAGAGGTGGATGACTCGTACCGTCGCTGCCTGGCCATCCTCATGCGCGGCAACGGCTACCCGATGGTCGCCTCGCATGACCCGGCGATGATCACGGAAGCCGGCCGACTTGTTCGCGAGACCAGGCGTACCGCAAGCGATTTCGAACACCAGATGCTGTACGGCATCCGTGATGTCGAGCAGGCAAGGATCGCCGCGGCTGGCGACACTATGCGGGTGTATGTGCCCTACGGCAGCCAGTGGTACGGCTACTTCATGCGCCGGCTCGCCGAGCGGCCGTCGAATCTGAAGTTCTTCTTGCGGTCGCTGGCTACCCGCTCCTGACAGGCCGAGAAAGTCCGTTCGCCCGGTGTCGAGGACCGCGTTTGAACTACGCGCGTCGTCGATGCCGTCGACCGCGCGTTGAGCAACGCTCGCGCCTGATCGAGTTCGACGCCGCGCACCGTTTC
>NZ_LRRB01000235.1 GCF_001646865.1 Aldersonia kunmingensis | reverse complement strand
AGAGCCGCTAGGCAACCGCGCGGACAACTCGTAAGCCAGGTCGTTGATCAGCAGAGTTTGGGGGTTCGCGTGTCGGCCAAGGGAAGCAAGGAATTCGAGATCGCCGCCGATCCGGCAACCGTCATGGCCGCGATCGCCGCCGTGGAGGAGCTCCCCAAGTGGGCCGGGCCGTACAAGAAGGCCACCATCGAGGAGGCGTACGAAGACGGGCGGCCGAAGCTGCTGCGTGCCGAGGTCAGCTTGGTCGGCATCACAGACGCTCAGCTCGTGGAGTACGCCTGGGACGGCGATCGCAAGGCCAGCTGGCGAATGGTGGAGAGCACCGCGCAGCGGGTGCAGATCGGCAGCTACACCCTGTCCGCGTCCGACAAGGGCACGAAGGTGCTTTTCGAACTGGAGCTGGAACCGAAGATCAAGATGCCCGGTTTCCTGCTCAAGCGCGCGCTCGGATCGGCGCTCGACACCGGTTCCAAGGAACTGAAGAAGTTCGTCGAGAACCGCTAGCCCGCCGCGACAGCGCTGGCCAGGTCGGTGGCTAGGTCACCGCGCTCCCCCACGACCAGGTCGTCGAGCTCGAGCCAATCGGCCATCTCGCGCAGTGCACCGGCAAGCGCGTCGACAACCTCGGGTCCGCGTCCGGGTTCGGCGAATGCACCCGGCACCGACAGCCGGCCGGCGGCGCGGTCTGCCCGCAGGTCCACACGGCCGACCAACTCGCCGTCGAGCAGGAACGGAAAGACGTAATAGCCGTGCACCCGCTTGGCTTCCGGGGTGTAGATCTCGATCCGGTAGTGGAAGTCGAAGAGCCGCTCGGTGCGGGCCCGGAAGAACACCACCGGGTCGAACGGGCACAGCAGGGCGGCACCCTCGAGCTTGCGCGGTGTGCGCGAACCCGTTGCCAGGTACGCCGGTTGCTCCCAGCCGCGCACCGAAATCTGTTCGAGCGCACCGGCTTCGATGAGATCCGCGATCGCCGGTGCGGTCTGGCCCCCGGCGAGCCGGTAGTAATCGCGCAGGTCCGCCTCGGTTGCGACACCGAGAGAGACGGCAGCTTTGCGGACGAGTTCGCGAACGGCGTCGGGTTCGGCGATCTCACGGGCAAAAACGTCCGGCGGGAGCACGCGATCGGCCCGGTCGTAGTGACGGGTGAACCCGACGCGGGTGTGCACCGATAGCTCTCCCGCGGCGAAGAGCTGCTCGCAGATCACCTTTGTATCGCTGTGGCTCCACCACGAACCGTTGCGGCGCGGCCGTTCGATTTCGAGGTGCCGCTCGACATCACCGGCACTGCAGGCGCCCGCCTCGGTGATCACATCCAGAATGTCGCGCCCGAGTGTGGGGTTGCGCTCCACGACCCGGCGCATGCCGGCCCACCGGCCATGTTCGTACCGGCGCATTCGCCAGCGCATCAACGGCCAGTCCTCGACCGGGATGAGCGCAGCCTCATGCGCCCAGTACTCGACCAGCCGACGTGGCTTGCGGGACGTGTCGGTCCAGGCGGCTTCGTCGAGAAGCGTGCGGTCATATTTCCCGATCCGCGCGAACACCGGCGCGTAATGGGCCCTGACCACCGCCGACACCGAATCGATCTGCAGCAACTGCGTGCGGTCGAGCACCTTCATCACCCGGGCACGATTGGGCGCCGCGACCGTCCGGGTGGATCCGAATCCCTGGGCCGCAAGGGCGGTTCGACGCGCCGCAGCCAGACTCATTTCCCGCACCCGTTCGAGCCTGCCATGCGGGTCCGACAGCGTGGGGGTGCAAGGATTGCCACCATGCCGAGTTCACTCATCGAGGTCCGTCGTGAGTACACCGTCGCCGAAGAGGTAGCGATCATCGACGCCGTCCACGACGCGCTCGTGGCTGCGTTCAAGATTCCGCTCGGCGACAAGCACATTCGGCTCGTGTCGCACGCCCCGCACCGGTTCGCCACCGCGCCTGGGCTCGAGCAGCCCGAGCTGTACACGTTGGTGACGATCGACTGCTTCGCCGGCCGATCGCTGCAGGCGAAGCGAGATCTCTACGCCGGGATCGTCGGCCGCCTTTCCGACCTCGGAGTTCCGCCCAATCACGTCACCATCGTGGTCCGCGGTATCGAGACCGAGAACTGGGGCATTCGTGGCGGGCAGGCGGCGTGTGACGTCGATCTTGGGTTCGACGTGAAGGTCTGAGACCTACGCGAGCAGGAAGTCGGCGCAGCGTTCGCCGATCATGATCGCGGGCGCGTTGGTGTTCGCGCGCGGAATGCGTGGCAGCACCGAGGCATCTGGTGCAAGTTCCTGGGTAACCGCGGATGCGATTGGCTCGGTGCCGATGATTTCGCGCGAACAGTCGAAAGCCCGAACAAACGCCTCAACACCGTTGCTTGTGAGCTTTCCACTCCGACGAATAGCCCACTGCAGCAACCATTTCGGATTGCAGCGCAGAAAGCCTACCGACCGGGGTGGATGTTCCTCGGAGATTCGTCAATGGACAAGCTTGAGCCCGGCCACGCCGGCGACGATCATCACCAGGAACATCGCCTTGAGCGCCGACACCGCCTCTTCGCCGGTAGCCATCGCGTACACCACGGTGAGCACCGCACCGATCCCCACCCAGACCGCGTACGCGGTCCCGATCGGCAGATCGCGCATGGCGTAGGCCAACCCCGCCATGCTGGCGATGATCGCGACCGCAAACACGACGCTCGGCGAAAGTTTGGTGAAGCCTTCGGACTTGCCCATCGCGGTTGCCCACACCGCCTCGAGGACACCAGCGCCCACGAGGATTAGCCACGACATGACGTTCTCCCTGGGCCGTCTTGTCGCACACCGGGTACGGCACCCCTCGTCCGGAAGCTTGTTAAGGCTCTGTTACGAACTTCTCACAGGTACATGCGGGCGGCAACGTCAGATCGGTCACCCCACTCCCCAAGGACGCCCGCTAAACACTCGCGGCGCGTATCGACGGAATCCCGTTCGTGAACCGCATGAGTGGTTACCAAGCGTCGCCGAGTCCATCGGGACGATCTGCGACTAGTCGCCCATCAACCCGGCGGCGACCGTGGCACCCAACTCCCAGCACGCCTGCAACTCGTCCTTGCTTGGCTTGCCCTGCACGATCACCGTCTCCGCGGCCTGCACCCACCCCAACCCCGTGGTGATGGCGGATACCCCGCGTTCGGCACCCTCGGTGCCCTGATTGCCATGCAGGTAGAGCCCGTACGGGCGGCCCTTCGTGGAGTCCAGGCACGGGTAGTAGCAAACATCGAACGCGTGCTTGAGCGCACCGCTCATGTACCCGAGATTCGCTGGAGAGCCGAGCAGATAGCCGTCCGCTTCGAGCATGTCGGTTGGCGACACGGTGAGCGCCGGCCGCCGCACGACCTCCACGCCCTCGATCTCCGGGTCGGTTGCTCCGGCGATCACTGCCTCGAACATCTCCTGGCAGTGCGGAGACGGCGTGTGATGAACGATCAGCAATCTGGCCGACAGTTTGGGTCTCCTCATGTCGTGCTGGGCGCGGACATCCTTCCAACCATGGCCGTCCAAAAGGACCCAGACGGTGTTCTGCGCAGGATGCTATATGCACCGGCGCGCCTCGAACATCTGCCGTTACGGCGAGCGGCCGACTGCCGCGCGCTCAACCCGTCGCTGCACGTAGCTCTTGAAACGCCGCCTCCATGCAGTCGGCGTACGTCGCCGGGTCCGGCAGCGCGTTGCGATCCGCAGTCACGCCGATTGAGAACGTTCCGTTATAGCTCGTCACCACGTGGAAGAGGTTCAGGCCGCCGACCAGCGGCCCCAAACCAGTGGCACGCACGAGTCGGGCACCGTGGAAGTACATCGGCTCATCCGGACCCCGCACGTTGCTCACGGTCGTATTGGCGATTGTGGGGCCGGAGAACGGAAGCACGCTCGCAGCCTTCACCGTCGCCCCGAGCAATACGGTTGGCACGGTTCCCACCAGATCGAGCAACTCGGTAGTTTCCGACTTGTCGGAGGTTGCGCGAAACGCGGCGGTCTCTGCCGCGATACTGGCGAGCCGGTCGAGCGGATCCTCGGTGGTCGTTCCGAGCTGCTGAAGTCTCCCGAACAACATGTTCCCGCCACTGCCCTTATCGGCGGCGCCGCGCAACGAGATTAGGCACGCTGCGACGAGCGACTGGTCGGGGAGATCGCCGCAACGATGCAAGTATTCGCGGAGGGCGCCACCGACGCAGGCGAGCGCCACATCGTTGACCGTCGACCCGGGCACTCTCGCCTTGATCCGCTTGATATCGGCGAGATCGTGGAAAAGGGCCTCGAACACGCGTTGCGGGGAAACCGATTCGTTGAATTGTGTCGATGGCGGCAACGCGGGCCCACTCCCGGCGAGCGTGGACGCGACACCGCCGGCCAGCTTGGGTGAGAGGCCCGCCAGTCGACGTGCTGCCTTGAGAGCCATCGGTGCCAGCACCCTGCTTGCCCGGATCGGATACAGCGCACCATTGATCGCCGTCCGCGAGAGCAGACTTGCGGTCGACGGTAGCGGGTCGGGCCGCCAAGGACTCTCCGGTGGATCGGGGCGCGGGCTGTCAGAAGCCAAATCGTGCATGGCGAACATCAGCTCGACGCTCTCCATGCCATCGACGGCGCAATGATGTAGCTTCAGCGAAATCGCGAACGCGCCATTCGGAACTCCCGGGATGGAATTGAGTCCCTCGATAAGCGTTATCTCCCACGGTGGACGGCGAAGGTCGATCTGCCGTTCATGAATCCGCGCGACCTCGATGCAGAGCCGGTGCCAATCGCCGGGCTGAGGCAGCGCGATGTGACGGACGTGGTAATCGAGGTCGAAGTCTGGGTCATCCACCCAGTACCGCTTGTGCAGACCCCCAGGCAACTCGGTCAACCGCCGCCGGAAGGTGGGTGCGAGATGCAGCCGAGCTTCGAGCTCAGAGCGGATGCCGGCGAAGGTTACCTTGCCCCCGGGAGCGGTTGACGGGTCATAGATGAGCAGCATCTGAATCTGCATCGGGGTTTCCGGCCGTTCGGCGCGAAGCATCATGTCGTCTGTCCAACTCAGCTGCTGCACGTACGACCTCCCGTCCGAGGGGGCATACCCGGCAATCGGCGCACCGAATCACTGTCGTTCGAGCTTTTCCAGATGCACTGCGCGGCGCATGGTCTCGCGCGCGCGGCCGCGGTCGCCGGCGTAGTCATACGCGCGGGCGAGTCGGTAGGAGTTGCGCCAGTTGTCCGGGTCGGCCTCCCACTCGCCCTTCACCTGTTCGAACAGCTCATCCGCCGCACCACGCTCGATCCGACCGGACGGCATCCGGGGCAGCTCGGACACGTCGAGTACCAGCCCCTCCTCCTCGATCCGGCGCGACAGGTGCTGATGAGCGAGCCCGGCACGCAGCGTCGCGTAGACGACCCACACACCGATCAGCGGCAGAATCAGCACGGCGATACCGAGCACGATGGATACGACGCGGCCGTCCTGAATCAGCTGGACGCCGGCCCGCCCGATCAACGCGAAGTAAAAGACGAGCGCGACGACGAACCCCGCGATGAACGCGACGGTGGTGGCGAGCTGGCGATTCACAGATCCAGCAGCGGGTCGAGCCCGACGGTCAGGCCAGGCCGGGACGCGATCTGGCGAACTCCGAGCAGCACGCCGGGCGCGAATGACGAACGGTCGATGGAGTCGTGCCGGATCGTCAGGGTCTCGCCCTGGGTGCCGAGCAGAATCTCCTGGTGGGCGACCAGTCCGGCCAGCCGGATCGAGTGCACGCGCACCCCATCGACCTCGGCGCCGCGCGAACCCTCGAGCTCCGTGGTCGTCGCGTCCGGGCTGCGGCCGACACCGGCCTTCGCGCGCGCCTCGGCGATCAGAGCCGCGGTGCGGTACGCAGTGCCGGACGGGGCGTCGGCCTTGTTCGGGTGATGCAGCTCGATCACCTCGACCGAGTCGAAGAACCGCGCCGCCTGCTCGGCGAACCGCATCGACAGCACGGCGCCGATTGCGAAGTTCGGTGCGATCAGCACACCGGTGCCGGGGCTCGCGTCGAGCCACTCGCGCACCTGCGCCAAGCGCGCGTCGTCGAAGCCGGTGGTTCCGACGACGGCGTGAATGCCGTTGCGCACCAAGAAGTCCAGGTTGTTCATCACCACGTCGGGATGGGTGAAGTCGACGACGACCTCGGCCTTGTTCTCGACGAAGGTCTCGATCGGGTCGCCCTGATCGACCGTTGCGACCAGTTCCAGATCGCCGGCCGCCTGGACTGCCGCGCAGATCGCGGCGCCGACCTTGCCGTTCGCGCCGAGCACTCCGACCCGGATAGGCGTCGTGGTCACGTCTCCTCCAACTGTCTCGATTTCTCCTCCCGAAGCCTACTGATCGGCCGCGACGCACCGACCGCCGCCGCGGGGTACTGTCCGTGCAGACCTCCAGGAGTGCCAATGAGCATCATCTCGCGCGGTTTTCACGGACGAGCCAGGACCGAGGATTCAGACCTCCCTCCCGGCCAACACCTCACCACCGACTTTCCGGTGCTTTCCGCTGGCCCGACACCCCGAATCCACTTGGACTCATGGCGTTTCGGAGTCACCACCGAGGACGGCAATTCACGCTCGTGGGACTGGCTCGGGTTTCGCCGGCTGCCCGCCGAGGAGATCCATGTCGACCTGCATTGCGTCACCAAATGGTCGAAGCTCAGCACCACCTGGCGGGGTGTGTCGGTGGACACGCTGCTCGAGCATGTCGAGACGTCGGCGGAGTTCGCGCTGGTCTCGTCGTATGGCGGGTACACCACCAACCTGCCACTCGAGGACCTCACCGATGGCAAGGCCTGGATCGCCTTCGAATACGACGGCGCCGAGTTGCACCCCGAGCACGGCGGTCCGGCGCGGCTGCTGGTCCCCCATCTCTATCTGTGGAAGTCCGCGAAATGGGTGCGCGGGATCGAGCTGCGCGACGACGATGAACCGGGATTCTGGGAACAGCTCGGCTATCACAACTACGGAGATCCATGGCGCGAGCAGCGGTATTGGGCCGACTGACCTGGCAGGTCGCGACGGTGTCGGCGGTGCGCAGCGAGTCCGGGACCGCTCGCACCATCACCCTCGACGTGCCGGACTGGTCGGGGCATCTTGCGGGCCAGCACGTCGACATCCGTCTCACCGCCGAGGACGGCTACAGCGCGCAGCGCTCGTACTCGATCGCGTCTGCCTGGTCCCCCGCCGAACGGCCACAACTCGAACTCACCGTCGACCGGATTCCCGATGGTGAGGTGTCGCCGTATCTGACCGAGGTAGTGGAAGTCGGTGACCAGTTCGAGTTGCGGGGCCCGCTCGGCGGCTGGTTCGTCTGGCGGCCCGAAGATCCTCGTCCCGTGCTGCTCGTCG
>NZ_LRRB01000147.1 GCF_001646865.1 Aldersonia kunmingensis | reverse complement strand
CACCTGGGGTCATCTGCTCGGCTGCGTCGCGGCACTCGCGTCGTTCGTGCTCGGCCTCGCGCTGTTCGTGCAGATGCTCGGCCGCTCCGACGCGGAACGCACCGTGCACCAGGAACTGTTCACGTGGGTCCCGGTGCAGGGTCTGAACGTGGAGTTCGGCATCCAACTCGACCAGCTCTCCATGTGTTTCGTCCTGCTGATCACCGGAGTCGGATCGCTGATCCACATCTACTCGGTGGGCTACATGAAGGACGATCCGGAGCGGCGGCTGTTCTTCGGATACTTGAATCTGTTCCTCGCCGCGATGCTCATTCTCGTGCTCGCCGACAACTACCTCGGTCTCTATCTCGGCTGGGAGGGCGTGGGTTTGGCGTCCTACCTGCTGATCGGGTTTTGGCAGCATAAGCCGACCGCCGCGACCGCGGCGAAGAAGGCGTTCATGGTCAACCGCGTGGGTGATACCGGGCTCGCGATCGCCATGATGATCATGTTCGCGACGTTCGGCTCCATCAGCTTCGCCGACGTTTTCGGCACCGTGGACGACACCAGCGAGGGCGTGCTCACCGCGATCGGGCTCATGCTGCTGCTGGCCGCATGCGGCAAGTCCGCACAGGTGCCGCTGCAGTCCTGGCTCGGTGACGCGATGGAAGGCCCCACGCCGGTGTCGGCGCTCATCCACGCGGCCACCATGGTCACCGCCGGCGTGTATCTCATCGTGCGGTCCGACGCGATTTTCGACCTTGCCCCGAACGCCCAACTGGCGGTAGCGATCGTCGGTGCGGTCACTCTGCTTTTCGGCGCGATCATCGGCTGTGCCAAGGACGACATCAAGAAGGCGCTCGCCGCGTCGACCATGAGCCAGATCGGCTACATGGTGCTGGCCGCGGGACTCGGGCCGGCCGGTTACGCGTTCGCGATCATGCACCTGCTCACCCACGGATTCTTCAAGGCCGGGTTGTTCCTCGGCGCCGGCTCGGTGATGCACGCGATGAACGACGAGGTCAACATGCGCCGCTACGGCGGGCTGCGCAAACTGTTGCCGATCACCTTCATCACCTTCGGATTCGGCTATCTCGCGATCATCGGGATACCGCCGTTCGCGGGGTTCTTCTCCAAGGACAAGATCATCGAGGCGGCATTCGCGGACAACCTTGCACTCGGAATTGTGACCCTGCTCGGCGCTGGGATCACCGCGTTCTACATGACCCGCGTGATGATCATGACGTTCTTCGGCGAACGCCGCTGGGACGACACGGCGCATCCTCACGAGGCACCGAACGTGATGGTCTGGCCGATGATCATTCTGGCGATCGGGTCGCTCACCTCCGGAGCACTGCTGACCGCGGGTTCGTCGCTGCAGAACTGGCTCGCTCCCGTGTGGAGCGGGTCGGCAGAACACCATGAACTCGGTATCCCCATCTGGTTGCTCACAGTGATCACGCTGGCCGTTGTGCTGGTGGGTGTCGCAATCGCCTACCGGCAGTACGGCACCCGTACCGTGCCTGCGGAGGCCCCCGAGGAGGTCGGGGTACTCACCACTGCCGCGCGCCGGGATCTCTACGGCGACGCGTTCAACGAGGCGGCCTTCATGCGTCCCGGCCAGCAGGCGACGCGCGCACTGGTGGTCGTCGATGAGCGCGGCATCGACGGTGCCGTGACCGGCATACCCAAGGTGATCGACGCTTCCTCGCGCGAACTACGCAAGGTGCAAACAGGATTCGTCAGATCGTATGCCTTGACGATGCTCGCGGGCGTGCTGTTCGTGACCGCGGCGATGCTTCTGGTGGTGGTGCGCTGATGAACGCCTGGCTCTCGGTGCTGTGGCTGCTCCCCCTCGGCGGCGCGATTGTGACGATGGCGCTGCCCGCGCGGGTCGGTGCGGGCGCGAAATCCTTTGCCCTGCTGGTGTCGCTGGTCGTGCTCGCCATCGCGATCGGCCTCGCGCTCGGCTTCGACCCCGATGGTGCGCGGTACCAGTTCGTCGAGTCGCACGAATGGATCCCCGCACTGGGCACGCGCTACGAACTCGGACTCGACGGCATCGGGCTCGCCCTGGTACTGCTCACCGCCGTGCTGGTGCCGCTGCTGCTGGTCGCCGCCTGGCGGGACGACGCGTACGCGGCCGGCCGGACGCACCGTGGGGCCCATACCTATTTCGCGCTTTTCCTGATCGTCGAGTCGATGGTGCTGATGTCCTTCGTCGCCCTCGACGTGCTGCTGTTCTACGTGTTCTTCGAGGCGATGCTCGTGCCGATGTACTTCCTCATCGGCGGATTCGGGCGCAGCGCCGACGGTGTCGTCGCCGGCCGGGCTGGCGAGTCTGGCCGCTCCGCAGGCTCCGCTCCTGCCGCCGCGGCAGTGAAGTTCCTGCTCTACAACCTCGCCGGTGGCCTGGTGATGCTCGCCGCAGTGGTCGGCCTCTATGTCGTCACCGCCAATGCCGGCGCGGGCACTTTCGATCTGCGTGCGATATCCGGCGCGGTGTCGTCCGGGGCGCTCGATATCGACCCGACCGTCGCGAAGGCACTGTTCCTGGGCTTCATGTTCGCGTTCGCGGTGAAGGCACCGCTGTGGCCGTTCCACACGTGGCTGCCCGGCGCAGCGGTCGAATCCACACCTGCCACCGCGGTCTTGATGATGGCCGTCGTCGACAAGGTCGGTACGTTCGCGATGCTGAGGTTCTGCTTGCAGTTGTTCCCGGATGCGTCGCAGTATTTCGCGCCACTTATCGTGACGCTGGCGGTCATCGGCATCGTCTACGGCGCGGTCCTCGCGATCGGTCAGACCGACGTGATGAGGCTGATCGCGTACACCTCGATCTCGCACTTCGGCTTCATCATCCTCGGCATCTTCGCCCTCACCAGCCAGGGCCAGTCGGGCTCCACGCTGTACATGGTCAACCACGGCATCGCGACCGCAGCGCTGTTCCTTATCGCCGGGTTCCTCGTTTCCCGACGCGGCAGCCGGTCGATCTCGGCCTTCGGCGGCGTGCGCAGGGTTGCACCGGTGCTGGCCGGGACGTTCCTCGTCGCCGGGCTTGCGACCCTGTCGCTACCCGGGCTCGCGCCGTTCATCAGCGAATTCCTGGTGCTGATCGGCACTTACACGCGCTACCAGGCGGCGGCGGTGGTCGCGGCGAGCGCGCTCGTGCTCTCGGCGATCTACGTGCTGTGGCTCTACCAGCGCACGATGACCGGCCCGCTGCGCGCGGAGAACGAGAAGATCACCGATCTCGTGCCGCGCGAACTCGCGGTCGTCGGACCGCTGCTGGCCCTTGTGCTCGTGCTCGGCATCTATCCGAAACCGGTGCTGGACATCGTTAATCCGGCCGTTGAACAGACCCTGACGATCGTGGGAGTCGAAGACCCGGCACCGGCGATCGTCGGCGAGGGAGGTGGCAGGTGACAAGCGAAGTGGGGTCGGCGCTACTGGCCGCGAGCGTGCCCGCGCCGGATGTCGAATACAGCAAACTCGCCCCGATGCTGATCGTGTTCGGCGTTGCGGTGGCCGGAGTGCTCGTGGAGGCGTTCGCCCCGGCGCGTGCTCGGTACGCGAGCCAGTTGGTGCTGGGAATCGGTGGCCTTGCCGCGGCATTCATTGCCGTGGTCGTGATCGCGGCACAGATTCACGAACCCGGCGCGGAGTTTGTCACCGGCGAAATTCTGGTCGCCGGGTCCGTCGCGCTCGACGGCCCAACGCTGTTCTTGCAGGGCACGATTCTGTTGGTCGGCGCGCTCGCTCTGGTGCTCATCGCGGCACGCACAACCGTCCCGGCGACCAGCACCGCCTCGGCGGCTACTGGACGGCCAACCAGCGGCCCGCTGCGGGTGTCGGACGCCTTCACCGCGCAGGCGTCGGCCGCACCGGGCAGTGCGGCCGAGCGCGAGGCGACTCGGGCGGGCCTCATCGCGACCGAGGTCTTCCCGCTGACCCTGCTGGCCATCGGCGGCATGCTCGCATTCCCGTCCGCCAACGACCTGCTGACGATGTTCGTTGCGCTCGAGGTGCTTTCGTTGCCCCTCTATGTCCTCTGTGGGCTCGCGCGCCGCCGCCGGGTGCTGTCGCAGGAAGCAGCAATGAAGTACTTCCTGCTCGGCGCGTTCTCGTCGGCATTCTTCCTGTACGGGATCGCGTTGATCTACGGCTACGCCGGGACGGTCAACCTGGACGGCATTGCCGACGCGATCAAAATCAACGACAGCGAATCGACCACGCTGCTGATTGGAATCGCCCTGCTCGCGGTCGGGCTGCTCTTCAAGGTCGGTGCGGTTCCGTTCCACTCCTGGATCCCCGACGTCTACCAGGGTGCGCCGACCCCGATCACCGCCTTCATGGCGGCGGCGACGAAAGTGGCCGCGTTCGGAGCGATGTTACGGATCTTCTATGTCGGGCTGTCGGGTTCGGGCGACGTGTGGCGGCCCGTGCTCGGCGCCATTGCGGTACTGACGATGGTCGTCGGGTCGGTCGTCGCGATCACGCAATCGGATATGAAGCGCATGCTGGCGTATTCGGCGGTGGCGCACGCCGGGTTCATCCTCACCGGTGTGGTCGCCCTCAACAACGCTGGTCTGGCATCGACGATGTTCTACCTTCTGGCCTACGGATTCAGCACCCTCGGCGCCTTCGCGGTGGTGAGTTTGGTTCGTGACGGCGACGCCGAGGCCACAGCGATGAACCGCTGGGCGGGGCTGGGAAGGCGCTCCCCGCTGCTCGGCACGCTCCTTGCCCTGTTTTTGCTCGCATTCGCCGGGATTCCGCTGACGAGCGGATTCGTCGCCAAGTTCACGGTTTTCGCCGCTGCTACGGACGGCGACGTGGCGTACCTGGTCATTGTCGGCGTGATCTGCAGCGCGATCGCGGCGTACTTCTACGTGCGGGTGATCGTGCTGATGTTCTTCTCCGATGCCCCGGACGATCCGCCGACAATCGTGCACCCCAACCTCGCCACCGCGAGCGTCATCGCCCTAACCGCGATTGTCACCGTGCTGCTCGGTGTGGTGCCGCAACCGGTGATCGAGCTTGCGATTCGGTCCGCTCAGTTCGTGGCCTGAACCAATCCGCGCCGGGCAGGCAGCAGATCCGCATCGGCATGTTCGATGGTGAGCGCGGCGACGACGATGCCGATCACCACACCGATCAATGTGTCACCGGCACGAGCGGCGGCCGCTTCGGTACCGAGTGGTGCGCCGAGTCCCATGAGCAGCAACGCCATCGGCGCGATAGCAGCCGAGGTGAGCGCGTAGTTGGCCGGCACGGTGAGTTCGGCAGCGACCTGCAGCGCCACGATGAGCACCGCGGCCTGCCAGTAGCCGAGCGATAGGGCAATGAGCCCGGCAGCGACGACCGCCCCGGCGACATTGCCGAGCAGTCGCTGAATACCGCGTCGCACGGTGTGTTCGTAGGCGACCCCCTGCAGCGCCGCGACCGCACCCATCGAGGCCCACAGCGGGTGCTGGAAGCCCACCGCGAGCGCGACCCATCCGGACACCATGGCGGCCAGGGTGATTCGGGCTGCGTTGGTCCAGACCGGATGCGAGCGCAGCCGCCGCACACCTGTCCGTAGGAAGGTGGCAGGAGTCGCGCTCAAGGATGGCCGGCGAAGCAGCGCTGTGATCATCGAGCACATCCAGCCGATCAACGCTCCCACACCGGTCGCGGCGCCAACGATTGCGACATCGGGCAGCGCATGCGCGAAACCCGCCGAAGCCGTTGCGGCAAACGCCATCACGACCGCTCCCGGCCCGGCAACGCCGAACGCGTTCAGCACCGCCGCGCACACGCCGACAAGTACTGACAGCGTGGCAATCAGCAGGATCGCGGGTGCGCCGGCCGCGCCGAGCAGTCCACCGCACAGCGAGACGACGAGCAGTGTGGCGCCGGCGAAAGCCACCTTGGTCGCCCGCTCGCGGTGCCCCGGGGGCCGCCCGAATGCCGCGGCCACCGCCCCAAGGGCGGCGAACCCGGCGAGGTCACGGTGCCCGAGCAGTCCGGCGCCGGTGAGGATCAGGGCCACCGCGAGACCCACCCGAAGCGCCGGCCCAACTACACCGTCCGAGCGTGTCACCGACATCGCCTGGCGCCATACGTGCGGCGAGGCGGTCAGTGCGAGAGCACGCCGACGGTGCGCGATCGGCCGCGGCGCGGCGAGGGGCATAGCGGGGGGCACCCGTGGAGGTTAGCATTTATTTTACTAGTAAAACAGTAGTGAGATAGTTGCCCGCTCTAGGATCGGCGCATGGTGCCGGACGAACCCGACGGAACGCAGCGCCCGCCCGCCGACTACGTCGATCGCATGCGCGGCGATCTGCGGGCGGTTCTCCCGGATCTGGACACCGCCTCCATCGACGTGTTCGGCCGGATCGCCAGGATCGGCGCACAGGTGAGCCAGCTCGTCGACCGCTCGCTCGCGCCGGCCGGGATCTCCCGCGCCGAGTTCGAGGTGTTGTCGGCGCTGGTCCGTAGCCCCCGGCCGTTGCGCGCGAGCGAGGTCATGTCCACGACCATGCTGAGCGGCGCATCGATCACCAAGCTGGCCGATCGGCTCACCACAGCGGGTCTGCTCGAGCGGCTGAAGTTCGAGCGCGATGCGCGCGTGGTGCTGCTGGCGCCCACGGCCGCCGGCCGCGAGCTAGTCGAGCGGGAACTTCCCCTCCGCCTCGACCGCGAGTGGCATCTCCTGGCAGATCTGTCCCCCAACGAAGTTCACGACCTCGCGGCCCTGCTGCGCCGGGTATCCGAACGGGTGGAAGCCGCGGCCCGGGAGTAGATCCGAGTCGGGCTAGTCCCGGCCGCCGGGGTTGACCGAGTCAAGCACCTCGCCGACCGCTTTGGCACTGGCGACGAGCGCGACGCGCTCGGAAGCATCGATGTACGTCGGCAGCGGCGACCCGGCGCCATTGCGAGCGACGATTCGCGGCATCGACAGGCACACCGAACCGGTGATTCCCGCGTAGCCGTCCATCGGCGCGGACACCGGAAGCACGCGATGCTGATCGTGCAGCACTGCCTCGATGATGCGGGCGGTGGCGAGCCCGACGGCCCAGTTGGTGGCGCCTTTCCCCGCGATGATCTGCTGCGCCGCGGTGCGCACGTCATCGACCAGCGCCTCCCGGGACGCGGCCGACACCATGGTGCCGTCCGGTCCGACCCAGTCGTGAATCGAAATGCCGCCGATCGTCGCACCGCTCCACAACGCGAGCTCGCTGTCCCCGTGCTCGCCGACAATATGGGAGTGCACGTTCTGGACCGCGACGCCGCATCGGCGCGCGAGCAGTACCCGTAACCGGGAACTGTCGAGAACGGTGCCGGAGCCAAACACGCGGCCCACGGGTAGTCCCGCGACCTCGATAGCCACGGAGGTGAGCACGTCGACCGGATTGGTCACCAGCAACAGCACCGCTTCGGGCGCCATTTCC
>NZ_LRRB01000016.1 GCF_001646865.1 Aldersonia kunmingensis | reverse complement strand
CCGCGCTCGAGAAGGCCGTCAGCTGACCGCACCCACCCGCCCGCGCCTTGCGTCCCGCCAGGCGATGGATCGTGGTCGCAACGGTTTTGGGTTTCCTTCGATCGCCATGCTCGACGCAACGGTCGTCAACGTGGCGCTACCGGAGATCGGGCGATCGCTCGACGCCGACCTCGCCGGGCTGCAGTGGGTGCTGAGCGGGTACACCCTCACCCTCGCGTCGTTCATCCTGCTCGGCGGCGCGCTCGGGGACCGACTCGGCCGCCGAAAGATGTTCCTCATCGGCACAGTGGGTTTTGCGATCACCTCGCTGATGTGCGGGCTCGCGGCGAACATCGAGACCCTGGTGGCTGCGCGGATCTTGCAGGGCGTGGCCGGTGCGCTGCTGACTCCGGGCAGCCTGGCCCTGCTCTCCACCTCGATCGACGAACGCGACCAGGGCGCGGCGATCGGGCTGTGGTCGGGCTTTGGTGGCGTCGCCGGCGCGGTGGGTCCGCTGTTCGGCGGCTGGCTGGTGATCGCAGTCGGCTGGCGCGCGGTTTTCCTCATCAACCTGCCCGTCGCGGCGGCTGTGCTGCTGGTCGGCTGGCGGCACGTGCCGGAGAGCCGCGACGAGCACGCTCCGCCGCACCTCGACGTACTCGGCGCCGCGCTCGTGGCAATCGGTCTCGGCACGCTTACCTACGGCCTCATTGCACCGTCCGTCATCGGTGGTGTGGTCGGCGCCGCGGTGCTTGCTGCGTTCGTGGCCGTCGAAATGCGCAGCGATCACCCACTCGTCCCGCCGTCGCTGTTCTCCTCGCGCGTTTTCACTGCGGCCAACCTCGTCACCTTTGCCGTGTACACCGCGCTGGGCGGCGTGTTCTTCCTACTTCTCCTTCAGCTGCAATTGGTTTCGGGGTACTCCCCGGTCACGGCCGGACTGGCGACGATTCCGATCACGCTGCTCATGCTGGCGCTGTCGGCCTGGGCCGGGAGGTGGGCGCAGGACAACGGCCCGCGGATACCGATGACGATCGGGCCGCTAGTCGCCGCGGCCGGCGTGCTCCTGATGATGCGGATCGGTCCCGACGCGTCCTATCTCGTCGACGTGCTGCCCGCGGTGGTCGTGTTCGGGCTCGGGCTGTCCGCGCTCGTCGCCCCGCTCACCGGCTCGGTGCTTCGCTCTGTTCCCGCCGACGAGGCGGGTATCGCATCGGGCGTGAACAATGCCGTCGCCCGCACCGCGCAACTGCTGGCTGTGGCGGCGTTGCCGGGGCTGTCCGGGCTGGCGAGCGCCGGATTCGATGATCCGGTGGCATTCAACGACGGCTTCGATACCGCGATGCTGATCTGCGCGGCACTGCTGGTTGTCGGTGCGGCGATCGCCGCGGCGCTCCTGCATACCCCGACCCACGCGGCAGTGCCCGAAGGCGTGGACTGCAAACCGAACTGCGGGGTCAGCGGGCCCGCGGTCGCCCCTCGCGCAACTAGGGCACGCCCATAGGCCGACGGGCGTAACTTGAGTCCGGTGAGTACCGGCGAAGTAGACATCAAGCCCCGCAGTCGCGATGTCACCGACGGCATCGAGAAAACCGCTGCGCGAGGGATGCTTCGCGCGGTCGGAATGGGCGACGATGACTGGCAGAAATCCCAGATCGGTGTGGCCTCCTCGTGGAACGAGATCACGCCGTGCAACCTGTCGCTCGATCGTCTGGCCAAGGCGGTGAAGGACGGCGTCCACGCCGCGGGTGGCTACCCGCTCGAATTCGGCACTATCTCGGTCTCCGATGGCATTTCGATGGGCCATGAGGGCATGCACTTCTCGCTCGTGTCCCGAGAGGTGATCGCGGACAGCGTCGAGACCGTCATGCAGGCCGAACGCCTCGACGCCTCGGTGCTGCTCGCCGGCTGTGACAAATCGCTGCCCGGCATGCTGATGGCCGCTGCGCGACTGGACCTGGCCAGCGTGTTCCTGTACGCGGGCTCGATCCTGCCTGGCGTCGCGAAACTGTCCGACGGCACCGAGATGGACGTGACCATCATCGACGCCTTCGAGGCAGTCGGTGCGTGCGCGCGTGGACTGATGAGCGAGGCCGACGTCGACGCCATCGAGCGGGCAATCTGCCCCGGCGAGGGTGCGTGCGGCGGCATGTACACCGCCAACACGATGGCCAGTGCAGCCGAGGCGATGGGAATGTCGTTGCCCGGCAGCGCTTCTCCACCGGCGACCGACCGCCGGCGTGACGGTTTCGCCCGCCGCAGCGGCCAGGCCGTGGTGGAGTTGGTGCGCCGCGGCATCCGCACGAGCGACATCCTCACCCGCGAAGCCTTCGAGAACGCGATCGCCGTGGTGATGGCATTCGGCGGGTCCACCAACGCGGTCCTGCACCTGCTCGCGATTGCCAACGAGGCGGACGTGCCCCTGACTCTCGATGATTTCGCCGAAATTGGTTCCCGGGTACCGCATCTCGCCGATGTGAAGCCGTTCGGCGCGCACGTGATGAAGGACGTCGACCATATCGGTGGCGTTCCGGTGATCATGAAGGCGCTACTCGATGCCGGTCTGCTGCACGGCGATTGCCTCACCGTCACCGGCTACACCGTCGCGGAAAACCTCGCGAAGATCTCTCCGCCCGATCCCGACGGAAAAGTATTGCGGGCGTTGAGTTCACCGATCCACCCGACCGGCGGCATCACCATCCTGAAGGGGTCGCTCGCCCCCGGGGGCGCAGTGGTGAAATCGGCGGGCTTCGACGAGTCGGTCTTCGAGGGGACCGCGCGGGTATTCGAGCGCGAACGTGCCGCGCTGGACGCGCTCGAGGACGGCACCATCACCGCCGGGGACGCGGTGGTGATCCGCTACGAAGGCCCGAAAGGCGGCCCGGGCATGCGGGAGATGCTCGCGATCACCGCCGCGATCAAGGGCGCCGGCCTCGGCAAAGACGTTCTGCTGCTTACCGACGGCAGATTCTCCGGCGGCACAACAGGGTTGTGCGTGGGCCATGTCGCGCCGGAGGCGGTGGACGGCGGCCCGATCGCTTTCGTGCGGGACGGGGACAAGATCCGCCTTGATGTCGCGCACGGGACGCTCGATCTTGTTGTCGACGGCGCCGAGCTCGACGGCCGCCGATCGGGCTGGGAGCCGCTGCCGCCGCGCTACACCAAGGGCGTGCTGGCCAAATACACGAAGCTTGTCGGCTCGGCATCCGAGGGCGCGGTCTGCCACTGACCAGGGCAGAAAACGAAGAACCCGCCGTGTGCGCGGATTGCGCTCACGGCGGGTTCTTCGAACCCCAAGGAGGTATTGCTAGATCGGCCGGAAGCCTCCGCCCACGATCCCGCGACCGTTCAGGTCGGACAGAATCGCGTGCATGTTGGTACCGACCTCAGGGCCGAAGCACGCGACCGCGAGGTAGGCGTTCACCATGCCGACCAGCGTGTTGCCGACGACGACCGGCGCACCCGAGTCACCCTCGACGACGCACATCTGCGACCAGGTTTCGATGCCCGTCTGGAAGATGTCACCGAACGCAATGCCGCAGGTGTGGCCAGTGGTGCGGCCTTCCTTGCAGACGACGTGCGGGAACTGAGCCGGGGCGCCGACGTTGGCGATGGTGACATTGCCGATCCGATTGACCGGAACGACCTTTGCCGGGTTGAACTCGATGACCGCGTAGTCGAGATCCGGGTTCGAGAACGTGAACCTGCCGATTTCCCCGAGGAACGGGTTGGCCTCGGCAAGCACATGTGAACCGGCCTCGCCACAATGGCCCGCCGTAAGACCGACGAGTCGACCCGCGCCGTCACGGCCAACCGTGGTCACCGTGCACTCGAATTGCTGGTCGATGATGATTCCCGAACCACCACCGATAACAACGGTGCCAGGCTGGGCGGCGGCGGGGGCAGCGCCGAACACCGTCATGCCGAGCACAATCGCGCCAACCACTGTGGCGAGCTTTCTGAACATGTTCCTCCAGTCCTAGGACTTCGAACGATATCAACTAGATCGTTCTCGGCCACCCCTTCCGTTCCCGGCCTCTACCGCACCGAGTGCTGCGAGGGTGCCCCGAGCCTCCTCCAGTTGCTTCGTCAGTTCCTCAACGCGGGCTGCGGCGACCTCTCGCGCGGCCTCCAGCGCCGTCTGCACGGCGCGCTCTGCGCCCGGTTCACCCAATTCGGTCACAGCACGTTCTACGGCGTCCGCGTTCACCGGCACCGGCTTGGCCGCAGGGCGATCGCCCTGCTGAACGGCCACGGTCCAGGCTCCGTCGAGATCGGCGTGCAGCGTCACCGTCACGGTCGTCGGGGTCTTGCGACCTCGGGCCGCGGGACGCGCCGCCGGCTTCGTTTTCGCAGTCACCTTCTGCTCTCCTGTCGATTTCGGCGGGGTTGTCGTTACCTTCGGCTGGATTGACGTTGCGCCGTTGGACGCGGACCGCGCACCGTTCGACGGCACATATTCGGGCTCGTCGGAAATTTTGGCCTCCGGTTTCGCCGGCTGCTGCGGTGCGGGCTTGGGCGCAGGCGACGGCGACGGCTTGGGCGCCGGCGGCTTCGTCATCTGCAACTCGTCCGCCTCGAAGGGCAGCTCGTCATCCACGCCCCGCGGCCGGACCAGCAAGGTCGTGCCGCTTATCGAAACCACCTTTGCCGAGGTCCAGGCCGCAAGCCCGAGACTCGGCACTGGATCCCGCAAATACACCGCGGCTCGTGCGCCCTGCGCCAGCGCGTCCCCGAGCGCGGTCAAATCGTCCCCGCTCAGCCCGGTACGCGGCGTACCGCTCGCCATCGTGCCAATTCCCCCGTTCTGCGCCTGCCGTCGCGCGCTCTGCATCGGATGTGCAGCGGCAACTTTGACATATGCGTCCGACAACGGCGCGGATTGCGAACCTGTTTCACTGAAGCACCGCGCGCGGCATGCTGATAGTCGAACCCCACTGGCGATGGAGAACGATGACTTCGACCGGGAAAGACGATGTTGCCGCAATCGTGCAGGCCGAGATCGAGAAATATCTGCTCGGCGCCCGCACGTTCGACCGCGACCGGCTGCTCGAGATCGCCGATGTTCCGATCGAGGTGGCACGCGAGCAGTGGGTCGCGATGGGCTTCCCGGTACCGCCCGACCCGGCTGCACTCACCTATACCGAGTCCGATGCGGATGCGCTCCGCACTATGTCCGCGCTTGTGGCCGACGGCGTGGTGGACGGCGATATGCCCGTCCGGATCGCCCGCACAGTCGGACACTCGATGGCCCGCCTCGCCGAGTGGCAGATCGACATTCTCAACGCCCTGATCCTTCGCGAGATCGAGGATCTCGAGCTCGACAGTCCCGATTCGATGCCATCGGCGCAGCAGCTCACGGCAATCACCCAACAGGTCGCCGAGCGGACGATTCCCTCGCTCGAGTCGCTGATGGTGTTCGCCTGGCGCCGCCACCTCGCCGCCGCGATGTCCCGTTCCCTCGCCGCGGCCGAGTCGGGCGCACTCGACGAGGAACTGCGGACCCTCGTCGTCGGGTTCGCTGACATGGTCGGTTACACCCGGCTGACCCGGCATCTCGACCGGACCGAGCTGACCGATCTCATCGAGGAATTCGTGTCGAATACGACCTTCCTGATCACCAGCGCCGGCGGCTGGGTGATCAAGAACCTGGGCGACGAAGTCATGTTCGCCTTCGAGGATCCGCAGGCCGCCGCCAACCTCGCACTGGAACTCCAGGAAGTCACGAAGGTCTCCGACGTGACGCCGGAATTGCGGATCGGCATGGCCTCCGGGCGCGTCCTGCAGCGGCTCGGCGACCTTTACGGGCCAGTAGTAAATACCGCCGCCCGATTGACGGGCGTGGCGAGACCGGGCACTGTGCTCATCGACGATCGCCTCGCGGATTTGCTGGAAAGTGACCCGAACTACAGTTTCCGTCACCTTCGCGAGGTTCGGGTGCGGGGGATCGACCGTCTCGGACTGCATGTATTACGCCGGTCACGCAAAGAAAGTCCAGTTCAGTAGGACTTCCAGCGTAAAACCGGCAAAGCCTTAGCAGATCTTCAGCTTCACGCGGATATGATCCGGGTCACCACCTGGCTCCCGCCATAGACCACTCTATTGTTAGGGTTCCCCCACACCACCCCGCCTGACGGCACGCTGGTTGGAAGGAGTTACGTGCACTCGACGCAGAGCCCGCCTGCTCAGTCGCAGGTCAGCGCAGCCACGACCTGGGCCAAGGGGTACTGGGAGGATCACCCGAAACGGTCTCTGGAGACCTTCGGCCGCCAGATCACCATGGGCATCCAGGCCATCGTCGAGTTGGTCGTCGACATCTTCCGCCGCCAGTTCCCGTGGCGTGAGTTCGTCAAGCAGTGCGGTTTCATGGCGAGTGTTTCCGCCGCACCGACACTGCTCGTGGCCATCCCGATCGGCGTCGTTGTCTCGATTCAGGTCGGCTCGGTCGCAGGCCAAGTCGGCGCGACATCGTTCATTGGCGCAGCCAACGGCCTCGGCATCATCCGGCAGGGCGCACCACTGGTGACCTCGCTGATGATCGCGGGCGCGGTCGGATCGGCCATCTGCGCCGATCTCGGTTCCCGCACGATCCGCGAGGAAATCGACGCGATGAAGGTGATGGGCGTCGATCCGATGCGCCGCCTTGTTGCTCCCCGGTTGCTCGCGGCCATGTTGGTGAGCGTCCTGCTGTGCGGCTTCGTCGTGTTCGTCGGCTTCCTGACCGGCTACATGTTCAACATCTTCGCCCAGAACGGCACGCCCGGTTCCTACGTCGGCACCTTCGCATCGTTCGCGGTGTCGTCGGACCTCATCGTCGCCCTGTTCAAATCGCTGATCTTCGGCCTGCTCGCGGCGATCATCGCCTGCGATACCGGACTGAACACCCGCGGCGGTCCCGGCGGTGTGGCGAACTCGGTCAACTCCGCGGTGGTGACGACGGCGATCATGCTGTTCGCCGTCAACATCATCATCACCCAGGTGTACAACACCTTCTTCCCCTCGCAGGTGGTGTGACATGGCAACTACCTCGCGTTATGTGCCCCCGGTGCTCCGGCCGCTCGGCGCGCTCAAGGGCATCGTCACCGGGCCGACCAACCTCATCGCAAAGCTCGGCCACCAGCTGGTTTTCTTCCTGAAGTCGCTGGGCGCCGTTCCCCTGACGCTGCGGCAGTACCCGAAGGAGGTCTGGCGCCTACTGTCCGACGTCACCTGGGGCAACGGCTCGCTGGTTGTCGGCGGCGGCACGATCGGCGTCGTGCTCATCCTGTCCGCGTTCGGTGGCATCACCGTCGGCATGGAGGGCTACAGCGCGCTGAACCTGCTCGGCATGGGTCCGCTCACCGGCGCGATCTCGGCGTTCGCAACCACCCGCGAGATCGGCCCCCTGCTGGCCACGCTGGCCTTCGCGGTACAGGCAGGCTGCCGGTTCACCGCGCAGCTG
>NZ_LRRB01000237.1 GCF_001646865.1 Aldersonia kunmingensis | reverse complement strand
GGGCCAGTCCGTGTCGTTGTCGGCCACGGTGAACCCCGCAGAGGCCGGCGGCACGATCCAGTTCTTCGACAGCATGACCCCCATTGGTGCCCCGGTGCCGGTGACCGCGGGCGGCGCGACCCTCTCGCACACGTTCACCGCAGCGGGCCCCCACGCCGTCACCGCGGTGTACAGCGGCGGTACCGGGTTCCTCGCCTCGACCTCGAACGTCGGCGTGGTCAATGTGACCGACCCGGCACCGACTGATGTCGCCACCACCACGACGCTGACTGCGCCGGCGACCGCGACCGAGGGCACGTCGGTGACGCTGTCGGCCGCCGTGGCCCCCGCACAGGCCGGCGGCACCGTCCAGTTCTTTGACGGCGCGACCGCTATCGGTGCCCCGGTGTCGGTCTCCGCGGGCGGTGCGAGCCTGACGCACACGTTCACCACGACGGGCGCTCACAGTGTCACCGCGGTGTACAGCGGCGAGACCGGATTCCTCGGCTCGTCCTCGGCCGCGCGGGTGATCACCGTGTCGGACTCCGAGACTCCGGGCGGCGGCACCCCCTCCTTCGGTTCCTCGAACTGACCGGCGGTATCGGGACTAGATAGACGCGGCAGCGGGTGCCTTCAGCCGAAGGCGCCCGCTGCTGCGTCTCTTCTTGGCGACGCCGTCGTCCGACCCGTTGGCCCGATAGAACGATCGACACTCCAGCAAGTCCGGCGACACTCGGTGCCACCCGCGAGACGGCGTCAATTGCCCCCGCCACCGAGGCCCGGACGATCGTCCTCGAAGCGCCATTTCACTCCAACCACCCGGCCGGCAGCCCGGCACAGACTGCCGCCGCCGCAATTCCGTTCTCGAGTATTCGCGTGACTTCGCGTAACAAAAAGAACAATTGGACCGAAGACCAGCTTCGACAGGACACAGTCGATTGGAGCACCGGGCGGACATCGACCCCGCACTGTGACCCAGGTCATAGCCGGGCCGATCGATACCGTACTGTCGCTCTCTGAAGCATCACGGTTTTAAACAAGCGTCCGGTTCGGGGCGGCGCTCCTGACGAGAGGCTCGAAAGAGTGCAGAACAAGAACCTGCGTCGGCTAGTAGCAGGCGCGAGCACAGCAGCGATCGCGGCGGGCTTCGCCGCATCCTTCGGCGTGGGGGCGGCGTCGGCTGCGCCCGTGAGCCAGTCCACAGAGTGGGGCCAGTGGACCTTCAACCGGACGATCAGCAATGGCACGCCGGCTCCGGGCGACACGATCACCGTCACCAACAACCTTCGTTTCAACGGCGGCCTGGCGCCGACCATCAGCGAATTCAGGGACTTCCACCCGGCCTGCCTGACCTACGTCGCGGATTCGTCGCGAGTCGAGGGAAAGGGAGTCTCCACCTTCGCCAACACCACCGACCCCACCTTTGTGAGGATGACGGGATCGTGGATTCGTAGTGCCGTCGACCGCAATATCTCGTACACCCTCGACTACACCGTCGGTGCGAACTGTGGTCGTGACCTCGCCCTGACCACGGGTACCGGTGTCTCCGCAAACCAGGGCCTCGGCAGTGAACTCCGGACTGCGGGTCCATCGCTCACGGTTCCCAAGTCGGCCTCGACCGCCGCCGTCGCGGTGTCCCCTGCCCCGCAGGTCGGCCGCGCCACCACCCTGACGGCCACCGTCACCGCAGCCGCCACCGGCACCGTCGAGTTCGCCAACAACGGCACCGTCCTCGGCACCGGCACCGTCAGCAACGGCACCGCCACCTACTCGTGGACCCCCGCCGCTGCTGCCTCGTACTCGATCACCGCCAAGTACCTCGGCGACGCCACCTACGCGCAGTCCACCTCGGCTCCGCAGACCGGCACCGTGACCCCGGCCCCGACCGCACCCGCAGCACCGACCGCCCTGGCCGCCAACCCGGCCGCGGTCACCGCAGGCGACACCGTCACCATCACCGGCAAGGCCGAGGCCAACTCGAACGTCACCGTCACCGCAGGCGGCAAGACCTGCACCGCCACCGCGAACGCCGCCGGCAACTTCGCGTGCACCATCGCCACCGACACCGCCGGCACCCTGAGCGTCACCGCCGTCGCCACCAACGCCGTCGGCGCCAGCCCGGCCTCCGCACCTGTCACCGTCCAGGTCTCCGCACCGCCGGTCGGCACCGTGGTCATCTCGGTGAGCCCGGCAGCACCCACTGCAGGTGACACCACGACGATCACCGTCATCGGCATCGATGCGGGCACGGCTGTGACCATCAAGGCCGGCACCAACACCATCTGCACCACGACCGCCCTCGCCAACGGCACGGCCGGCTGCGCATGGACCGCGGTCGCGGGCAGCCAGACCCTGACCGCCGAGGTCACCGCCAACGGCACCGCCACAACCGTCACCAAGGTCGTCGTGGTCGAGGCCGGGCAGAACCCGGGCAACCCGACGTTCGGATCCAGCTAGTCAGCACCACCAGCTGATCAACGCCAGCCGGCTACTCAGCAACGAGCCCCCATCGGAAAACTCCGATGGGGGCTCGTCTCCGTCGGGGGGACTATCTGAATAAGTCGGTGGATCCGATCTTGGTCTGACACACCGTGTGAAATAGATTGAGTACCAATCAGTTTCGGAACTCTCAGGTCAGACGAGACGCATCACCTCCGCTTGGACCAGCCGGGGCAATCAGATTCGCGTTGGATTCGCCGCCGGTGTCGATCTTGCCGTCGACGAGGTGGACGGTGCTGTGCATTCGCGGTAGGTGGATGAGGTCGTGAGTGACGAGCAGGGTTGATGTGTTCATTTCGGTGGTGAGACGTACGGCGAGTTCGATGATGCTGGCTCCGCGTTCTTGATCGAGGGCGCTGGTGGGTTCGTCGACCAGGAGCACGGTTGGATTGTTCATCAGTGCCCGGGCGATGTTGACCCTTTGCCGTTGTCCGCCGGAGAGTTGGTGGGGCCGCTTGTCGGCATGGTCGGTGAGGCCGACCGCGTCGAGGAGAGCGTCGGCTAGTTGTGCGGCCGCATGTCGGCGTCGTCGGGAGTGGTGACCTCCGATTTCGTCCATGACCCTCAGTTGTTCGCGGGCAGTGAGCGAGGGAATGAGATTGGACTGTTGGAAGACGATTCCGATCTTGTCGCGTCGGAGTCGGGCGGCTTCGGCTGGGGTCAGGGCGGTCGCGTCGGTGTCGTCGATGAGTACTCGACCGGAGTCCGGTCGGATGAGCGTGGCGGCGACCGCCAGGAGACTGGATTTGCCGGAACCGCTGGGGCCGGTGATGCCGGTGACCGTTCCGGGGTGGGCGGTGAGGCTGACGTGGTCGACAGCGGTGACGCGCGCCGCGCCGTCGGGATAGGTGAGGGTGATGTCGTCGAGGTCGATCATCGGTTGCTCCCGAGGGCGGTGAGCGGGTCAGCGGAGGTCACGGAACGAAGTGCAAACACCGCACCAGCGAGTCCGAGGCCGATCATGATGACGGCGGGTAGCAGGGTGGTGAGCGGACTGAGCATGAAGGGCAGCGACGCTGGGGCTATGGCCCCGAAGAGCATGACCAGCCCGAGTCCGAGTCCAACGCCGACTGCCAGCACGATCCCTGCCTGGCCGAGTGCGTCGCGGACCAAAGATGCTGTGCTCGCGCCGAGTGCTTTGAGGACCGCGACATCGCTTTTGCGCTGCATGGTCCAGACGGTGAAGAACGCGCCGACAACGAGTCCGGAGATGCCGAACAACATCCCGATCATCATCAGTAGCGACCCGATCTCCGACCGAAAGGCGCTCAAAGCGGTGAGCGAGGCGAGCGTGGTTTCGGATGTGGTGGAGTTCTCCGCGTCGGCGCCCGACCAGTCCGGAGTGCCGTTGACGGCCAGGACGGTGGCATAGACATCGGGGTTTCCGGTCGCGGCGGAGTACGCCTGCCAGTCGTGCAGCGTCATCTCGATAACGGGTGTGTGGCTGTACCACGCGTCGCCCGCGACGGTTTCGACCCGGTAGGTCGCTCCGGCGATGGTGACGGTGTCGCCGGCGGAAGCACCGAGCTCGTCCGCGGCCGGCGTCGAAAGCCCTAGCAACCCATTCGTCGAGGGAGAGGTATCGCTGAAACCGGGACGAACTCCGAACACGGCGACTGCTGCGTGGGTATCGCCGGACTGGGCACGTGTCTGGCTGATCCCGATCGGTTCGACCGATGTGACACCGTCGAACGACGCCCAGCCGCTGGCCTGCTGCGGAGTCAGCGCGGAGTCGGCGAAGCCGACGCCGTCGCTTCCTTTTTCAGGTGCGGCGAACACGATCCGGTCCGCAGGGATCGCCAGGATTCCGGAGATGCTCTGCATGGCGAGCCCACCGGTCAGGCCACTGAGGAAGCCGACGAGAACGGTGATGAGCGCGACCACGGACCCGATGAGGACGAACCGGCCGCGGGCGAAGCGCAGGTCGCGGAGCGCGACGAACATGAGCAGTCCTTTCCAGACGCAAGCGCTGACCGAATCAACTCTCCGGCAGGTGACCCGGTCGCCGCATCGGCTGTCTGCACCCCGTTAACCGGCTGATCGGTGGGCCTGGAAATCGTTCTTTCGTACGATGCGCGACGCTGTCGATGAGTCAGACTGGAGTAATGGCCCATGCCCCGCTGACCCCTGTTTTCACGGGTCTTCGGGTCGGATTGCACGCGCTCGTCGTCGCGCTGACGATCCTGGTGGTTGCCCGGGCTGTGCTCGTGCCCACCGCGTCCAGCACTGCGATCATCAGTCTCGCGGGGCTGCTGCTGGTCACGTACGGGTTCGGTGCGGTCGTCGCGTCGCGGGGCGGTCGCACGGCGGGGTCGTTGTGGCTCGGCGTGTTGACCGGCACGTGGATCGCCCTGATCTGGCTCACCCCCGACGCTGCGTATCTCGTCTTCCCGCTGTTCTTCCTCTACCTTCATCTCCTCGGCCGCTGGTGGGGATCGGCAGCGATCCTCGCGTCCACCGCGGTGGCGATCCTCGCGCTCGGCGTCCACGACGGCTGGACCGTTGGCGGGATCGTGGGTCCGATCGTCGGTGCCGGAGTCGGTCTGCTCATCGGCTTGGGATATCAGGCACTCGCTCGCGAGGCCGCGGACCGTGAGGCACTCGTACAGGACCTGATCGCCACCCGCGGCCAGCTCGCCGCAACCGAACACGAATCAGGCATCCTTGCCGAGCGCGCTCGGCTCGCGCGGGAAATCCACGACACGATTGCGCAAGGACTCTCGAGCATCCAGATGCTGCTCCATGCTGCCGAGCGCGCTGACCACGACAGGCCAGGACTCGAATACATCCACCTCGCCCGCGAGGCGGCAGCGGCCAACCTCGCCACTGCTCGCCGATTCATCCGCGAACTCACTCCACCCGATCTTGACGACCGTGGTCTCGGAGGTGCGTTGCGTCGGCTCGCATCATCCGAGTGGCTCGCGCAAGGCCTACCTGTCGCCGTACGGGTCGCTGACTCCGTTCCGCTCCCGATGCATGTCCAGACAGCCCTCCTGCGGATTGCGCAAGGAGCTATCGCCAACGTGATCCAACACGCTCACGCCACCAGCGCCACAATCACGCTCACCGTGAACGACAGCGGGCTGCGGTTCACGATCGCCGATGACGGCGCGGGATTCGATCCGGCCCTGCTCGGTGGTCGTCACGGGAAGCGAACCGATTCGTTCGGGCTGCAGGCCACGCAGGAACGAGTCGACCAACTCGGTGGAGTGCTCACCGTCGATTCGGGTGCGGGGCGGGGCACGACCCTGACCGTCGAACTCGCCACCGAGATCGCACGATGATCCGGGTCGTAATCGCGGACGACCACCCGATCGTCCGTGCCGGGATCATCGCTCTGCTCAGCGCGGAGGACGACATCGATGTGGTCGCTCAGGCATCCACCCCATCCGAGGCCATCGATGTCACCCGAGCAAAGAACCCGGACGTCGTGCTCATGGACCTCCAGTTCGGAGCATCGCCCGCCTCATCGGGAGCGGACGCCACCCGCTCGATCCGGGCGCTCGATCCCGCCCCCTACGTGCTGGTGCTGACCAACTACGACTCCGACGCCGATGTACTCGGCGCGGTCGAGGCAGGCGCCAGCGGATACCTTCTCAAAGACGCACCTCCGCAGGAACTCACCGCCGCGATACGGGCCGCGGCCCGTGGCGAGAGCGCACTTGCGCCCGTCATCGCCTCCCGATTACTGGACCGGATGCGGACTCCGCAGGCGAATCTCAGTCCACGCGAGATTCAAGTCCTCGAACTCGTCGCCGCCGGTAGCTCGAATACCGAGATCGCTGCTGACCTCTTCGTCAGCGAGACGACCGTGAAATCGCACCTCGCCCACATATTCACCAAACTCGGAGTCAGCTCACGCACCGCAGCTGTCTCCGAGGCAAGGCACCGAGGCATCCTGCGGTAGCGCCCAACGGTCTGCAGCAAACCATCGATACCGCAACGGCTTTCCGGCCCGATGTCGAGTCTTGGAGGTCGCCACCGGGCGAAACCGTAACGCCGCTCGCGTACCCGGATTCGTGAAAGGGGTGTGGAGTGGACGACCCGACAGACACTTCCACTCGGGCCCGTACGAATCGATCGATGAACGTCCAGTTCCCAGATACACAAAGCCGGTCTGAGGCAGTCCGCGCCTCGACCACGCTCAAGAAATGCTGGTGTGCTGCTGCACGCCGAACGCGAGCCACAAAGCCCACGGGAGTGGAAACAATGGCTCGCGGCCCTCCGCAAAAGCGATCCGCAACACGCGGTCGTCGCCTCCGGAGCGGGCACACCGGACGAACGAACAGCAACGCGCCTCATACACAGTCACTGCCATCGTCGAATCACCGGCGATGGCAACCGGCACAGCACTTCTGCCTACCTGTGAGCCTTCAGGGCTTGCTTGAGCCGGTGCCTGGAAACGGGCACGGGGCCGGTTCTCAGGTAGCGGGGACGCGGCCACGCGTCCCCGCTACCCGCCGATTTCCTGCCCTACGTTGCTTGAAGCGGCACTCGTCCCCGAGATCAGGGGTTCGGCTGGGAAGAACCGAACGCGGGCGCGGGCCCCGCGGGCCCGGACACCGTCACGGTGACCACCTTGGCTTCCGAGGTCGAACCGCGGTATCCGGACGTGCCGCTGTACTTCGCAGTGACGCTGTGTGTGCCCGGTGCGAGGTTGTAAAAAGTGATGCTCGCACGACCGCTGATCACTGGCACGGGACTACCGATAGGGATCGGGCCGTCGAAGAACTGCACGTTGCCACCGTTACCGTTCCGGGCCGGATTCACCACGACGGACATTGTCACGCCATCCGCCGGCCTCACGGTCTCCGGTGCGGTCAGCGTGGTGGTCGTGTCCACATCACTCGGTGCCGGGACCCACACCTCGACCGTTGCTGCCGGTGCCGCCGAGGCGACGAAGCCGGGAGCACCACTGAAGGTCGCGGTGATCGAGTGCGAACCCGCGGCGAATGCCTGGCTCAGCGTCGCGGTGCCGCCGGTGACGTCAACCGGTGCGCC
>NZ_LRRB01000167.1 GCF_001646865.1 Aldersonia kunmingensis | reverse complement strand
ATCGTCGTCACGGGCGATATCACCGATCTCGGTACCGCGGAGGAATACGCGCAGGCGGCCGAGGTACTGACCGCGTCGGTCCCGATCGTCATCGGGCCGGGCAACCACGACGATCGACGTGCGTTCCGGGCCGGGCTTCTCGGCGTGTCCACTCCGGATGACGGCCCGATCAATCAGGAATTGCGCGTTGGCGATGTCCTCGTCGCGATGTGCGATTCGTCGATCCCAGGACGCCCCGAAGGCGCGCTCGAACCCGCGACGATCGAATGGCTGCGCACGGTCCTCGCGAACAGCCGCCCGGACGACCGCATCCTGCTCGGCTTTCACCACCCGCCGGTCGAGTTGTTCAGCCCGATCGTCGACCCGATCCGGCTCGGCGACCCCGACCGGCTCGGCGACATCATCCGCGGCGACGAGCGCATTATCGGCGCACTATGCGGCCATGCGCACACCGCGGCGACAACAATGTTCGCCGGCAAGCCGCTCGTGGTGGCGCCCAGCGTTTCCTCGGTGCTCGGACCCATTTGGGAATCCGACGTGACAAACAAACCCGTGGTGGACTACGTGCCGCCGCCGATGATTGCCATCCACGCCCTGGACGACAGCCGCCTGATCACGCACTTCCGGGTGGTCGCCTAACGCCCACCGCGGCAGCGCGGCGGTTTCGCTGGAAGGACGCCGGTGTGGTTCCGGTCCAGCGTTTGAACGCGTAGATGAAGCTCGACGCCTCCCCATAGCCGAGCCGGACCGCGACATCGGACACGCTCAACGGCGTGGTCCCGAGCATCTCCTCGGCGAGCGCATGCCGCACCTCATCGAGCAGTTCGCGGTAACTGGTGCCCGCCTCGGTGAGGCGACGGCGCAGCGTCCGGACGCTCAGGTTCATCGACTCGGCCACTTCTTCGATCCCGGCGGGCGCGCCGCTCACGCTGATCAGCCGATCGCGGACATCGTGCGCGATACCGGTACGCACCCGACGCCGGGTCACCAAGTCCCGGCACTGCGCCTCGCACATCGACAAGGTGTGCGAATTCGATTGCGGCAGTGGTCGTTCCAGCTCGGCAACGTCACAGGCGAACACGTTGGCTGGACGATCGAACTCCGGCTCGACACCGAACAACTCGGTGAACAAGCCTGCGTAGGACGGCCTCGGAATCTTCAATTCGATTCGACGCAAAGGCAATCCGTAACCGAGCAGGTCGGCCATCACGACATACATCGCCGTCAGGTCACGCTCGACAAGGAACTGCCGAACGTCCAACGGCACCCCCTCGTCGTGCAGCGTTGCTACGAATTCCCCTGCCGTCTGCTCGACAGTGGGAATGCAGAACGTGAAGCTCAGCTCGAGGTAGCGCAGAGAAAGACTGATCGCGTCCCACAGTGTCGGACTGCTGACACAGGCGAAGCCGAAGATGCCGAATGTGGTGACCCGGTATTTGGATCCCAGCCGCAGCCCCGCGTCCGGTTCGGCACCGAGCGACCCGACCAGATTGCGGACGATGGCGAGCTCCACGCCCGCATCGATTTGGGCATCGGGATCGGCGAGCAGCTGTGGTGAGAGGCCCGTTCCGGCCAGCGCGGTCTCCTGGTCGACGCCGTAGTCGGCGGCGAACCGAACCATCAGCGCCACGCTCGCCACGCTGCGCGGAAAGTGCCAGTCGTGGACGCCCGGCGCGACTACATCATCGATCACCACTCCACAATTATGGCCGAAAATCTCGATTTCCTGTCCCACGTTCTCTCTCGGCCTGCCCTCGAGCCGACTTAGGCTCGACCGCGATCAAAAGGAAGCGAGGTGGACGAATGTCCCCCAAGGCGCAGCCGTCGGTGCTCATCATCGGCACCGGGTTCGGTGGTCTGGGAATGGCCATGGAACTCCAGAAGCACGGCTTCAGCGAGTTCACGATCCTCGAACGCGCAGCCGACCTCGGCGGCGTGTGGCGGGAGAACACCTACCCGGGTGCCGGGTGCGACATCCCCTCGCCGCTGTATTCCTACTCGTATGAGCCGAAGACCGACTGGCCTCGCCGGTTCTCGATGCAGAGCGACATCCTCGGCTACATGCAGGAGGTCTCCGATCGCCGCGGGCTTACCGACCGGATCCGCTTCAACAGCGAGGTCACCGACGCCGAGTACGACGAGAAGGCCAACAGCTGGACCGTGCGCACCGCCGATGGCGCCGAGTTCACCGCCGACGTGCTGGTGACCGCCGTTGGTCAGCTGTCTCGCCCGTCCCTGCCAGCGATCCCCGGTATCGAGTCCTTCACCGGTCCCGCCTTCCACTCCGCCGAGTGGGATCACGACATCGACCTCACCGGCAAGACGGTCGCCGTGGTCGGCACCGGCGCGAGCGCCGTGCAGTTCGTGCCCGCGATCCAGCCGCAGGTCAAGCAGATGACCGTCTTCCAGCGCTCCGCCGCTTGGGTGGTCGGCAAGAAGGACGTCGAGTACACGAAGTTCCACCACTGGCTCTTCAAGTACGTGCCGCCGGTTCGGCTGGCCGAGCGCTTCGGCATCTGGCTGCTGGTCGAATTCCTCTCCCTCGGCCTGGTCGACATCAAGGCCATCCAGCCGCTGGTCATCCGGATGGCGAACAAGAAGCTGGAAGAGGAGGTCGCCGATCCCGAGCTGCGGGCCAAGCTGACCCCCGACTACCCGGCGGGCTGCAAGCGGGGGCTCTTCTCGAACGCCTACTACCCGGCGCTGACCCAGCCGAACGTCACGGTTGAGACCACGGCGATCGAGGCGATCACCCCCAACGGCGTTCGCACCGCCGATGGTGTCGAGCACCCGGCCGACGTGATCATCTACGGCACCGGCTTCAAGGCCACCGAGTTCCTGTGGCCGATGAACATCGCCGGCCGCGGCGGCCGCAAGCTCGCCGACGTCTGGAACCCCGCGGGCGGGCGGGCCTACCTGGGCATGGCCGTGCCGGAGTTCCCGAACATGTTCATGATGTACGGCCCCAACACCAACCTGGGCGTCGGTTCGATCGTCTACATGCTCGAGTCGCAGGCCCGCTACATCCGCCAAGCCGTGCAGGCCGTTGCCACGCGGCCCGAGCGGTCGCTCGCGGTGCGCGCCGATGTCGAGGAAGCCTTCGACCGCAAGCTGCAGTCCCGGCTCGATCGCAGCCCCTGGAACTTCTGCTCGAGCTGGTACCGCAATGCGTCCGGGCGCATCACGAACAACTGGCCGGGCACGGTGACGCAGTACCGCCTGCGCACCCGCAAGCTCGACCTGGCTGATTACGAAGAACGGAAGGCTATCTAAATGCCGCACTATGACGTGCTGGTGATCGGATCCGGTTTCGGCGGAAGCGTTTCCGCGCTCCGGCTGACCGAAAAGGGCTACAAGGTCGGTGTCCTCGAGCAGGGCCGCCGCTTCGCCGATGACGAGTTCGCCAAGAACAACTGGCACCTGCGCGAGTACCTGTGGGCGCCCAAGTTCGGCTGCTTCGGTATCCAGCGCATGACGCTGCTGAAGAACACCTTCATCATGAGCGGCACCGGCGTTGGCGGCGGTTCGCTTGTCTACGCCAACACGCTCTACCAGCCGCCAGACAAGTTCTTCGCGGACAAGCAGTGGTCGCACATCACCGACTGGAAGTCGGAACTGACGCCGCACTACGACCAGGCCACCCGCATGCTCGGCGTGGTGACCAACCCGGCCACGACTCCGGCCGACCGCGTGCTGCAGGAAGTCGCGGCGGACATGGGTATCTCGGACAGCTACCACCCGACCCCGGTTGGAGTTCTGTTCGCGGGCAAGGGAAATCGTCCCGGCGGAGACGTAGAGGACCCGTACTTCGGCGGTGTCGGCCCGGCCCGAAAGACGTGTACGCACTGCGGTGAGTGCATGACGGGTTGCCGCCACAACGCGAAGAACACCCTCGTGAAGAACTACCTGTACTTGGCCGAAAAGGCCGGTGCGCAGGTGCATCCGCTCACTACGGTGACGACCGTGCGCCCGTTGGCCGGAGGCGGCTTTGCCGTCGAAACCGTCCAGACAGGTCGCTGGGTCCGCAAGGGCAAGAAGACGTTCACCGCCGATCAGGTGATCTTCGCGGCCGCGTCGCTGGGCACCCAGAACCTGCTGCACAGCCAGCGCGATCGCGGTGTGCTGCCGAATATTTCGCAGCGTCTCGGCGAGCTGACCCGCACCAACTCGGAGGCTGTGCTGGCCGCGCGTTCGCTGCGCACCGACACCGACTTCACCAAGGGCGTGGCGATCACCTCGTCGATTCACCCCGACGCGGTCACCCACGTCGAGCCGGTGCGGTACGGCAAGGGCAGCAACTTCATGGGCCTGATGACCACGGTGCTGGTCGACGCCCAGGAGGGCAAGAAGCGCTGGGTGCTCGGCGTGAAGGAAATGGGCCGTAACTGGAACAAGCTGCACAAGCTGCACAACCCGCGGCACTGGTCGGAGCGCATGATCGGCCTGCTAGTGATGCAGAACGTGGACAACTCGATCACCACGTACACCAAGCGCGGCGTGCTGGGCCGGAAGATGACCACCAAACAGGGTGTGGGCGAGCCGAATCCGGTGTGGATTCCCGAGGGCAACGAGGTGACCCGTCGGGTCGCCGAGAAGATCGGTGGCCTGCCGCAGGGTTCGATCACCGAGCTCGCAAACATCCCGATCACGGGCCACTTCATCGGTGGCTGCCCGATCGGTGACTCCCCCGAGACCGGCGTTGTCGACGGCTACCAGCGGCTCTTCGGCCACGATGGCCTGCACGTCATCGACGGCTCGACGATTACCGCCAACCTTGGTGTGAACCCGTCGCTGACCATCACCGCGCAGTCCGAGCGGGCAATCTCGCTATGGCCGAACAAGGGTGAGGTCGACCAGCGTCCGCCGCTCGGTGCGCCGTACCAGCGAATCGAGCCCATCGCGCCGCGCAACCCGGTGGTGCCGGCGAGCGCGCCCGGCGCGCTCTGGCTCTCGATCACTCCGGTGACGAAGTCGGCATCCGCGTAATCAGCGGGCCCCCATAGACAATGCGCACCTGCGAGGCGAAATCGCTCGCAGGTGCGCATTTTCCATTTCTGGACTTACCAGGACAGCTCGCTGCAGCGCTGGGCCGAATCCGGCCCCTCCACCTGCAGCGTGGCGTGCGTGATCTCGAACTCGTGCGCCAGCACTTCCTGCGCGGACCGCAGCACCTCGTCCCCGCTGACGCCGGGCCGAACGGTGACGTGCGCCGAGGCCACCTCCATGCCCGAGGTGAGCGTCCAGACGTGCAGGTCGTGCACGTTCGCGACCCCGGGTAGCGCCTCGAGCCTGCGGGAGACCTCCTCGACATCCAGGGCCTCCGGGCTGTGCTGGAACAGGATTCGCAGCGAACGGCGGCCAAGCATGTACGCGCGCGGCAACACCCAGACCCCGATCGCGATCCCGATGATCGGGTCGGCGTAGGCCCAGCCGGTGGTGATGATGATGATCGCCGAGATGAGCACGCCGACCGAGCCGACGAGATCCGCGAGCACCTCGAGATAGGCGCCGTGGACGTTGATGCTCTCCTGCGCGCCGCTGCGCAGCAGCAGGAACGCGACGATATTCGCGCTCAGGCCTGCCACGCCGATGATCAGCACCGGCCAACCCGGCACGTCCGGCGGATCGCCGAATCGCTGGATCGCCTCGTAGATCACGTACCCGGCGACGACGAACAGCAGCACTGCGTTGAGCAGCGCCGCGAACACCTCTGCCCGGTAGTAGCCGAACGTCCGGGTGTGCGTCGGCGGGCTGCGCTTGGCGAGCAGCACCGCACCGAGCGCCATCGCGAGGGCGATCACATCGGTAAAGGTGTGCACCGCGTCGGAGAGCACCGCCAGCGACGACGTGGCGGCCGCGACGATGAACTCGGCCAGCATGAAGACGAGGCCGATGGCGAAGGCCAGCCCGAGCGCACGCAGGTGCTTGCCCGAGGCGCTGGTCGCGGCGGAGGCATGCGCGTGATCGTGAGCCACACGGAAAACATATGCGCGATTGCGCATACATGCAATATCGACCGGCCGCGGCCTGCTGGCACACTGGTCAGGTGACAACGAAGGCGCGCCGCCCGGCGGCGGACGGACCCGCGATCAGCGGTCCACTACGTCCGATCGAGCTGGCCACGGGAGCCGTGCTCGGCGCGGTCTCCGTCACGCTTGCCGTCGTCGCATCGGTCCTGCCTTTCGCTGCGGCACTTAACCTGCTCGCGGCCGTCCCGATGGGCATGGTCGCGCATCGGCACCGGGTGCGTGCGCTGATCACCGCGACCGTCGCATCCGTATCCGTGGCCTTCGTCGCGGGCGGTTTGAGCTCGGCGATGACCCTCGTCTCGTGCGCGGTGCTCGGCGGCATCGTCGGACAGGTCAAGCGACGCGGTCGCGGCTTCTTCACGGCCATGGCCTGTTCGCTCGTGGCCGCCGTGGCATTCGCGCTGTTCGCGGTTGGCATGCTGCTCGTGTTCGCCAACTCGCGAGCACTCGTCTTCGACACCATCCGCGACACTCTGCGGGGACTGGCCGACATCGCCGGTCGCCAACTGTCGCTCACCACGCTCGCCGATGGGTTCACCTGGCTCTCGAACACGGTCGACGACTGGTGGTGGCTGTGGGTCGGCAGCTCCACTGCCGTCGGTGTCATGGTCGGCGCGATCGTGGCCTGGTTTGCGCTCGGCGCCGTCCTCGACCGGCTCGCCTGGCTTCCCGGTTCCGATCATCTCGACGCTCCCGACGATCCGCGCGAGGTCGCGCCGCTGCCCGTACGGCTCGACGGGGTGTGCTTCCGCTACCCGGGCGCGCAGGCCGACGCCCTGAGCGGAATCAAGCTGCACGTCGATTACGGCGAGTTCGTTGCCGTCGTCGGCCACAACGGCAGCGGCAAGTCCACGCTGACGCGCATCCTCGCCGGGCGCCCGCCCACCACGGGGACCGTGAACCGGCCCGGCGCCGCGGGACTGGGCCAGTTCGGCGGGACCGCCGTCGTGCTGCAGCGCCCGGAGACGCAGACACTCGGCGTGCTCGTCGCCGACGACGTCGTGTGGGGCCTGCCGCCGGGCGCCGAGGTCGATATCGAGGGCCTGCTGCGCGAGGTCGGTCTCGGCGGCATGGGGCAGCGCGAGACATCGTCGCTGTCGGGCGGGCAGATGCAGCGCCTCGCCGTGGCGGCGGCGCTCGCACGCCGGCCGAGCCTGCTCATCGCCGACGAGGCCACCTCGATGGTCGATCCGGCCGGACGCGCCGAGCTTGTCGCGCTGCTCGCCGGGCTCCCGGCGCGGCACCGGATGGCCGTTGTGCTCGTCACCCATCAGGAGACCGAGGCCGCGGCCGCCGACCGGGTGATCCACCTCGCCGCGGGGCGGATGGTCGACCACCTGCCGGACTGGTCGCCAACCTCGCCCGCCGTGCTGGATCGCGGCCCGCACGGGACCGTCGCTCGGGCGGTGGGACCGCTGCTTCGGCTCGAAGGAGTCCGGCACACCTACCTCGCCCGCACACCATGGGCGACGGAGGCTCTGCACGGCGTCGACCTCACCGTCGAACGCGGCAGGGCGTTCTGGTGGTCGGCGGCAACGGTTCGGGCAAGTCGACGCTT
>NZ_LRRB01000281.1 GCF_001646865.1 Aldersonia kunmingensis | reverse complement strand
GGGTGTGACTGCGCACCACATCCTGCTCGATGGCTGGTCGATGCCGCTGATGATGCGTGACCTGCTGGTGCTCTACGCAGTCAGTGGTGATCAGTCGGTGCTGCCGCGGGTGCGGGAGTACCGCAACTTCCTCGTGTGGCTGGCTGGTCGGGACCGGGAACGGTCGCTGGCGACATGGACGCGCGCACTCGAAGGGATCGAAGGGCCGACGCTGCTCGACCCGATGGGGCCGCGCCCGGATGCCGGGTCGGGTGCCATCAAGGTCAGCGTTGACCTGTCCGAGGCCGAGACGGCGCGGCTCACCGAGGTTGCGGCCCGGCTTGGCGTCACCGTTAACACGATCGTGCAGGCGGCGTGGGCGATCCTGCTCGGCCGGCTGACCGGTCAGTCCGACGTGGTGTTCGGTGCGACCGTGTCGGGGCGCCCGGCCGAGGTGCCCGGCGTCGAGACGATGGTCGGCTTGTTCATCAACACCATTCCGGTCCGGGTCCGCATCGCTGCGGACGCGACGGTGTCGGAGGTGCTGGGGCAATTGCAGTCCGAGCAGGCCGACCTGCTCGAGCACCACTACATCGGCCTGACCGAGATTCACCAGGCCGCCGGGCTCGCGGCGTTGTTCAACACGCTGTTCGTGTTCGAGTCCTACCCCGTCGACCAGGAAGCGCTCAGCGACGCGGGTTCCGCGCTCGACGGTATGCAGGTCACCGGCGTCGAGATGCGCGACGGAACGCACTACCCCCTTGCCCTGTTCGTCGCTGTCTCGCGGCAACTGGTGGTCGACTTCAGGTCCGACACTGCGGTGTTCGGCGCCGCCGAGATCGAGACGCTCGCGGCCAGGTTCCTGCGAGTGCTGACGGCATTGGGCAACAACATCGATATCCCGGTGGGGGATATCGAGATACTCGATGCGGCGGAACGTACCGCCGTGCTCGGCGAGCGCAATGCCACGGACGTGGGCGCTTTCGAGGGTCTGTTGCTCGATCGGTTCGAGCGTGCCGCCGCGGTGTCGCCGGATGCGGTGGCGGTGGTCTTCGAAGGTTCGCAGCTCACCTACGGCGAGTTCTCGGTGCGGGTGAATCAGCTTGCGCGGCATCTTGTTTCGATGGGTGTCGGCCCGGAGTCGCGAGTAGTGCTGGCGATGCGGCGCAGCCTGGATCTCGTGGTCGGCATGTACGCCGTCGTGACTGCGGGTGGCGCCTATGTTCCGGTGGATCCGGATCATCCGGCCGAGCGCATCGGTTGGGTGCTCGAGTCCTCGGAGCCGGTGGCGGTGTTGACCACGACCCGGGATGGGTTCGATGCGGGGGAGAGGTCTGCCCTTTCGATCGACACCCTCGATGTGTCGGGCTACTCCGCGGACCGCGTGACGGATGCGGATCGGGTGGCGCCGGTGCGCCGGGACAACTCGGCGTATGTCATCTACACCTCGGGTTCGACGGGTCGGCCGAAGGGTGTTGCGGTCCCGCACGGCGCGATCGTGAACCAGGTTGGCTGGATGGTCGGCGAGTACGACATCACCGCCGAGGACATCTATTTCCAGAAGACTGCGACGACGTTCGACGTGTCGCTGTGGGGCTACTTCCTACCGTTGGCTGTCGGCGCGCGTCTCGTGGTCTCGACCCCCGACGGCCATCGCGATCCCGCGTACCAGTGCCGCGTGATCGCCGAACACGGTGTGACGCTGACCGATACCGTGCCGTCGATGCTCTCGGTGTTCGCGCGCGAGGCCCGCGCCGAGCAGTTGGTGACCCTGCGGGACATCTTCTTGATCGGTGAGGCGTTGCCGCTCGAGACGGTGCGCGCGTTCGCTGCGGTTTCCACGGCTCGGGTGCAGAACCTGTACGGCCCGACGGAGGCGGCGGTGTCGATCACCGCGGTCGAGGTCCCAGCGGACGCTGCCAGTGTGACTATCGGTGTGCCGCAGGGTAATTCGCGTGCTTACGTTCTCGATTCGCGGCTGCGGATCGTGCCGGACGGTGTCTCCGGCGAGCTGTATCTGGCGGGTGTGCAGTTGGCGCGCGGGTACCACGGACGCCCTGACCTGTCCTCGGACCGGTTCGTTGCGGATCCGTTCGACCCGGCCGGCGGCCGCATGTACCGCACCGGTGACCTCGTCCGCTGGACCCTGGACGGTGAACTGGATTACCTGGGCCGCACCGACTTCCAGGTGAAGTTCCGCGGTCAGCGCATCGAGCTCGGCGAGATCGAAACCGCGCTGCTGGCGCAGGAGCAGGTGGGCCAGGCGGTCGCTATCGTGCGTGCCGAGGACCTGGGTGACCGGCTCGTCGCCTACGTCGTGCCCAGCGACCCGACCATAGAGATCGATGTCGAGGGGCTCCGCACGGCGGTCAAGGCGCTGCTGCCGGCGTACATGGTTCCCGAAACCGTCATGGTGCTCGACGCGTTCCCGTTGAATGTGTCGGGCAAGCTCGATCGCAAGGCGCTTCCGGTGCCGGTGTTCGAGGTCGCGGTGTTCCGTGCCCCGACCACTCCGGTGGAGCAGACCGTCGCGGGGGTGTTCGCGGAGGTTCTCGGGATCGGGGCGAGCGAAGCGACGGGGGATGGGCCACAGCAGGTCGGCCTGGACGATGATTTCTTCGCCCTGGGTGGTAACTCGCTGCTGGCGACGCAGTTGACGTCGCGTTTGGGCGCAGCCCTGGACACCAGAGTGCCGGTGCGGGTGCTGTTCGAGTCGCCGACGGTGGAACGCCTTGCGGCAGCAGTGGAATCGCATACCGGCTCCGGCCGCGTAGCCTTGGTCGCGGGTCCGCGGCCGGAGCGGGTGCCGTTGTCGTTGGCGCAGCAGCGGATGTGGTTCCTCAACCGACTGGATCCGGAGTCCGCGGCGTACAACATGCCGATGGCGATCCGCCTGTCGGGTGCATTGGATGTGGCGGCATTGCAGGCGGCGGTCACCGATGTGGTGAGCCGGCACGAATCGTTGCGCACGATCTACCCCGCGATCGACGGGTTCGGGTTCCAGCAGGTGCTGCCCGCAGCCGAGGCGGTACTGGATCTGGCGCCGGTGTCTGTGAGCCAGGCCGAGGTGTATGCCGAGGTGACCGAGTTGCTGGGCCGTGGCTTCGCCGACTTGACCGAGCGGGTTCCGGTGCGGGCGCGGCTGTTCCGGGTTGCCGACGTCGAAGACGGCACCGATGAGTTCGTGCTGGTCGTGGTGGTGCATCACATCGCCGGCGATGGCTTCTCAATGGGCCCATTGGCGCGTGATGTCATGGTGGCCTACGAGTCCCGCACGCGGGGTGAGGTGCCGGGTTGGGCGCCGCTGCCGGTGCAGTACGCGGACTACACGCTGTGGCAGCGTGCGGTGCTCGGCTCGGAGGATGATCCCGCGTCGCTGATCGCGGGTCAACTCGGCTACTGGCGTGACCAGTTGGTGGGTGTCCCCGACGAACTCGGGTTGCCGTTGGATCGGCCGCGGCCGGCGGTCGCGTCGAACCGTGGCGCGACGGTGGGCTTCGAGGTCGACGCCGAACTGCACGCCGGGCTCGTGGAGTTGGCGCGCAAACACGACGCGACGTTGTTCATGGTGGTGCACGCGGCGTTGGCGGTGCTGCTCGCACGGTTGTCCGGCGGCGATGATGTGGCGATCGGTACCCCGATCGCGGGCCGCGGTGAGCGTGAGCTCGACGACCTGATCGGCATGTTCGTCAACACCCTGGTGCTGCGCACCGGTGTCGATGGTGGCGAGTCGGTCACGGAACTGCTTGCGGGCGTTCGCGAAGCCGACCTCGGTGCCTTCGGTCATGCGGATGTGCCGTTCGAGCGCCTGGTCGAGGTCCTGGATCCGGCCCGGTCGCAGGCGCGGCATCCGTTGTTCCAGGTGATGCTGGCATTCCAGAACCTTGCCCAGACCGAGTTCTCGCTGCCGGGTCTGACGGTGTCGGGCCTCGACGCCGGGGACGCTGCGATGGCGAAGTTCGACCTGTCGGTGACGGTCGGAGAACTCGATGCCGGGGCGGCGGCGCCGTCCGGGTTGTTCGGCAGCGTGGTGTACGCGGTCGATCTGTTCGATGAGGCCACGGTCACCGGTTTCACGCGGCGCCTGGTGCGCGTGCTGGAGGCGATGGTTGCGGCACCGAGCCTGCCGGTTGGGGACATCACGATCCTCGATGCCGGCGAGCAGGCCGCACTGCTGGCCGGGTCGGCGGGCACCGCTCGCGTGGTCGAGGAGGCGCTGCTGCTCGACGGGTTCGAGCGTGCTGCGGTGGCCACCCCGGATGCGACGGCGGTCGTGTTCGAGGGTTCGCAGCTGACCTATGCCGAGTTCTCGGCGAAGGTGAATCGTCTTGCACGGCATCTTATTTCGCTGGGCGTTGGTCCGGAGTCGCGGGTCGCGGTGGCGATGCGCCGCAGCACCGACCTGTTGACGGGCATGTACGCGGTGCTGGCCGCCGGTGGTGCGTACGTTCCGGTGGATCCGGATCATCCGGCCGATCGCACGGCGTATGTGCTGGAGTCGGCAGATCCGGTGGTGGTGCTGACCACGACCGATGATGGCGTGGATGCAGGGGAGAGGTCTGTCCTCCTCCTGGACACACTGGATGTGTCGGGCTACTCCTCAGCGCCGGTGACGGATGCCGACAGGGTGGCGTTGTTGCGGCCGGCGAACACGGCGTACATGCTCTACACCTCGGGTTCGACGGGTCGCCCGAAGGGCGTCGCGGTTACGCATGCGGCGATCGTGAACCAGGTCGCGTGGTTCACCGAGCAGTTCGGCGTCTCCGCGTCCGAGGTTGTGCTGTGGAAGACGCCGTCGACGTTCGACGCGTCGGTGTGGGAATTGTTCGTCGCGTTGTGGACCGGTGCCCGGTTGGTGGTCGCTGCGCCCGACGGCCATCGCGATCCCGCCTACCTGGCCGCGCTGATCGAGGCGCAGTCGGTCACCACGGTGCAGTTCGTGCCAGCACTGCTACCCATGTTCATCTCCGTGATTCCCGCGGGCGGGTGCTCGTCGCTGCGCTCGGTGTTCACCGGTGGTGAGG
Source organism: Aldersonia kunmingensis (assembly GCF_001646865.1). Lineage (GTDB taxonomy): Bacteria > Actinomycetota > Actinomycetes > Mycobacteriales > Mycobacteriaceae > Aldersonia > Aldersonia kunmingensis. The sequence goes on along the minus strand of NZ_LRRB01000281.1, from coordinate 2,586 downwards.
CGCTCGGTGGCGATGTCGCGCAGCGTATTCGCGCGGCGGTGCCTGGTGTCGAGGTGCACAACCTGTACGGCCCGACCGAGGCGACGGTGCAGTTGAGCAGTCGCACGGTCACCGATGCGGATGTGTCGGTGGTGCCGATCGGTTCGCCGGTGTGGAACACGCAGGTGTACGTGCTCGATTCACGGTTGCGTCCGGTTCCGTTCGGCGTGGCCGGCGAACTGTACATCGCCGGTGTTCAGTTGGCGCGCGGCTACTTTGGCCGTGCGGATCTGTCGGCGGAACGTTTCATCGCGAACCCGTTCGACTCGGCGGGTAGCCGCCTGTACCGCACCGGCGACCTGGTCCGCTGGACCGCGCCCTCGGGTCGCTCCGCAGGCTCCGCTCCTGTAGGGGCCGAGTTGGAGTACGTGGGCCGCACCGACTTCCAGGTGAAGCTGCGCGGTCAGCGCATCGAGCTCGGTGAGATCGAGGCAGCGCTCCTGGCACAGGGGCAGGTGGGTCAGTCGATCGCGATCGTGCGGGCCGACGATCTCGGTGATCGACTGGTGGCCTACGTCGTGCCCAGCGACCCGACGGTCGAGATCGACGTCGAGGCCTTGCGGGCGGCGGCCAAGGAACTGCTGCCGTCGTACATGGTGCCCGGGCGGATCATGGTGCTGGATGCGTTCCCGCTCAACGCGTCGGGCAAGGTGGACCGAAAGGCCCTGCCGGCGCCGGTGTTCGAGGCCGCGGTTTTCCGCGCCCCGACGACTCCGGTGGAGCAGGCCGTTGCGTCTGTGTTTGCCGATGTGCTCGGGATCGGTCAGATCGGCCTCGATGACGACTTCTTCGCCCTCGGTGGCAACTCGCTGCTGGCGATGCAGGTGACCTCTCGCCTGGGTGCAGCCCTGGATGCGACCATCCCGGTGCGGGTGCTGTTCGAGGCGTCGGTGGTGGAACGTCTTGCGGTGGTAGTGGAATCGCATGCGGGCACCGGTCGCGTGGCTTTGGTCGCGGGTCCGCGGCCCGAGCAGGTGCCGCTGTCGTTGGCGCAGTCGCGGATGTGGTTCCTGAACCGGTTCGATCCGGATTCGGCGGTCTACAACATTCCGATGGCGATCCGGTTGTCGGGCGAACTCGATACTGCTGCACTGCAATTGGCGGTCGCCGATGTGGTGGAGCGGCATGAGTCGCTTCGCACGATCTACCCCGAGGTCGACGGTGTCGGTTACCAGTTGGTGCTGCCCGCCAACGAGGCGGTTCTGGATCTCACGCCGGTGCGGGTGGTCCAGGGTGAGGTGTTTGCCGAGGTTGCCGGGATCGTGGGTCGCGGGTTCGCCGACCTGACGGAGCGGGTGCCGGTGCGGGCACGTTTGCTGCGGATTGCCGACGCTTCCGACGAGTTCGTGTTGGTCGTGGTGGTCCATCACATCGCCGGTGACGGCTTCTCGATGGGTCCGCTCGCGCGGGACGTGATGGTGGCCTACGAGTCCCGCACCCGCGGTGAGGTGCCTGCGTGGGCGCCGTTGCCGGTGCAATATGTCGATTACACGTTGTGGCAGCGCGAGGTTTTGGGGTCGGAGGACGATCAGGAATCGCTGATCGCCGGTCAGATCGACTACTGGAAAACCCAACTCGCGGGTGTGCCGGATCAGCTGGACCTGCCCGCGGACCGGCCGCGGCCGGCGGTGGCGTCCTTCGCCGGTGCCTCGGTCGGGTTCGAGGTCGACGCCGACCTGCACGCCAGGTTGGTTGCAGTGGCGCGTGCACACGACGCGACGCTGTTCATGGTCGTGCACGCGGCGCTTGCGGTGCTGCTCGCGCGCCTGTCCGGTGGCGATGACATTGCGGTCGGTACTCCGATCGCGGGTCGTGGTGAGCGTGAACTCGACGACCTGATCGGTATGTTCGTGAACACGTTGGTGCTGCGCACCGGTGTCGAGGGCGACACGTCCGTCACGGATCTCTTGGCACGTACGAGGGAAACCGACCTGGCCGCGTTCGGGCATGCGGATGTGCCGTTCGAGCGGCTCGTCGAGGTCCTGGATCCGGAGCGTTCGCAGGCACGCAACCCGCTGTTCCAGGTGGCGCTCTCGTTCCAGAACATTGGAACCACCGAGTTCGTGCTGCCCGGCCTCGCTGTTGCCGGCCTCGACGCCGGCGATGCGGCGGTGGCGAAGTTCGATCTGCAGGTCACGATGTCCGAGTACCCGGCGACGGCTGGTCCGGCGGGCATGGGTGCTGTGTTGACCTACGCCACAGATCTGTTCGATGAGCAGACGATGGTTGACTTCGGTCGCCGGCTGGTCCGCGTGTTCGAGGCGTTCGTGTCCGATCCTGCTGTGCTGGTCGGGGATATCGAAATCCTCGATGCGGGTGAGTTGGCTGGGCTGACTCACGTGTCGGGTGCAGGTGCGATGCCCGAAGGATTGTTGCCGGAGCTTCTGACGGCGGCGGTGGCGTCGTCTCCGGATGCGGTGGCGGTGCGGCACGAAGGCCAGTCGTACACCTATCGCGAGCTCGACGAGTCGTCGAACCGGTTGGCGCGTTTGTTGATCGGCCGTGGTGTGGGGCCGGAAGACTTCGTGGCGTTGGCGTTGCCGCGGT
>NZ_LRRB01000100.1 GCF_001646865.1 Aldersonia kunmingensis | reverse complement strand
GCGCCTGGATCTCGCGGATGTTGCTCAGCAGCTTCGAGTGCAGCACCGCGCGGCCCTTCGGCGACGGCATCACCACGATCACCGGCAGCCCGTCCTCGATCAGCGCGATCGGGCCGTGCTTCAGCTCGCCCGCCGCGAATCCCTCGGCGTGCATGTACGCAAGCTCCTTGAGCTTGAGCGCACCCTCGAGCGCCACCGGGTAGCCCACGTGGCGGCCGAGGAACAGCACGGTCGGCGCATCCGCCAGCTCACGCGCGATCGCGCGGACGGCGGGGCCGGTGTCGAGCACGCGCTTGACGAGGTCGGGCATGGCCTCGAGTTCCTCGTACTCGCGGGCCACCTCGTCGGGGTACTTGGTGCCGCGCGCCTGTGCCAAAGCCAGGCCGACCAGGTAGTTCGCCGCCACCTGGGCAAGGAAGGCCTTCGTCGACGCGACGCCGATCTCCGGACCGGCCCGGGTGTAGAGCACCGCGTCGGCCTCGCGCGGAATCTGCGCACCGTTGGTGTTGCAGACCGCGAGTACACGGGCCTTCTGCGTCTTCGCGTGCCGGACAGCCTCGAGCGTGTCGGCGGTTTCACCGGACTGCGAGATCGCCACGACCAGGGTGGACCGATCCAGGACCGGGTCGCGGTAGCGGAACTCACTCGCGAGCTCCACCTCCACCGGTAGCCGGGTCCAGTGCTCGATCGCGTACTTGGCCAGCAGGCCCGAGTGGTAGGCGGACCCACAGGCGACGACGAAGACCTTGTCGACCTCGCGCAGCTCCTGATCGGCGAGCCGCTGCTCGTCCAGGACGATCCGGCCGTTCGCGAAGTGGCCGATCAGCGTGTCCCGCACGGCCGCGGGCTGCTCCTCGATCTCCTTGAGCATGAAGTAGTCATGGCCGCCCTTCTCGGCGGCGGCGAGGTCCCAGTCGATCGTGAACGGACGGGAGTGCACCTCGGTGTTTCCGTCGAAATCGCTGATCGTGTACCCACGGTCGGTGATCACGACCATCTGGTCCTGACCGAGCTCGACCGCCTCACGGGTGTGCTCGATGAACGCAGCGACATCGGAGGCGACGAACATCTCGCCGTCGCCGACACCGACGACCAGCGGGGTCGAGCGGCGCGCGGCCACGATCTGGTCCGGGTGGTCACCGTGGGTGAAGACGAGAGTGAACGCGCCTTCGAGCCGACGCAGCACGGCCATCGCGCTCGCCACGAAATCGCCCTTGGTGGGCCCGTCGGCGTAGGCGAGGGACACCATGTGCACGGCGACCTCGGTGTCGGTGTCGCTGTGGAACTCGACACCGGCCTCCTCGAGCTCACGGCGCAGCGGCACGAAGTTCTCGATGATGCCGTTGTGCACCACGGCGACTTTGGTGGTGACATCGCGGTGCGGGTGGGCATTGCGGTCCGTCGGGGCACCGTGGGTGGCCCAGCGGGTGTGCCCGATACCGGTATGGCCCGGGAACGCGTCAGCGCCGAGATCGTTGAGCTCGGCCTCGAGATTGTGCAGGCGACCTGCCTTGCGCTCGACTGCCGTCGCTCCTGCTCCGTCGAGAATCGCGATGCCGGCCGAGTCGTAGCCCCGATAGTCCATTCGGCGCAGCGCCTCGACCACTACGTCCAGGGCCGACCTGTGGCCGACGTATCCAACGATTCCGCACATGGGTATCCAGAGTACTTGGGTGCGAGCAGCGCGCGAATCGACGTCGGTGGCCGGTGCGTGTCGCATCACAGGCCGGATCCGACCGATCATCCGATACGGTCATCACCGTGCCGGAGTCCGTGAAGTCACTGCTCAAGAAGCTGTCCAACCGCGGCCCCCATCGGGTGCTCCGCGGCGACCTGGCATTCGCCGGGCAGCCCGGCGTCGTGTACACCCCGGCATCGGGCCTCGGCCTACCCGCAGTGGCCTTCGGGCACGGCTGGCTGACCTCGGTCGACAACTACCGCATGCTGCTCGAACACCTCGCGTCCTGGGGAATTGTCGCCGCCGCGCCGAACACCGAGCGGGGCCCGATTCCCTCCCATACGGGGTTGGCCACCGACCTGCTGACCACGCTCGACATCTGCCGCGAGGTACGACTCGGCAACGGTGAGATCAGCGTGCACCCGAACAAGCTCGCGGTCGCCGGCCATGGCATGGGCGCCGGTGCGGCGGTGCTGGCGGCGGGCGCCCGCAGCGATATCGCCGCGGTTGCCGCGCTGTTTCCCGCGCCGACGGCTCCTTCCTCGGAAACGGTGGCGGCGAACCTTCGCATCCCCGCGCTGATCGTCGCCGGTGCACTCGACCTGCATGCCTCCGATTCCAATGCCACCCAACTCGCTGCCACCTGGGGCGGGCCCGTGGTGCTGCGCTCGGTGGACAAGGCGCGGCACAACGGCGTTGTCGAGGGCCGCCGCGTGCTCGCCGCACTCGGCGCAGGCAAGTACGAGCGAAATACCGCCAAACTCACTCGGGCGCTTGTGACCGGGTTCCTGCTGAATACGGTCGGCAACGACAAGTCCTTCTCCGATTTCCGCGAGGTGGAGGCGCATATCCCGAAGACCACGACGGTGGACCCGCACGCCCCGATCGAGCCGCCGAAGCCCTCGGGGCTGAACCAGGTCCGCGCGATCATCGGCCGCTGAGCTGCGTCACCCCAGCCAACTGGTTGGCGGTTCTCGTTCAATCTCGGGCGCCGAAGGCGTGCGCGGCTGGGGCGTCCGGCTCCGGGTGAGATCCGTCGCAGACGGGTAAGCAACCGCGCGGTGGGGGCGCAATCGAGCCGAGCGCTCGCGGGTCGCCCTTCCGATCGCGTCGATGCGATCGACGAACCGATCGGTCGCCGCGCGGTGCTCGGCGGCGATGCGCTCGATCTCATGGCGGGCGCTCACAGCGGACCTGCCTCCCCCAGTTGGACCTCGGGGTTGCGGGTCGACTCCTCGTCGCCCGCGCTTGCCAGCAGCGGCTCACGCGGGGGCGGTGACGAATCCGCCTGTGCAGCATCGGGTTCGGGCTGTTCTACGGCGATGGCCGGCTCGTTCCGCACCCGCGGCGGCTCGCTCGGCGGATACTCCGGCGCTACGGCCGCTGGCGATGATCCGGGCGAACTCCCCTGCTGCGGCGACGCCTCCACCTCGGCGGACTCCTCCGACTCATCGCGCTCCCGATCGGCGGCGAGTTCGTCAACGAGTTCGGCCCCCGCGGTGAGCGCCAATTCCCCTGCCGCGATGACGATCCCGCCCGCACCCGCCAGCGCCGCCGCAGCGAGCCCCAGCGCACGCTCGTCCACCTCGGCCAGGGTGCGGTCGAGCACGCCCAAGGTCGATGCGACGGCATCGCTTGCGGCCCCGCAGATGTCGTCGAAGACCTCGAGCGACTCGTGCACGTGCGGCAGGAAAACCTCGTCGAGCCAGGCCCGGCACTCCGCATCGCTCGACTCGATGGCGCGATCCACCATGACCGCAATGGCCGGTGCCGAGCGGCCGTCGATGGTGTTCGGCAAACAGCCGATTGCGTCCGCACGGCCGCGGTTCGCGTCGGCGAGCGCGGTCTGCCCTGCTTCCAGGGCCTCCACCGCCTCGCGTACCGCGGCAAGGGCACTCTCGGCGCGATCGATATTGCCCAACATTGCCTCGTGGGCATGGGCTGCGCCATCACCGCGCCAGAAATCGGGCAGAGCTCGCGCCATGCGCGCCTGCTCCTGCCATTGCGCGTCGGCCTCGATCAATACGTGCCGCAGCACCGCCGCGTCTTCGCCGAGTGCCGCAGGATCGGCTCCGGCATTCTCGGCGTGCGCGGCATGGATCTGCTCGATCGTCCGGCCGATCGGCGCAACGCGCGCCGCGAGCGGCAGAAAGTCGGCGAAGTAGCGCAGAACCGACTCGGTCACAGCAGGTCCCGCAGACCAGCGGCGGTCTCGCGATCGGTCGCCGCTGCCCGATCGGCGGTCGCCGCGAGCTCGGCCGCAATGGCTTCGGTCACCTGCGCCCACTGCGCCAGCGCCCTCGAGATCGGCGTATAGCTGCCCGACCGCTGGTCGATCATTCGTGCGCAGGCCTCGAGCACCGCGGCCGAACGGTCGTGTGCGGTCGCCAGCGCGCGCACCGCGCCGAGATCGATTTCCAGCTCGCCGGCCACCGCGTCCCTCCTGAAATCCGCACAATCCGCCCTGCAGGATTGGACGCTGCGGCCAGCGCGCCGGTTCCGGAACCCGTGGCCGAAGGAACACGATCGGGCGGCCGGGTGTTGGCCTCTTACGTGACTGTCCCACTCTCGGTTCTCGATCTGGCGCCCGTCGGCACCGGCACTTCCATCGGCACCGCCCTGCGCAACTCGATCACGCTGGCGAAGGAAGTGGAGGCACTTGGCTACCACCGCTTCTGGCTCGCCGAGCACCACTCCATGCCCGGTATCGCCAGCTCCGCTCCCGCCGTGATGATCGGACAGGTCGCAGTCGCCACCGAGCGCATCCGGGTTGGCTCGGGCGGCGTCATGCTGCCCAATCACGCACCGCTGGTCGTCGCCGAACAATTCGGCACGCTCGACGCGCTCTTCCCCGGCCGCATCGACCTCGGCATCGGTCGCGCACCCGGAACCGACCAGGTCACCGCACACGCGCTTCGCCGCGGTCAGCTGGGCGCCGAGGACTTCCCGCAGGAGTTGGCGGCGCTGCGCGCGTACGTGGCCGGAGACTTCCCCGCCGATCACCCGTACGCCGCCATCACCGCTGTGCCTGGCCACGGCGCCCAGTTCGCGATGTGGCTGCTCGGCTCGAGCACCTACAGCGCCCAGGTCGCCGGCCTGCTCGGTCTCCCGTTCGCGTTCGCCCGGCACTTCTCCCCCGCGCAGACCATGCCCGCGCTTAAGGCGTACCGGGCGACGTTCAAGCCGTCCGACGTGCTGGACGAGCCTTACGCGATGGTCACCGTTTCGGTCCTTGCCGCCGATGATGACGAGCAGGCCCGCTACCTCGCCGCTCCGCAGAAGCTGGCCATGGCTCGCCTGCGTGCGGGCAACCCCGGCCAGTACCCGACCCCCGAGGAGGCGGCCGCCAATCCTCTGACGCCGCAGCAGGAGCAGCTCGTGAGCGGAATGTCGGGCGGGGCGATCGTCGGGTCGCCGGACACCGTGAGCCGTGGGCTCGCAGATCTACAGGCCGAAACCGAGGCGAACGAGATCATGGTCTCCACGGTGACCCACGCGCTGGAGGACCGGCTGCGCTCGTACCGCATCGTGGCCGAGGTCGCCGCCGACGCCCTCACCGCCGACCCCGCCTGATCCGGGGCAGACCGGAGCGCTCGTTCCCGGGCGCAAAACTTCAACCCGGGTGCGAAACTTCGCCCACACGAACACAATTCGCACCCGTTTGGCGGGTCCGATCAGCGGACGGACGACACCGTCTGCGCCAGTCCGTCGGCCACACGCTGAGCCAGCTCGATCTCGGAGGCTTCTACCATCACACGCACCAGCTGCTCGGTGCCGCTGGGGCGCAACAGAACTCGGCCCGTGTCACCGAGTAGACGCTCGGCCTCGGCGACCGCGTCGGCCACCGACGGTGCGGCAGCAACCGCGGCCTTGTCCGGGACCGGCACATTGATCAGCACCTGCGGAAGGACCTGCATGACGGCGGCCAGCTCGGCCAGCGATTTGCCCGTGCGCGCCATCCGGCGCAGCAACTGCAGCGCGGTGAGCACGCCGTCACCGGTGGTCCCGGCTGAGGGAAGCACCACATGCCCGGACTGCTCGCCGCCGAGGCTGAAGCCGCCGGAGCGCAGTTCGTCGAGAACATAGCGGTCGCCAACGGCGGTGGTGCGCAACGCAATACCGGCCTCACGCATGGCGATGTGCAGCCCGAGGTTGCTCATCACCGTGGCGACCAGCGTCCGGTCCACCAGTTCGCCGTCCTCGGCCATCGCGATCGCGAGGATCGCCATGATCGCGTCACCGTCGACCACCGCACCGGCGGCGTCGACCGCGAGGCAGCGGTCCGCGTCGCCGTCATGCGCGATACCGATGTCGGCGCCGTGTTCCACGACCGCCTTCTGCAGCTGCTCGAGGTGGGTCGACCCGCAGCCGTCGTTGATGTTGAGCCCGGTCGGCTCGGCATTGATCGCGATCACGCTCGCACCGGCGGCGCGATACGCGTCCGGACCGACACCGGACGCGGCGCCGTGCGCGCAGTCCACCACCAGCGTGAGCCCGCTCAGCGACGGCACACCGGTGTGGGCGAGATGGTCGAGGTACTGGCGGGCGGCTCCCTCGTCGCGCCGCACCCGACCGATGGCGGCTCCGGTCGGGCGGACGACGGTCGGATCGACCATCTCGGTCTCGATGCGGTCTTCAACCGTGTCGTCGAGCTTGTGGCCGCCGGCAGCGAAGATCTTGATGCCGTTGTCCGGCATGGGGTTGTGCGAGGCGGAAATCATCACGCCGAGGCACGAACCATAGTGGGCGGTGAGGTAGGCGACGGCCGGGGTCGGCAGCACGCCGACCGCGATGACGTCGACACCGGCCGAGGTAAGCCCGGCGATAACGGCGGCTTCCAGCATTTCGCCGCTGGCCCGGGGATCGCGGCCAACCACCGCAGTCGAATGTTCGATGTCGTGACGGGAAAGCACCCGGGCCGCAGCCGACCCGATCTGCATCGCCAACTCGGGCGTCAGCGAGGCATTGGCCAGCCCCCGAACTCCGTCCGTTCCGAACAACCGACCCATGTAGACCCTCCCCGGGGATAAACGAAGAGCAGGCGCCCGAATCATTATCGGACGCCTGCTCGTCGGACTTACTGACGCATCAGCGCTTCGAGTACTGAGGCGCCTTGCGGGCCTTCTTGAGGCCGTACTTCTTACGCTCGGTCGCACGCGGGTCACGCGTGAGGAAGCCGGCGCGCTTGAGCGCGGGGCGATCCTCGGCGGTGACCTCGATGAGCGCTCGCGCGATGGCGAGACGCAGCGCGCCGGCCTGGCCGGACGGGCCGCCACCATGCAGGCGAGCGTGGATGTCGAAGGTCTCGGTCCGCTCGACCGTGACAAGCGGGGACTTGACCAGCTGCTGGTGCACCTTGTTCGGGAAGTAGTTCTCGAGGGTGCGGCCGTTCAGCGTGAACTGACCGGTGCCGGGCACCAGGCGGACGCGGACGACGGCTTCCTTGCGGCGGCCGACAGTCTGGACCGGGCGCTCGATGACGATCGGGGCCTGCGGCGCCACAACGGCGTCGTCGGCCTCAACCTCGGCGAGGTACTCCTCGGTCACGGTCTCGATCGCAGCCTCTTCAGCCGCAACGTTCTGCTCTTCGGGCGCGGTCACTGAGCCACCTGCTTGATTTCGAAGGGCACCGGCTGCTGCGCGGTGTGGGGATGGGTCGGGCCCGCGTAGACCTTCAGCTTGCCGCCGACTGCGCGACCGAGCTTGTTCTTCGGGAGCATGCCCTTGACGGCCTTCTCGACCAGGCGGTCGGGGCGAGTGTCCAGGACCTGACCGACAGAGCGCGACTTGAGCCCGCCCGGGTGGCCGGAGTGGTGGTGCAGGAACTTGGTTTCCCGCTTGTTGCCGGAGATGGCAACCTTCTCCGCGTTGATGATGATGACGTAATCGCCACCATCGACATTCGGCGCGTAGGTCGGCTTGT
>NZ_LRRB01000159.1 GCF_001646865.1 Aldersonia kunmingensis | reverse complement strand
CGTCAGCGCAGTCGGGATTTCTCTCGCCGGTGGCGTTGTCGTTGAGCCCATCTCGTACACGCGTGTCTCATGACGTCGCCGAGGGAGAGCGCAGTAGCCAGGCCGGGGATCAATGAGTTGGGAAGTCCATTGGGGCAGGGGGTGTCTGGTCGAGCTTGAGCAGTTCGGCCGCGGCAGCAACGCTTGGTGTCGCATCTTCTTCGGCCCAGGCGGCGATTAGATACGAGATTGGTCTGGCCTTACCGGACTCTGTGTGGGAGTCGAGGTCGGCACCGAGCGTGCCGGCGCCTTTGTTCACCTCTAACGCCAAGTTGCGAGCGTGGAACCGTAGCAGCCGCATTGGGCCAGGACGGTCGATGGGGAGAGCGGGTCTCGTCGGCCGCTCTCGCACGACAACTCCAGCGCCAGCGAGGAGGTCGATCGCTGCGTCCACCGTTATGGGGCTGAAGTTGCCACGGAGTTTCGCGCCGTGGTCTGGCCGAGCTTCTTCATCGGAAGACACGCCGCGTGCTGCTCCGAAAACCACGACGGTCGCAAACCGGCAGAGCACCCTCTCACAATTTCGCTCCCGGATGTGTTGGCCGACGATGTCGGATGCTTCGATCGGGGGAGCTTTCATTTCCGAATCACGCTGTGCGACAAGAGAAGAGTTGCAACGCCGACTATCGGCGTCTCAGTTTGGAGGCGCCCCTGGCCTCCTGTTCCAGATCGAGGTACACGATCCATGCCAGGAAGGCCACGAGTGCCGCTGGCACGAGCCAGAATGCGGCGACGGCCGATACGAGACTCGCTCCCCACTGTCGTCCCCACAGCAAGCCACCGACGGGAATCAGCACGAACGCGACCACGAGCGTCCACCACGGTGACAGCGGCCATGACGACGGCGACCACGGCCACGACCACGGCCAATCGAAGGCCAACGAAGCCACTGGCCCGACGGCGCACGCGATCCCCACGACACTCAGGGCCAGCCATCCGATGACGCTCCACCGCGTGTAACCTCGCCAACCCCCGACGACGAACCGCGTGCGGAGCGCAACGGCCGACCACATGATCCAGCGCTTCAGCCACGGAACGCCGGAGGTCCGCATCATCTCCCGAAAGAAGCGGTCGGAGAGGGTGTCGCTACGGAGTGACCCGGTGTTGGCCTTGTCTGTGATCAGTTCGTCGTGGATCAGCGCAGCCAGCGAGTGCTTGCCATAGGAGTTCTCGAACCAGCGCAAGTACTGCGGGACCGACGCCAGGTCCGTCGGGTTCTCTTTGGGAGGCGTGAACGTCCGTGCGTCATCGACAGCGTTCTGCGCCTCCTCCTGTGTCATTCCCCGGGCGACCAGCTTGTCGATCAGGTACTTCTGAACCTTGTCGTCCGTGTACCGAAAAGCGGTTCGCACGTCGAACTGCCGCTCGTTGATCTGCACGACGCTGACGCCGCACGGCGTTAGTGGACTCCCCGGTGGTCGGGCGACTTCGAACCCTGATTCGGGCACCACAAGCCACGGCACCCACACCACCCCGTCGGCGGGTCGGGACTCGCTCATCTGCACCTCAGGACATCAACGACACTCGCGTACCGCGACCCCAGGTCGCCCCCGCTGGGTCGGGAAGTCGCGCCTACTCGCAGTGACGACTGGACGGCTACTTTGGGCCTCCCGATCAGGCCCACGTGCGTGTCGGGAGCAGCGGTCCGTGCTGGATCCACCGTCCCGACCGCATTCGGCAAATTGGCGCTGCGTTCTCAAATAAGGGTCGCCGACGGCGCGCGAAATTGACTGAGATTCGCCCACTCGAATTTCTGTCGGTTCATGTCGAGACATGCTTCGACGGGGGGTGGCCGCAGCTGCTCACGGGTACTGGTGTTGCGATCGGATCGAGGGTGACCTTGGTCCGGCACGGTTCTCCGTCGCCTTTGTAGCGGTTACAGGGACACCTGCCGAATCCTTCTATGTGCGCGTTACAGGGGGTCCCGAAACCGGACCCATCGTCAGGCCGGGGTACCCCGGACCGTGCGATTAGCTCAGCAGCCTCTCTGCGTGCGCTGACGACTAGGAATGCGGCCTCCTCCAGGGCTGCCTGCTGTTCGGCCGTGAGTTCTTCGCGCGATGAGGACACTTTCGCTCCTTGTGAATCGAGAGCCAGTGTATTGAGCGGCAAATTTCACTTTACTGCGCTGAATCCCATATCGACGAACAACGCCGCAATGACAATCGAGAAGCAGTCAGGATTGTCACGACGGGGAAAAACGCCCGTGGCGTCTAACCGGGACGGAGACGGAATGAAAGAGGGAACCCTCGGCCCTGGTGGGCCACACTTTTGGTGTGCGTCTACCACCTATTCTTCGTAATTGGCCTGACCTACCGTGGGATGGTCGCAATGGTGCGCGCCGAGCGCTTATCGAGAATTTGGCCCACATCAAGCGGCGCAAGGAACGATTCTGTATCGGTCTCGAAGCGGCCGGCGACAGCGCCATGCAACAACGGTCCCGATTCCTAGACAAGGCATTGATTGAACTCGAGGCCGAGATGCATGTCCGGGGTGGTGAAAGGTACCGAGGGGACGGAGAGAATCAGGAAGCGGAAGGAAAGGCCGCCAAGCGCGTCCCTCTGATACTTCGAAGGTTCGGTTCCACGGCGCTTGGCGACAATCGAGACGAGTTGCCCGGTGCTGCCGAACCGTCGCGGGTGCGGCCGAGAGCAATCCTCGCCGAGGGAGCAACGTGACCCTGGCCAGGCCGGGGCCGTGTCGGGGGTGTGTTGACCGGCGCGGTTCGCCGAACTAGCCTCGGCCCGTGCGTGATTCCGCGGGGATTGCCGCGCTGGTCCAGGGTGCGGGCTTCGCGCTTGCTGCCGATGTCGCGTTCGCTCGATGGTTACCACGCCGGCGCACCGCAATCGCCGGCGTTGGCCTTGTCGCGGCGGCCGCGGTCTATCCGCTGTCGCGACGTCAACTGGGTTTGGATGCCGGTGAGATGGTCACGCTCGGTGCGGCGTGCGCAGTCGCCGCGACCGCGGTCGTCCTGCCTGCCGCGACCGCTCGTCGCCTGCTGGGGGTCGGCTGGATTGCCCACGCCGCCTACGACGCGGTGTTCACCCACGATGCCGCCGTTACCCGACTGCCGACGACGTACGCGGCGGCGTGTGCCGGGGCCGACATCGCGATGGGCGCCCGGCTGATCCTGGCCTAGCCGCGAGTGCTACCGCTTGAACGGGTGTTCGGTCCAGTCATGGGCGGGCGGCAAGGAAATGTCGATAGTCGATAAATATTCTTCGTAACGCCGAACAGGTATTCTCCTGATTCCTAATTCCGGTACTTATTCTGTACCGTGTAATAGTCGGTCGTCCGAGTTACACTTGCTATCGATCAACTTGAGAATTCCGGAGGTTTGAGGCAACCGCGCGAGCGTGCGCGATGGGTGCGCGATGGGTGGGGCCGCGAGGCTACTCGCCAGGGCCCCGCGCTACACGCTTGTTTGGGAGCCGTCGTGCCGCAATGAAATCAATCGCGGGCTGCGCCGGAACGGTGGCCGAACCGGTCCAGGGGCGGTGAGGCTCGTTCGAGGCACCCGGGTCTAGCTGCGATCGGTTGCGGGTCGCCTCGCGCTCCTGAGTCTGGTCGTTGCAGGAGGTGTCACCACCGGAATCCGTCGGCAGGGCATTTGCGGGTCGGGCTAACCGTACACCGCGTGTTGGACAACGTGAAATCTCATGCGGTACATGAATATTCGAGAGAGTCGATTGAGAATATGATTGACGGGGATCGAAAACTTTCATTATCAAGGCGGCGTGGCGCTCCGAGCGTGAAGACGATCGCCCGCCGAGCGATCGACGCGGACGCGAGGTCGGTGATCGAATTCGCGATCCGCTGGGCACCCGTCGGCGGCTCGAGTACGGGCGATCTGCTGATGACCTTCGGTGTCGGCCGCCGGCGACTCATGACACTGCTCCAGGAAGGGGTGCGGTACCGGCCGGGCGGCAACGCGATAGCGAGACTGCTCGAGCGGAGCTTCTGGGATGCGTTGACATCGCGGTGGCGCGGTGACGCTCGCTTGGTGGGAGCGCATCGTTGCTGACCGGTGCCGAGGAACCCCGATTCGTGGCTCAGGGCGATGTGCATGTGCGTGTCTGGCTGGGCGCGACTGCTTTCGACTACCGGGCCAGGGTGGCGGCGGCGTTGAATCTGATCGATGACTGTCGCCGGAAACGCTGGTGCGCAGTCGAATTGGTTCGGCATAGCATCGAGAAGCACCTTCCGGAAACGCGTTTGCCGAACGAGCGGTTGTATCTCGATCAGCGACCGCGTCGCACCGGCGCGTGACACCGGGACAGGCGAATTCAGAGATCGGGCTGCTCGGGAGCCAGGCGGCGATCTGTGCGCGCGAGGTGAAACCGAGTTTGGTGAGAATATGGTCGACGTGTATCTCCGCGGTGCGCCGTGAGATCACGAGCTCGGCGGCGATCGCCCCTGTTGGACATCCCCCGCGCAACGAGTTGGGTGACCTGGCATTCGCGTCCAGTCAGGGTTTCGTCGGGACGTTTGGGGCGCGCCGCCGTGTCGTCTATCTCGATGACTGTGGCGATCACAGACTGGCGCAGGGCCTGGTGGAGCGTCCCGGGCCCTGCGTTGCTGCAAGCTCGTGCGGTCGTTCGAAGCCAGCTAATCGCTGCGCCGGGGTCGCCGAATTCGCGTCTGGTTCCAGCGATTCGAGACGTCCATCCGCGGACTCCCAGACCGTCAGCGCCACTCGTCGGTCTTGCCGCTTTTGCAGTGCCCAGTGGTTCTCTCAATTTGTGAATAAGCGGCATGCCGCGGACCGCCGCCGCGGCGATGCCGTCGTGTTGGGCAGGGTTGGAGACACGGCAAATCGGAAGGCTGCAGGTGCATGTGAAGGCATGCCCAGCGGGATTCTCGCGTGTATTTCGGATGCTGTTGACAAGCAGAGTTCGTAGGGATCACGTGGGGACCTATGCATCGTTCGCCTCGATTCACGCCCTCGGTATTTCAGGCCCGTCGTACCTGTGTGGTCTGCCGTCGCGCCCTCGTGGCACCGAATGTCAGCAGGCACGCCGGCATGCCGACCGTTCTATCCAGCCAGAATCCGGCCAACGGGTCAGATGAGCCGGTCCAGTTGGTCCAATGGGAGGTGATGGGCCCAACTGACCTGGGAATTCCGAAAGTACTTGGTGTTCTGTCCATTTCACACGCGGAAGGTCGCTGGTTCGATCCCAGCCGGGACCACCAGTAAAACTGCAGGTCAGATCACGTATTTTGATTTGTTCGTACCAGAAAATCGCCGTGGTGGACGACATTATCCAGCCGATATCCAGCCAAACTTGAGGATCCGCCATCGACCGGAAGGTCACCGGTCGGTGGATCCGCAGGTCTGGTGTTTTCCCTGTTCAATGCGTGTTTCACGGTAGCGCGGCGGAACTGTCGAGTTCAAGGGACCTGAGACAGGTCGAGTTCAGCCGCAGCGTCAACGTCGCGGGCGTCGCTTCGGTGCTACCGCGGAAGGCGGTGGCATCGAACTGGCGGTCGCGCATCTCGTCGGCCTCGGGCATCGCGCGATCGCCGATATCGATGGTGGTCGCATGCCCGGTGCCACCGAGCCTCGGCGCGGCGATCGCGCAGGTGTGCGCCGACACCATGTGGACGCCGAGATCACTGTCCTGGCAGGTGATTACACCGAAGAGTCCGGGGCTGGCGGCCGCGCGACCCCAATTCGCAACAGGTCGCTCATCGACCGCGGTTGGACCCAAAACCGGTACAGGGCATACGCATTTGGCGCCTTCCGGCCGCGGATCGTCGGCTCGCTCGTGTGATCCGGTCAGGCGACCGTTGCAACAGCGGCCGCGAGTTCGCGTGCCCAGTCGCGCGCGCGGTCCATTTCGCCGGCGACGAGTGGGCCGACCATGCTGGTGACCTTGAAATCGCCAGGCTTCCCGAGCATCGTGAAGCCCTCGCGGCGTAGTCGTCGGCGGTGGGCGTGGGCCGCGGATCCGGTCAGCCACCGTGGCTTGTCGATGCGGGTGCCGAATGTTGCTGCGCGGCAGATCGAATTGGACGAGGAGATTCGATCGAGCCACTCGTGCAGAATTATGCGGTTGGTTACCGTGCCGGTCAGCCCATAGACATGGGTTGGGGCGCCAATCACGATCAGGTCGAAGTCGTCCAGGATCAGCGGTGCTTTGTTGACGTTGAGGACGTCGGCGGTGCCGAGTGTGGTCAACTCCTCGCCGATCACCTTCGCGATCGACTCGGTGTGCCCGAATATCGTTTCGTAGACGATCAGGGTGTGAATTTTGGGACTTACGTTCACGGTTGCCTCACCCGTGTGTGACCCAACGGGCAACCTCGTGATGACGAGCGCTGCGGCAAGGTTGTCGATGGCTTGGTCGGGGATACCCGCGGTGGGCGGCGCGTAACCAGAGTGTGGGGTTGTGGGCCCACAACGGTCGATGTGGCGCCGAGGTTGGGAGCAGACCTCGGAATCCGCCGTTCAGGGCGAAGTGCGGTGCTTCCGTGGGTCGGACTCGGTACCCGGATCGAGGTTCACGCTTCCGAGGATGCTTGCAGCGCCGCGTCGAGGGTGGTGTGGATGGTCACCAGTTTGTCGAGGCCGATCAGGCGTAGTGGTCGTGCGACGGCGGGGCCGTCGGCAACCACCGCGAATTGCGCGGTATCGCCGATCTGTTGGTGGGCTGTGAGCAGGACGGTCATGCCGGCCGAGGCGAGGAACTCGACCTCGGTCAGGTCCACGATGACCACGGCCGGCCGCTTTCGCAGTTCTTGCTGGATCGAATCGGTGAGGCGGGGGGCGGTCACCATGTCGAGTGTTCCGCTGACACCGAGCACGAAGATGTTGTCACGCACGTTGACGGTGACAGCGAAACCATCGGCGCCGGTTCCCGGGTCGAGATTTGAGGCCGAGTCGTCGTCGTTCATCTGTTCCACCACACCGTTCACATCCCTCCTCGATGCGTCTCGCGTCCTAGCGCCCGACGGGCACGCGCGAAACCATGCTCTCCACCGATCCGGTGCAAGGGCCGGGTGAGCCCGGAGACCCAAGGCATCCGAGCCCACCCGTCGGCGGAACGAACCTCAACCCCGAATTTCTGCGGCGTTCCGCGTGGCCGCCGGGTCAGGCGTTGATCGCCTGATGGCCGTTGGACTGGTGGGTGATCTCGATCTTGCGGGGCTTGGCTCTTTCCGCGATGGGGATCACCAGACGCAGGACCCCGTCGCGGTAGTCGGCGCGGATCGCCTCGGTGTCGAGGTTCTCGCCGAGGAACAACTGGCGGCTGAACACCCCGCGGGTGCGTTCCGCGGCGATCATCGACCGGTCGGCATCCAGTGGCGGGCGCGAGGCCCGCACGGTCACCACATTGCGCTCGATGTCCAGATCCAGTGACTCCGGGTCGATCCCGGGCAGGTCGAGTTCGGCGAAGAACTCATCACCCTCGCGCCAGGCGTCCATCGGCATCACCACCGGCCGCGCCGCCGTGCCGAACACCTGCTGCGTGAATCGATCCAGATCCCGGAACGGATCGGTGCGCATCAGCATGGTCGCCACCTCCACTCACTCCCATCTCCATCGCAGTACATACATCCAGATAACCTCTGCTATCTGACATAGATTTATTTAGCACGGTCTTGAGATGAGTGCAAGAGTCTGGCTAAGGTAATCTTGGAAAATGCGAGAGGGGAGCGCGATGTCGGGCGATCGCCACAATGACGATCCTGGTCCGGGGCGCGATCATCGGCCGGGCCCGGGACGTGCGGTGTACGGGATCTCGGTGGCCGCGGAGTTGTCCGGGCTGGGTATGCATTCGCTACGTCTCTATGAGCAGCACGGGCTGGTGACCCCGGCGCGCAGCGCGGGCGGCACGCGGCGCTACAGCGAGAACGACCTGGCCCGGCTGGCGCGCATCGCCGCCTTGA
>NZ_LRRB01000294.1 GCF_001646865.1 Aldersonia kunmingensis | reverse complement strand
GCGGAATGGTCGAGCTGCTCGTGGTGCCCGCTGTGCGCCGCGGTCGCCCTGATCCGAGGTGAGCACCACGAGGTAGTGGCCTCGCTGGCCGAGCACGGCACCGCGATGGTGACCGTCCTGCGCGAGGCGCTGGCCGGTGTGCCGGTCGATCCGATCTGGCCTGAAGGCGACGATCACACCGCGCCGGAGCGCGCCGCGACGCCGGAGGACGATTCGCGCGGAACGGCGGAGGTTGCCGATTCCAAGCAGTACAAGCCGATACCCGTCACGATCAAGACATGAAGACGCGCGCCCCGGGCGCGGAAGCCGAGCTGACCGTCGGCATCGATGTCGGCGGCACGAGTCTGCGCGCCTCGGTCGTCGACCCGTCCGGTCAGGTGCTCGACACCACGCAGGCGCCGACCCCGCACTCGGCGAAGGCGCTCGAGGACGGCCTCGACCACGCCGTGCGCGAGCTCGCGGGCCGGCACCACATCGGGGCCGTCGGGCTGGCGGTGGCCGGATTCATCACGCTCGACCGAACGACTGTGCGGTTCGCGCCGCACCTGCCCTGGGTCGACGCGCCCGTCGCCCGCGACCTCGGCCGCCGGCTCGGCCTGCCGGTGCTCCTCGAACACGACGTGAACGCGGCGATGTGGGCCGAGCACAAGTTCGGGTCCGCGGCGGGCGGACACAACGTGGTCATGGTGGCGATCGGCACCGGTATCGGTGCCGCCTTGCTTGTGGACGGCGTGCTCTACCGGGGCAGCCACGGTGTCGCGCCCGAGCTTGGGCATATCCAGGTGGTGCCCGACGGGCGCGCCTGCGCGTGCGGCAAGCGTGGGTGCTGGGAGCGCTACTGCAGTGGGACCGCGCTGGCCGAGACCGCGATCGAACTGCTTGCCGCCGACCCGTCGAAGTCGACGATCCTGGCGCGCGAGGAGTTCCGCGACCCGGGCTCGCTCACCGGCCGACGTGTCGCCGCGGCGGCGCAGGACGGTGATCGCATCGCGGAGCGGGCCGTCGCCGAGTTCGCGCGCTGGCTCGGGATCGGACTGGCGATCGTCGGTGACATCTACGACCCCGATCTGGTGGTGATCGCGGGTGGCGTGAGCACGTCGGCACCGCTGTTTCTGGACGAGGCGCGCGAGCGCTATGCCGCGCTCGTGACCGGCGCGGGGCATCGGCCGCTCGCCCGGATCCGGACCACCCAGCTCGGCGAAGCGGCCGCG
This sequence comes from Aldersonia kunmingensis, assembly GCF_001646865.1. Lineage (GTDB taxonomy): Bacteria > Actinomycetota > Actinomycetes > Mycobacteriales > Mycobacteriaceae > Aldersonia > Aldersonia kunmingensis. The sequence continues at coordinate 6,770 of NZ_LRRB01000294.1, read as the reverse complement.
ATGATCGGTGCCGCGGAACTCGCGAGGTCGGCACTCTCGAAGGCCTGAGCGCGACCTGAGATCACGCCGACCGCCCTCGAGGTGTGATCTGTACTCCAACCGATCCCAGTTGTGTGGCTGGTCCTCGTCATGCTCGGTACAGTTTGATGCACGCTCATCTGCCCGGTCGGAGCCGCCCGAGCGGAGCCTGCGGAGCGATTGATCTCGAAAGGACGCCATGTTCTATTGGCTGCTCAAGTTCGTGTTTGTAGGGCCCTTCATCGCGTTCTACAACCGACCGAGTGTCGAAGGACTGGAGAACGTCCCCACCGATGGGCCGGCCATCTTCGCCGGTAATCACCTTTCCATCGCCGACTGGTTGTTCACGCCGCTGATGGTGCCTCGCCGCGTCACGTACCTGGCCAAGAGTGAGTACTTCACCACGCCCGGTTTCAAGGGCTGGCTGCAGAAGATGTTCTACAGCGGTGCCGGGCAGGTTCCGATCGATCGGAGCGGCGCCTCCGCCGCCGACAACGCGCTTGCGACGGCGTCGCGACTGCTCGACGAGGGCAAGCTGGTCGGGCTGTACCCCGAGGGCACGCGTTCCCCGGATGGGCGGCTGTACAAGGGCAAGACCGGTATGGCGCGCATCGCGCTGAAGACCGGGGTACCCGTCATTCCGGTCGCGGTAGTCGGCACCTTCGAGGTGAGCCCTCCCGGGCCGTTCAAGTGGCGTCGGCACAAGGTGACCGTGAAGATCGGCAAGCCGATCGATTTCTCCCGCTACGAAGGCATGGGCGGCAACCGTTTCGTCGAGCGTGCGGTCACCGACGAGGTGATGTACGCGCTGATGAAGATGTCCGGCCAGGAGTACGTCGACGTCTACGCGGCGTCGCTGAAGAAGAACCCAGGCGAGGACAAGAAGATCACCGCGGACCGGATCCCGGACACCCGCGCCAGCTGAGCTTCTACCCGTTCTTTCAACCGTCGCGGCGAATCACGCCGCGACGGTTTGCATTTCGGGGTCTGCGCTGCGGCGAGCGACTCGCTGCGGCCGCGCGAACGCGAGAATGACCAGGGTGCCCAGCCCCCACCACACATAAGACGAGGCGAGCAGCTGGTCGGCGATCGGCCAGTTGAGTCCGTCGTAGCGGCCCGGCGCGAGGCGCCAGTGCGCGGCGTAGTTGAACATCAGCGCGCCCAGCACTGCCCAGCCGGCGAACAGCACGCTGCGGCGACGATAGGCGACGATCGTCATCGTCAGCAGGATCGGGATCGCCCACACCCAGTGGTGCGACCAGGAGACCGGCGAGATCAGTAGCCCGGCCAGCGCGTTGGCGCACAGGGCCAGCGCAGGGTCGCCAGCCGCGAGGGCGCGGCGCATTGCCACGATCGCGAGGGCCAGCACCGCCAGGGCTGCCAACAGCCACAGCGGGGTGCGCAGGTCCTCGACGCCGAGCCGCGCGAGGAACCCGGTGATGCTCTGGTTCGACGGATACGCGGGGCGGCCGATCCGGTTCGAGTCCGGAAGGATCTCGGTCCAGTACTTCGCCGAATCGCCGAAGGCCAGCACGAAGCCGAGCGCTGTGAACACGACGAAGCTGATCCCGGAGACAACGACTGCGCGGAAATCCCGCCGGAGCAGCAGGTAGAGCACGAACACCGCAGGTGTGAGCTTGAACGCGGCCACGAAACCGATCAGCAGGCCGCGCGGCCACGGCGTGCGTTTCGGCAGGCAGTCGGCCAGCACGAGGGCCATCAGAATCAGGTTGACCTGGCCGTAGTCGAGCGTCGAGTACACCGGTTCGGCCAGCAGCGACAATCCCAGTGCAAAGCCACCGCCCCACACCGCGGTCGCGGCCCAGCTCAGGTCGTGCGAGCGCAGCACGAGTGCGATGGCGGCGAACAGCGCGACCAGCGACAGCGCTGTCATCACCACGCTCGCCTGTGCGAGGCTCACCCACGACATCGGGCCGAACGAGATCGCCGCGAGCGGGGGATAGGTGAACGGCAGCGGATTGCCGATCTTGGTGGGGGGTAACTGGCCGTAAACCTCGGCGCCATGCGCGAACACAGTGCCGCCGATGCGGTACACGTCGAGGTCGATCCGGTAGTAATCGCCGAACGGGCGACCGAGCCAGGGTAGGCCGGCAAGGTGATAGACGACACCCACAACCGCGCCGACAATTCCGGCGACCGCGAGCCCGGTGAGCAGTACCCGGTTGCGGCCGCTGACCGCGCTGGGTGCGGGCGACGTCGTGTCGGTCACGTGTTCCTCTCGCTGCACTGATCGGATGTCGTTCCACTGCATGTGCGCAGGTCGATGCGCTCCGACTGCTGAGGTTGGCATAGGGTCCGTGCGTGCGCTACTTCTATGACTGCGAGTTCATCGAGGATGGTCGCACAATCGACCTGGTATCGATCGGCGTCGTTGCCGAGGACGGCCGTGAATACTACGCGGTTTCGACCGAGTTTGATCCGGACCGCGCTGGGCCTTGGGTGCGCCGCAATGTGCTCCCGAAGCTGCCGTCGCCCGGATCGGGGGCATGGCGCAGCCGGGAAAAGATCCGCGATGAGTTGCTCGCGTTCTTCGTGCCCCGCCCCACCATCGTGCCGGAGCTGTGGGCCTGGGTTGCCGCGTACGACCATGTGGCGTTGTGCCAGCTGTGGGGCCCGATGACCGCGCTGCCCAACTCGATGCCGCGCTACACCCGCGAACTGAAGCAGCACTGGGAGCTGCACGGCTCCCCGGAACTCCCGCCGGTCCCGGACGGTTCGCACGATGCTCTCGTCGATGCCCGGCACAATCTGGCGAAGTTCGAGGCGATCGAGGTCGCTCGCCGCCGCTGAGCACCGGTAGCCGAGCAGGCGGCGCGCCGGTCGTTGTTCACACCCGTCGGAACACTGGTTCGGCGTCGGGGGCCAGCGCGAGGACCTCGCCGAAACCGTCCACGACGCAATCGAAGAACAGCTCCGGCTCGGTGATCGCGGCGGCATCGTGGTTGATCCCGAGGCAGCCGGTGGAGCCGTGCGTCAGCATCGTGGCCATCACCGCGCAGCCGGGCAGCGGCCCGAACGGATAGCTCCGTTCGACCTTCGCGCCGGCCATGAAGGTGTCGTGGCGTATCCCGGGCACATTGCTGGCCTGCACATCGTTGACCGAGGTTGTCTTGCCCGCGAAACCGAGCAGCTCCGACGGCAACCAGGCCAGTACCGGGCCGACGGCCTCGATAAGACCCGCAGCCGGTTCGGTTCGGGCCAGGAGTACCTGCTCGCGGATGTTGTGCATCCGCTCGACCGGATCGACGATCGACACCGGTGCCGCAACCCGGCCCACGGTGATCTTGTTGCCACCCGCGGCGTCGCCCTCGGCCCGTAGCGATATCGGCAACGCAAGCGGCATCACGTCGATGGGGTGGCCGAGTTTTTCGTGGTAGAGCCGCATCGCGCCGGTAATTCCCGCGAGGTAGGCGTCATTGAACGACGCGCCGGCAATCTTGCTCGCCGCGCGCAGGTCGACGAACCTGATGTCGAAGGTGCTCAACCGCCAGGACAGGCTGCGCTTGGCGAGCAGCGGGGAGTGAGGCGGGCTTGCCAAGCCGGATACCCGCCGCGCAGACAGGCCGAAGTCGATCGCTTTTCGCACCGATCCGACCGGGTCGGTAAACGACCGCGCGCCATCACCGAGCGCGCCGAGGATCGTTGGGACCAGCCTCGCCGACGCGGCGAGCTGGTTGCCGATCACTGCGCTGGGGCCGGGCTGTTCGGGCCTCGCCGCGGGCGGTTGCGGCTTGTCGAGCTGGTGCTCGCGCGTCGTAGACCGCAGCATGCTCATCCCGAGCACGGTGCTCATCCCGTCCGCGACCGCATGATGCACCTTCACCACAAACGCCGCCTTTTCGTCGGGCAAGCCGGTGAACAGGTATGCCTCCCACGGTGGCCGGGCGTGATCGAGCGGTGTCATAGCGATCGCTTCGACAGCGTTCAGCAGTTCGCTCCATGTCCCGTCGCCCGGCACCGCCGCGCGGCGCAGGTGGTAGTTCAGGTCGAAATCTGCGTCGACGGCCCAGGTGGGCACACCGACACCGAACGGCGAGTCGATGACGCGCTCGCGCATCCGGGGCACCATCCGGCTCGCCCAGTCGACCGCAGCGACGAAGCGGTTCCACTCGGGCACGCAGTCGTACAACTCGACAGCGAAAACGGGCGCCCGGAACCGCCGGTCGTCGTCGGCGCGCCACATGATTGCGTCTGCGGGACTCATGACCCTGCTGTTGGCCCAATCCAGCGGACGGTCGGCCGGAGTGCCGGTGATATTGCTGGGCTTTTCGGTCATCGGTTGTCTCCTGACCAGTGAACGAGCGCAATTGGTCCTGCGGGTGTCCCCAGATTCATCAGTATCTCGCCATACCACTGCCGTTCGGCGGAATTGGGGATGACGAGCGGCATATGCGGGATATCGGCGCGCATCTCGTGGTGGAATGCCGCTGAACATCGCGTTAGCACGGTCCGGGTGTCACGATCCCGCCACCTTGGGTGGGCAGAAAGGCGAATACTCTATAAGCGTGAACTGGACTGTCGACGTTCCGATCGACCGCTTGCCCGAACTGCCGCCGCTGCCGCCCGAGCTGCGCACTCAGCTCGACGTAGCGTTGGCGAAACCGGCCCTCCAGCAGCCGTCCTGGCCGGAGGAACAGGCAGCGGCCATGCGCACCGTGCTCGAGAGCGTGCCGCCGATTTGTGTCCCGGCCGAGGTCGAGGAGCTTTCGGACCGGCTCGCCGAGGTCGCGCGCGGCGAAGCATTCCTGCTGCAGGGCGGGGACTGCGCCGAGACCTTCGCCGATAACACCGAACCCCACATCCGCGGCAACATCCGCACGCTGCTGCAGATGGCCGTCGTGCTCACCTACGGCGCGAGCCTGCCGGTGGTCAAGGTCGCCCGCATCGCCGGGCAGTACGCGAAGCCGCGCTCTTCCAACATCGATGCGCTCGGCCTGCAGTCCTACCGCGGTGACATGGTGAACTCGCTGGTCGCCGATGAGGCCGTGCGTGTGCACGACCCGTCCCGGCTCGTGCGCGCCTACGCGAATGCCAGCGCAGCGATGAACCTGGTGCGTGCGCTCACCGGCGCCGGACTGGCCGACCTGCACCGGGTGCACGACTGGAACCGCGAATTCGTCCGCAATTCGCCGGCCGGTGCGCGGTACGAGGCACTCGCTTCCGAGATCGACCGTGGTCTGCGCTTTATGGACGCCTGCCGGGTCACCGACCCGAACCTGCAGTCCGCCAAGATCTTCGCCAGCCACGAAGCGCTTGTCCTCGACTACGAGCGGGCCATGCTGCGCCTGTCCGAGGACGCATCCGGCAACCCGGTGCTGTACGACCTGTCCGCGCACTTCCTGTGGATCGGCGAGCGCACCCGTCAGCTCGACGGCGCGCATGTCGCGTTCGCGGAACTGCTGGGCAACCCGATCGGCATCAAGATCGGCCCGAGCACCACGCCGGAGCTCGCCGTCGAGTATGTCGAGAAGCTCGATCCGACGAACAAGCCCGGCCGCCTCACCATCGTGTCCCGCATGGGCAACGGCAAGGTGCGCGAAGTACTTCCGGCGATCGTCGAGAAGGTGCAGGCCACCGGCCATCAGGTGATCTGGCAGTGCGATCCGATGCACGGCAACACCCACGAGTCGTCGACCGGATTCAAGACCCGTCACTTCGACCGCGTCGTGGACGAGGTGCAGGGATTCTTCGAGGTGCACCACGCGCTCGGCACGCATCCGGGCGGCATCCACATCGAGCTGACCGGCGAAAACGTCACCGAATGCCTCGGTGGCGCACAGGACATTTCCGATCTGGACCTGTCGGGACGCTACGAGACCGCCTGCGACCCGCGCCTGAACACCCAGCAGTCGCTGGAGTTGGCGTTCCTCGTCGCGGAGATGCTGCGAGATTGACCGGTTCCACCGGGCGAGATTGACCGGGCCCACCAGGCGTGACTTGCCGCTCGGCAGTTCGCAATTCAGCCTCGGCTCAGCGTTGATAACGGCGCGGTAACAATGCGGTAACGGCGAAGCATGGTGTGTCGAAGACCACTCAGCACGCCGGGCACGAAGGACGGGACGTCAAGGGCCGTCGGCGATCCCGTACTCGCTCTGTCGCCACCCGTCCGCCCGGTGCTGCTCGAGGCAGTCCCTGTCGTCGGTCGTATCAGGACCGGTCTTGGACTGCGCTGACAGCCGCACGCTATGAGACCGGAAAGTGGACATAAATGCGCAAGTTGATCTTCATGGCAGCCCTCGTTCTTCCCTTGCTTGGTGCCGGCGTTGCCCAGGCCCAAGACACTGGGTCCATCCAAACCGACAACGACGGGCAAACCTGCACCGGCAATCCGACGGGCTTGGGGTGTGAAGGCGGGTTGACCTTGCAGGACTTGATCGAGATGGCGGGGATTAGCACCGGCAGTTTCAACGGCTGAATCCATCTGCGCCAGCCCGGTATCGGATCGAACCCTTGATAAATCAGGGTGTTGCAGATCCTGACTCGGCTTGACCCGCGTGGGCGAGCGGCACGGAGACGATTTCGTGTCGCCGTCCGGCGGAGGCCGGGGGTGACCTCGCAATCGCCGCGCGATCCGGGATCACGGCACCGAGACAAGCGTGACCTTGCGGCCCGGGCTCGATCGCTGGCCGACCCGACCGCATATCCAGACTCGACACGCTGCCCATGTCATCAACGACGGCCGATCGCGACTGCAGTGTCTGCAGCACGCTCTGAGATTAGAAAGCGAACAT
>NZ_LRRB01000275.1 GCF_001646865.1 Aldersonia kunmingensis | reverse complement strand
ACATGGCCGGCTGGCTCGATGAGTTCTCTCATTCGCGCGTGACGGACGTCGAACCGCACACCGATTCCGTAGCGGGCGCAGCTAGCGTCTGTGATGACGAGGCGGCGGGGGAGCGTCCCCGACTCAGCCTGGTGGTCAACGGTTTCGAAGAAATGTTCGACAATATCGAAGAACAGTGGCAAGAGCGCGCGCTGTGCGCGCAGACCGACCCGGAGGCGTTCTTCCCAGAGAAGGGCGGCTCGACCCGCGAGGCGAAGCGCATCTGTCAGGGCTGTGAGGTGCGCGATGAGTGCCTCGATTACGCCCTTGCGCACGACGAGCGGTTCGGGATCTGGGGCGGCCTGTCCGAGCGTGAACGCCGGCGCCTGAAGCGCGGCATCATCTGAGCTAGCCCGCTGCATGGGTGGTTCGGCCGATTCTGCGCGCTGCGCGGTTTAGGCCGGACCCTGGCGGTCTAATTCAGGCCAGATCCTCCGGCGGAGCCGGGTCGATGACGTCCGGGTCCACGCCGAGATAGGTCGCGACCTGCTGCACGAGTACTTCGTGCAGGAGATCAACGAGATCGTCGGGATCTTTCGCCCGCATCTCGAGCGGCCGCCGGAACAGCACGACCCGGGCGCGCGTTGCTTTGCCGCGCCGGTCCACGCCGGCGGGAACGAGCCGCGACAGCGGTACCGGCCCGTCCGCGATCACCTCGTCCGGCCAGGTAACCGATTCCGGATCGAGCGGGCGGATCTTCGGTACCTCGTCGACAGCGATATCGAGCTTGGTCAACCGCTCGTGCCAGGCGGCGTCGACCGGGGCGAATGCCTCGAGCACAAGCAGGTCGAATTTTTCGCCGCGGGTTCGCCACGCGGGAACCGACCGGGGTAGCACCGGACCCCGCAGTCCGCGCCCATGGCGGGTCACCGAACGGGCCGTGACCGGTCGACGGTTGCGTGCGCGAGCCATGGGAGAAGCGTAGAGCGCCGACCCAGGGCATCGACACGAGGGCGGGCGCGGCGCGGCACCGCGGAGGGCACATTTTTCGAGACCAGATCATCGCCCGACTACGGTGTGTCCGAATAGGTTCGAGGTTCCGCTACAGCTACGCTCCACTACGTGAGAGCGTTGCGTCGCTGCTGCAGGCCAGGGTGCAAGAATCCCGCCGTTGCCACGCTGACCTACGTCTATTCCGATTCCACCGCGGTCGTCGGTCCGCTTGCGACCGTTGATGAGCCGCACTCGTGGGATCTGTGCGAAATGCACGGGTCGCGGATAACCGCGCCCAAGGGCTGGGAGTTGGTGCGTCACGAGGGTGCGTTCGCTTCGCAAACGCCCGACGAGGACGACCTGACCGCGCTCGCGGAAGCGGTGCGCGAGGCCGGCCGGCCGAGTCCCGGGGACCCGTCCTACCGCGGCTACACCGAGTACACGCCGCCGCAGGCACCACCGCCGCCTGCTCCGCGCACCGGCCGCCGTGGGCACCTGCGCGTGCTTCCCGATCCAACGGATTGATCGCCGCGCTCGCTGCCGGGTCAGCTACCGGCGAGTTACATGTGTGCCTGAGGGCATCCGCCGGGGCATTAGTCTGTGAGCCATGACAGTGGCTCGTTCTGCTGAGCTCGTAGGCGCGGTTATCAAGGCCTACGACGTGCGCGGTGTAGTGGGGGATCAAATCGACGCGGATTTCGTCCGTGATGTCGGTGCGGCATTTGCGCGCCTGGTGCGCGATGGCGCCAGCCGCGTCGTCGTCGTCGGCCGCGACATGCGCGCGTCCTCACCGGAATTGTCCCGCGCATTCGGTGAAGGAGTCACGTCGCAGGGCCTCGACGTCGTCGAGATCGGCCTGGCCTCCACCGATCAGCTCTACTTCGCCTCGGGCCGGCTCGACTGCCCGGGCGCAATGTTCACCGCGAGCCACAACCCGGCGCGCTACAACGGGATCAAGCTGTGCCGCGCGGGTGCCAAGCCGGTCGGGCAGGACACCGGACTCGCGACGATCTCGGCCGAGATCGTCGCCGGCGTGCCGGATTTCGACGGCCCGACCGGTCAGATCACCCAGACCGATGTGCTGGCCGACTACGCAGAGTTTCTGCACAGCCTTGTAGACCTGAGCGAGATGCGTCCGCTGCGCGTTGCCGTCGACGCCGGAAACGGCATGGGTGGGCACACAGTGCCAGCGGTACTCGGTTCGCTGCCGATCACGCTCGAGCCGCTCTACTTCGAGCTCGACGGCACGTTCCCCAATCACGAAGCGAACCCGCTGGATCCGGCCAACCTGGTGGATCTGCAGAAGTTCGTGCGCCAGACCGGCGCCGATATCGGCATTGCCTTCGACGGTGACGCGGACCGCTGCTTCGTCGTCGACGAGCGGGGCGAGCCCGTGTCGCCGTCCGCGATCACCGCGCTGGTCGCGGAGCGTGAACTCGGCCGTGAGACCGGGGCGACGGTCATCCACAACCTGATCACCTCGCGCGCGGTGCCGCAGCTCGTCAAGGAACTCGGTGGCACGCCGGTGCGCACGCGCGTCGGGCATTCGTTCATCAAGCAGGAGATGGCCACCAGCGGTGCGATCTTCGGCGGCGAACATTCGGCGCACTACTACTTCCGCGACTTCTGGGGTGCGGACTCGGGCATGCTCGCGGCGCTGCACGTGCTCGCCGCGCTCGGCGAGTCGGACCGCCCACTCTCGGAACTGACCGAGTCCTTCGAGCGCTTCGCCGCCTCCGGTGAGATCAACTCGACGGTCGCCGACGCGGCAGAGCGGACTCGCGCGGTGCTCGAGGCGTTTCGTGCGCGGACCGTCTCGGTTGACCGCCTCGACGGCGTGACAGTTGACCTCGGCGAAGACTCCTGGTTCAACCTGCGCGCGTCCAACACCGAGCCGCTGCTGCGGCTCAATGTCGAGGCACGTACCACTGAGCAGGTGGATGCGCTGGTGGCAGAGATCTTGTCCATCGTCCGCGCATAATTGGGATAGTGGAGTCAGTCCCGCCCATTCCGAATGATCCGGCGGAATCGCGTGTAGCCGGCCGAGCCCAAGGAAGGACGGTCCGAACCCGATGACCGCATTTTCCGTGCTCGATCTCGACGACGCCGCGTCGCTCGAGGCAGCCGACGCCGAAGGTCGGTTGCGTGCCGCGGCGCTCGGTGGCGCGCAGGTCCGCGCGGTTGCCGCGGCAGTGCGCGAGGACGTTCTCGCCCGACTCAACGACCTCCGTCCGCGCAGTTTGCTGCTGGTGACGGGCCCCGGACGGGCGACGCGGGCGGCCTCGCTGCTCGTCGCCGCACTCGGGGACGGCGCCGGGTTGCCGATCGTGCATGTCGCCACGACGCCGCGTTGGGTGGGACCACTCGACGTCGTTGTCGTCGCGGGTGACGATGCCGGTGATCCGCGCCTGGCCGAGTCCGTTGCCCAGGCATTGCGGCGTGGTGCCGAGGTCGTTGTCGCGGCACCCGACGAGGGTCCGTTGCGGGCCGCGGCCGCGGGTCGCGCCACGTCGGTACCGCCCCGGATTCGGGTGCTCGACCATCACGCGATGCTGCGCTACCTCGCGGTGTGCATTGCGGTGCTCGCAGTCGTGGACCGGTCCGCGAGCGGCGCGCGAGTACCCGATCTCGACCGGCTCGCCGACCTGCTCGATGCCGAGGCGATCCGCGACCATCCGAGCAACGAGGTCTTCCACAACCCCGCCAAGTCTCTTGCGGCCCGCATGCAGAACCGGCGTGTGGTGCTGGCCGGGGATGCCCCCGCCACGAGCGAGGTCGCACTGCATGCTGCCGAGGTATTGCTGCGCGAGACGGGAACTCCCGCCGCTGCTGCGGATCTTGCCGATGCGGTGGCAACGGCCGAATTCGGCGGTGATTCGGCGCCTGCCGGCTACGACCCCTTCTTCCACGACGACCAGATCGACGGCCCTGCACCTCAGGCGCCGCTGCGCGTTTTCGTGCTCAGTACGGAACAGAACCGCTCGGCGGTCGAGCGCCGATTCGCCATCCTCAACGATGCCGAACTCGTCGCCGCGGAATCGGACGACGCCCCGGAGGCGATGCCGGACGCGCCCGCCGGCACCGGTTCCGGACCTGGCAGAGTAATCGAGGAATTGGCCGTTCTTGCGGTCCGGTTGGAGATGGCCGCCGCGTACCTGCGGCTGATCTCCGGTACCGGCGAACGGTCCCTGGTGCCGGGTACGCAGAGCGAGGAGGAGTCCGTCTAGTGCGCCTACTCCATGGTGCGCTGCGGTCATACGCTTGGGGGTCGCGAACCGCGCTGGCCGAGCTGTGTGGCCGCCCTTCGCCGTCGGCACATCCCGAAGCCGAACTGTGGTTCGGCGCGCATCCGGCCGACCCGGCGTGGATCGAGGGTGCGGAGGGCAAGATCTCGTTGCTCGACCTGATCACCGACGATCCCGACGGCCAGCTCGGTGCGCGCGTCGCACCCCGCTTCGGCAAGCGTCTGCCATTCCTGTTCAAGCTGCTCGCCGCCGAGGAACCGCTTTCGTTGCAGGCTCATCCGAGTGCCGCGCAGGCCCGAGACGGCTTCGAGCGGGAGAACCGCGCCCGGGTGCCGCTCGACTCGCATGTGCGTAACTACAAGGACGAGAGCGCGAAGCCGGAACTCGTCGTCGCGCTCGGGCCGTTCGAGGCACTCGCCGGATTCCGCGACCCGCACGAGACGGTCGCCCTGATGCGCGCGATCGATGCCCGCTCGCTGGACACCTACGTTCATCTGCTCGACGGGCAGCCCGACGCGTCGGGTCTGCGCGCGCTGTTCACCACCTGGATCACCCTTCCCCCACCGGCTTTGGCGATATTGCTCGACGACGTCCTCGACGGTTGTGTGCGGTATCTGTCCGGTTCCGCTGGTGACAGCGTTCGCTTCGCGCGCGAGGTCCGGACCGCGCTCGAACTCGCCGGTGCCTACCCGAACGACGCGGGCGTGCTGGCATCGCTGCTGCTGAACCGGATCTCGCTGCAGCCGGGAGAGTCCATTCACCTCGACGCCGGCAACCTTCATGCCTACCTGCACGGCATGGCCGTGGAGGTCATGGCGAACTCGGACAATGTGCTGCGTGGCGGGCTCACCCCCAAGCACGTCGACGTCCCGGAACTGTTGCGAGTGCTGGACTTCGAGCCGACCCCGATGACGGTGTGCCGCAGCACCCCCACCGCGGACGGCCGCGGCGGGCGGTTCGTGGCCAATGTCGACGAGTTCGCGCTCACCTGGCGGGAGTGCGTGGCCGACGAGTCGGTGCCGATCGCTGCCGACGGCGGTCCGGGGATCGTGGTCTGCACCTCGGGCACGGTGGAACTGCAGTGGGCGGGCGAGCCGACGGACCCGGCACGCGCCGGCGCGAGCGTCGTGCGCCTAGAGCGCGGTGCGGCGGCGTGGATCTCGGCGTCGGACCCCGATATCGAGGTGCGCGCGCAGACAGCGGCCGCTCAGGTTTTCCACGTGACGGTCGGCAGCCTGCACGAGACCGGGAAGCCGGCCGAGGTCTAACCGATCGCGGTCGCGAAGTTCGTGGGTTTTCTCATAACCGGCTCGTCTTCGATGCTCGCGGAATCGGTGCACTCGGTCGCCGACACCTCGAACCGGGGCCTGTTGCTGCGGCCTTTTCCTCGCCCTCGGCGCGTCGGGCTCACCGTGGTCACCGACGATCCGGTGTGGGACGGCATCGGCACGCTGTGCATCGGCGTGCTCCTCGGCCTGATCGCGATCGTGCTGATCGTCGAAATGCACAGCCTGCTCATCGGCGAGGGTTTCATCTACCTCGAGCCGGACCTCTACCGGACGCAGGGACAAGCGCTGCCTTCCTGATCTTGATTACGACGCGTACCGATTGGGCATGAGTAGGCACGAATACCACGCTCATCGGGCAGTCCCGGGCATACGCTCGTCACAGCTCAGCTGCATGTGACGGCTCGACCGAGCGGCGGATCAGACGGCTCGAACCCGAGCTGTTGGTGACCCCGACCAGGTGTATGCCCACGGCGAGGAGGCTGCCGAATGTCCATCGAGGGACGCGAGGAAACCACCCGAAGGCAGAACTCGATCTTCCGGCGCAAGTCGGTCGAGCAATCGATTGCCGACACCGACGAACCGGATTCGAAGCTCCGCCGGGATCTGACCGCATGGGATCTGACGGTCTTCGGCGTCGCAGTGGTGATCGGCGCCGGCATCTTCACGCTGACCGCGCGTACCGCGGGCAACGTGGCCGGACCGTCGGTTTCGGTGTCGTTCGTCATCGCCGCGATCGCCTGCGCGCTCGCGGCGTTGTGCTATGCGGAGTTCGCTTCTACGGTCCCCGTGGCCGGAAGCGCCTACACCTTCTCCTATGCGACGTTCGGTGAGTTCGCGGCGTGGATCATCGGCTGGGACCTGATCCTCGAATTCGCGCTCGCGGCATCGGTTGTCGCGAAGGGTTGGTCGCTCTATCTCGGCGAGGTGTTCACCGGAATCGAGGGCACGGTCGAGATCGGTGGCCGCGACTTCGACTGGGGCGCAGTGCTGATCATTGCCGTCCTCATCACCATTCTCGTCACCGGCACGAAGCTGTCGTCGCGGGTGTCGGCGGTGATCACCGCGATCAAGATCGCAGTGGTGCTGCTGGTGATCGTGGTCGGCATCAAATACATCGACACGGCGAACTACAGCCCATTCATGCCGGAATCGGTGCCCGGCGAAGGCAAGGAAGGCATCCACCAGACCGTGTTCTCGTGGATGACGGGTGCGGGCAACAGCACCTTCGGCTGGTACGGCATGCTCGCTGCCGCGAGCCTGGTCTTCTTCGCGTTCATCGGTTTCGACATCGTCGCCACCACCGCGGAGGAGACCAAGAACCCCCAGCACGCGGTGCCGCGCGGCATCCTTGCCTCGCTCGCCATCGTCACGGTGCTCTATGTCGCCGTGACGCTCGTGTTGACCGGCATGGTGCCCTACACGGATCTGTCCGGACCCGACGCGACATTGGCGACGGCGTTCGCGATCCACGATGTCGAATGGGCAAAGGATGTCATCTCGATCGGAGCGTTGGCCGGTCTCACCACAGTGGTGATGGTGCTGCTGCTCGGCCAAACCCGGGTCCTGTTCGCGATGTCCCGTGATGGCCTTATCCCGCACGCCCTTTCGCACACCGGCAAGCACGGCACGCCCGCCCGGATCACCCTGCTCGTCGGTGGGGTGTGCGCCGTTCTCGCCGCGTTCGTGGGGATCGGCGCGCTCGAGGAGATGGTCAACATCGGCACGCTGTTCGCGTTCGTGCTGGTGTCGATCGGCGTGATCGTGCTCCGGCGTAACCGGCCCGATCTCGAGCGCGGCTTCCGGGTGCCGTTTGTGCCGCTGGTCCCGATCCTGGCGGTGCTCGCATGCTTCTGGCTGATGCTGAACCTGTCGATCCTGACCTGGGGACGGTTCCTGCTCTGGATGGCGATCGGCGTCGTCGTCTACTTCGTCTACAGCCGGCGGCACTCGGTGCTCGGAAAGCGACAGGCGGCATATGCCCATCTGCCCACGGACCCCACCGGTCACGCTGGAAGCGAAGGCGATTGATTTACAAAATAGCTCATTTTGTCTAGACATCCTACAAACTGCTCGGTAATGTCCACTATTGTTGGTGTTCCGGCTCACACCTGAGCCGGCCTTCGATGGGAGACGGGATGTCCACGCACTCGCAGGTCGAACAGCCGAATGTCGTACCCGGTTGGCGCGACACGAAGCGCTACATGTGGTTGTGGGGGTTGTTCGCGCCCACCGCACTGTTGATCGCGCTGCCGATCGTGTGGGCGCTGGAGAAGGCCGGCTTGGGTGCGGTGGCCAGTGTCCTGTGGTGGATCGGGCCGCTGCTGATCTACGTGCTCATCCCGATCGCCGATGTGTTCTTCGGCCCGGACGGCAACAACCCGCCGGACGAGGTGATGGACCACCTGGAGAACGACAAGTACTACCGCTACCTGACGTACGCATTCGTGCCGCTGCAGTACGTGACGCTTGTGCTGGCCTGCTACCTGATCACCGCATCCGACCTGAGCTGGCTCGGTATCGAAGGCGGCCTGGGCACAGTCAGCAAGATCGGCCTGGCGATCAGCGTCGGCTGCATCGCGGGCATCGGCATCAATACCGCTCATGAACTCGGCCACAAGAAGGTCGACCTCGAGCGCAAGCTGTCCCGGATCACGCTCGCGCAGAGCTGCTATGGACACTTCTACATCGAGCACAACCGTGGCCACCACGTGCGCGTCGCGACA